>CAYJND010000125.1:0-5577 GCA_964371565.1 uncultured Desulfovibrionaceae bacterium
TTTTTTTCAAAAAAGGTTTCCCACCAGTAGACTTTGTCAGCAATCTGAAAGCCCCGCAAGCCGGGGCTTTTTGCTTTTATAAAAAGAAGCTAAGCGCGCAATACACTAGGAGCAAAGACATAATGGCATTAGTTACCTTAGCATGCTGTGAAAAAAGCTTAGTAAACAGGGATCCAAAGCCAGACCAAAGCAAAGTACAGGCAAAACCTATAAAGGCTAAAAGCAAGGCAAATGCCAGTAGCCACAAAGGCTCATCTTTATAAAAAGGCAATATATACACCTGCATAGACACAATGCCGTATACATATATTTTAGGATTGATAAATTGCAAAAGAAAGCCTGTCATAAAGGTGGCATTGCCCTTTTTTTCTTGAATAGTACCATCACTTTTCCATGTCATATACGCTAGATACAATATATAGGATGCCCCTATTATCAACATGGGTAATTCGATTTTAGGAATAAGCGTAGAAAGCACATTACAAAACACTGTGCACAGCACCATCACCACAGAAAAAGCGCACCATATACCTAAATTAAAAGGTAAAGACCTATAAAAGCCCATACGCCCCGCATTAGACATGGACATAATATTATTGGGGCCAGGGGTAATAGCCGTCACCGATGCGTACGTTAAAAAACTTAACCAACTAAACATTTGTATTGCCTCCTAAGGACTCTTATGATTCAATGGACTATCAGTACACTATATTAACATAATGTACTAATAGTCCAAAATACTGTCAAGAGCACCGCAAGGAAAAATATGAATATTAATACAGCTGTTGCCCAAAATATTAAAAGCATACGCGAACAAAAAAAAATCACCCTTGATATGGCAGCGCAACTCACCGGAGTTTCGCGCAGTATGCTGGCACAAATAGAAAAAGGCGATGCTAACCCTACGGTTTCTGTGCTGTGGAAAATTGCCAATGGCTATAAGGTGGCCTTTACTTCCTTAGTGGAGCAAAAAAGCGAAATAACCACAGTGGTGCGCGCCGATGCCATAGAGCCCCTCAGCGCCGATGAGGGAAAGTATCTAAATTTTCCTGTATTTTGCTTTGACGAGCAGCATGCTTTTGAAGTGTATCGCATTGCCATTTTGGTAGGAGGACACCTTGAAGCCAAGGCGCATTTAACAGGCACAGAAGAATATATTACGGTTTTTTCCGGCAGCATAAGCGTGCACGTACAAGATAAAATGTATCAGCTCAACACTGGGGATTCCATTCGCTTTTTAGCCGATGTGGCGCACACCTACACAAATATAGGGCAAGAAGATGCGGCGCTGAGCATGATTTTATACTACCCTAAATAATTTTTTTAGGAATTTCCCTTGAGCACGGCACTTTATTTTGGCACTTACCACAGGCATAACGCGGCGCCTCTTTAGCTAAAATCGCATCAATAAACCTTGAGCAAGGTATATGTTCTTTACCTTTTTCTAAAGAAATAGCCTGCACCGGGCAGCGCTTAATACAAGCACCGCAGCATGAGCAGTATTCATAAATATCGGTATACGGCCTAATAGTTTTTACAAAATTCGCGGCGGTTACAAGAGAAATAAGCCTGCCTGCCATGCCTTTTTGCGTAATAATGCCCTTACTAAGGCCAAAGGTCCCTAGGCCACACACAAAAGCCACATGCCTTTCTGACCAATTGCTAGTAAAAGAAAGTCCCTCGCCCGCGCCCTTGCCTGCGCCTTCGGTAATCGCCTTAAAATCTTTTGAGAGACAAGGACATATAGTCTCAAAACCACTATTTTGCAAAAATTTTTCTATCTTTTTAGCTAAAGCCTCAAGACATTGTTGCCCCTCATAACGCCCATGCAGCCAAAGCTTTGAGGGGTAGTCTCTATCTGTGGCATTAGAATTCACAACTTCTTGCGTATGGGGCACAAAAATAGAAATAACCGTCTTGGCCTTAGGGCACCACTGGGCAGGCAATATAAAATGCTCACCAATGACATGATCTTTTAATGAAGAAAAAAGTGCATCTCTTGGGTCTCCATAAGCTATTAAGGGAGCATCAAAAAGTTTAATGCCTACACAAGCTTGATCTAAAGCCCTTTCTGCCGCAACCGCATTCAAGGGAAATGTCATAAAATGCGAAAAAATTACTTCTTCTAAAGCCTTTTGTAGCATACTCATTCCCTAACCTTATATTACGTATTATCTTGCTGCACTCTGCATGGGTTACCAAAGGCCACCACATTGCTGGGAATATCTTTTGTTACCACACTACCTGCGCCAATAACTACATTATCTCCAATAGTTACTCCAGGCATAATGATAGCCCCGCCGCCAATCCATACATTGTGCCCTATGTTCACTGGCTTTGCTATATTTTTACAAAAGGCAAAGCTGCCATCTGCCTTAGGTTCGCCAAATCTATCTGCGGCATTTTTAGGGTGATACACAGTATATATATGCACCCCTGGCGCTATAAGCGCATTATCCCCTATGGTAATGGTATTGCAATCAAGAAATACGCAATTCATATTTACTTCGCAATTATTGCCAAAATAAATATTATTGCCATAGTCTACAAAAAAGGGCGTTGTAATCCATAGATTCTTCCCTTTGCCGCCCAAGAGTTCTTGCAAGAGGACATTCTTAGCTTGCAGATCTTCAGAATCTAATTGATTATAATCACGGGTAAGGTTTTTAGCTTTATGCCATTGACGCAACAGCGCAGCGTCGCCGCAATCATACAATTCGCCTGCTAGCATTTTTTCTCTTTCTGTCATAATTCACCCATACTCTAGTATTTGTTCTTTAAACATATAGTACTAAAAAATGATTTTCATTTGACACTTTCCCATAAAAAAGTCATTTTAGCTACGCGTATAGAACTTCTTTCTATCTTACCCTTGTAGATATAAGTGTATCTAGCACACATAAAAAGTTTTCACCTTTATTCGTTGGAGGCAGCCATGACAAGTAAAATCCAAATTATTTTAGGTTTTTTACTCTTAACCCTCACCATTATGATTGTTGGCATACTCAGCTATTCAAGCTCACGCGAAACAAGTAAAAACATTACAGACTTTGTAGTCTATGACCAAATTGATTCACTCACCTACAAAACAGAAATTGACCTTTACAAAATTGCCTATTACTTAGGGCAATTTAGCCTTACTCGCTCTCCAGAAGATAGCGAAAAAGTAAAGACATCTGCCTTAAGCGCTTTAGCAGACAATAAAAAACTTTTGCAACTTGTGCACCCAGAAGATACGCAAAGTGTCCGTCAGTTAATCACACCTCTAGAAGAATTAAGCAACTCATTAGACACATACTTTGTTCACGTATCATCCTTACAAAGTACTATTGATAAAGATCTGTTACACGCAGAAGAAAAACTTATGCAGGCTCTTTCTTTAGTAAGTGCAGAAATTCAACGCACCAGCAATACAGCCATGCAAGAAAAAATAACCAATGCCCAAAAGGAAATCATTCACTACCAAGATATGATTAAACTTTTCTCTCTTATTTTAGGCAAGGATGCATACACTGCCAGCCTTACCAGTAAGAAAAACTTTTTACAATATATAGAAGAGTTGTTGGCCTTTGAAGCCGAAACCCTTTTAGCACCACAACCCTTTGCGACTTTAAAGACCACACGCGATACCTTTATAGCATTAAGTGAACGCATTGATAAAGACTGTACTATCTTACTTGGCGAAGTCAATGACCTTAATAAAGCACGCAATACCATTATCACAGTTCTTACCCCTTTAAGTAATAAAGCCGCCCAAGGCGCACAAAGCGAACTAAAAAATGTTTCCAATGCTGTGGATTCCTCTGGACGCCAAATTCTCTTTTTAGTCTTAGCAGCCATTGCTGTAAGTATTATTATTACCGTGATCATTGTTTCAAGACTATCTTCTACCTTAAACAAGCTTGCAAGCTATGCCCAAAGCATTGCCCAAGGTAAACTTAACACTAAGGTTACCCTTAACGAAAAAGGCGAGATTGGTCTTGTACTTAACGGTATTCAAGAAATTGCTGTTACATTGCTACGACTCAAAGAAGAGCTGTATTCTGCCGCCAACAAGATTTCTAGTGGCTATTTTGCTAATACCATTGATGCCACGCACTTTGAGGGCGATTTAAAAGAACTAGCGCAAAATGTGAATACCTTGTCGTGCTCTTACATGCGTTTACTTGAGCGCATGCCTGTGGGACTTTTTACAGCTTTACCGGATAACACCGTTTTGTATATGAATGCAAAAGGTAAAGAAATGATCAAATGCAGTGATCCTTTAGGTGACAACTGCGGCAATCATTTCAAATCGCCTGCGTGTGGCAATGAGCATTGCCTTGGCATCAATGCCTTTAAAAAAGAACAAGATATCCACGCCATTGCTCCTTGTTTGCCCAATAATGAAAAGCTTTTCCTCGATGTGCAAGCAAGCCCTCTCTATGACTTAAATAACAAACCTGTGGGCTTTGTAGAATATTTAGCAGACATCACCAAGGTACAAGAACAAAGCGATGCCATTAAAGCTATGTCTGTGCAAGCAACAGAAGTAGCTACACGCGTAGCCTCTGCGGCTGACGAACTGTCTTCACAAACCGAATCCATAGTGCAAGGTTCGCACTTCCAGCGCACTCGCATTGAAAGCACCAGCGCTGCCATGACGCAAATGAATGCCTCAGTACAAGAGGTGGCATCTAATGCCTTAAATACTGCAGAGCAAAGCAATGTGGTACTTGATAAAGCCCAAGAGGGCATTCATGTTATGACTAAAATGTCTGAATCTATGGAACTTTTAAGCGGCTCTGCCACCAACTTAAAAGGCAATATGGAAAAACTCGACAGCCTGTCTGAAGGCATTGGTAGCATTATCAATGTTATTAATGATATTGCCGACCAAACCAACTTGCTAGCACTAAACGCCGCCATTGAGGCCGCCCGCGCTGGCGAAGCAGGTCGCGGTTTTGCTGTGGTAGCTGACGAAGTGCGCAAGCTCGCAGAAAAAACCATGAGCGCCACCCAAGAAGTTGGGCAAAGCGTGCGCTCTATTCAGGCATCTAGCGCCGCTAACCAAGAAGAGGTGCAACGCGTTGTTTCCCAAATTGACAAGACAGCAGAATTTGCTCAGCTTTCTGAGTCTTCTTTGCAAGAAATTGTGCATGTTACGGGTTTAAACACCGCCATGATACATCAAATTGCCAATGCCTCCACAGAGCAAACCACTGTTTCTGAAGAGATTTCTCAATCCATGAGCGATATCAATGAAGTGATAAATAAAAATGCCGAGGCCATTGAACACTCTGCTGATGCCATCCGCGAACTGGCAGAGCAAGCTCAAGAGCTGCAAAGAGCCATGAAAAATGTATAATTTGCAACACTAGCTATGCAATAAAGCCCTGCATGGTGAATGCCATGCAGGGCTTTTTTTTAGATACCTAAATGGCGCTTGGTAGTATGCATTGCTCTCGATTTGTATAAAGCTCGTTCCTCGCTAATAAAGTACACTGGGGGAAAACCTTTTGTGAACAAAAGGTTTTCCCCCAGCCCCCCCTTTCCAAAAAACTTTCATTGCGGCAACACCCTACCTTTGAGAGGTAG
>CAYJND010000126.1:0-5541 GCA_964371565.1 uncultured Desulfovibrionaceae bacterium
ACTTTCAAGATAGTAATTGACTTTAAGCGCATTTTGGCAAACAGTAGGCACTCTTTGAAGTATTAAATACGCCCTCGTGGTTTGTGATAAAAATATAAGGTGAGTTGAATTCATGGCGAAATTTGTAGATTCTTTGCTAGGTTTTTTTTCTAATGATTTAGCCATCGACCTTGGCACTGCCAATACCTGTGTTTATGTAAAAGGACAAGGTATTGTGTTACGTGAACCCTCGGTGGTGGCAGTAAAGCAAGACGGTCGCGGTAATAATGTGGTGTTGGCTGTGGGGCATGATGCCAAGAGAATGCTTGGGCGTACCCCGGGCAATATTTCTGCCATTCGTCCCATGAAAGATGGCGTTATTGCTGACTTTGAAGTGACAGAGGCCATGCTGCGTCACTTTATCAGTAAGGTGCATAATTCTCGTCATTTGGTGCGTCCACGCATTATTGTGTGTGTACCTACAGGTATTACTCAGGTAGAAAAGCGCGCCGTTAAAGAGTCGGCACAATCTGCTGGTGCGCGTGAAGTGTATCTTATCGAAGAACCCATGGCAGCAGCCATTGGCGCCAATTTACCCATTCAAGAGCCTACCTCCAACATGGTGGTAGATATTGGCGGCGGCACCACAGAGGTAGCCATCATTTCTCTTTCTGGCATAGTATATTCACGCTCAGTGCGCGTGGGCGGTGACAAGATGGATGAATCCATTATGACCCATGTGCGTCGTAAATACAGCATGCTCATTGGTGAATCTTCTGCCGAAGAAATTAAAGTAAAAATTGCTTCTGCCTATCCTATGGATCCTGAGCAACAAATAGAAGTGAAAGGCCGTGACCTTGTGACCGGTATTCCACAAAATATTATTATTACTTCAGAAGAAGTGCGCAAAGCCATTGCCGAACAGGTAGAGGGCATTGTGCAAGCTGTGCGCATGGCGCTAGAGCAAACCCCCCCAGAACTTGCTGCTGATATTGTTGATAGAGGCATTGTGCTTACCGGTGGCGGTGCTTTATTGCGCGGTCTTGATCAGCTGCTGCGCGAAGAAACTTCTTTGCCCATTACTGTGGTAGAAGATCCTTTATCTACAGTGGTTATGGGTACAGGTAAGGCTTTAGATAGCATAGATATTTTAAAAGAAGTCTGTATTGACTAAATAGCTTTGTTGTTTTTGCATTAAGAGTATAAACTCATGTATAAGGAAATGCCGTCACAGGCATTTTCTTATTTGCAGACATTCAAAGCCATATAAAGGGTAACATAGACTGTGAGTTCAAGACGGTACATAGTTCTTTCCATCATCATGCTTTTTCTTTTTTTAGGCATGCATACGTGGAACCAGCGGACAGGTATTTTAGATACTGTGGCCACCCATGTGGGGCTAGAGTTGGTGGGCGGCGTGCTTGCCCCCATGGTATCTTTGAATGCTACGGTTTCTGATGTTTGGGAAAATTATGTAGAGCTGGTGGGCGTGCGCGAAGAGAATAAGCGCCTTAAAGATGACTTAATGTCCATTCAAGCGCAACTTGTTGCCGCCGATGAAGATAGAGCCGAGGTGCGACGCTTGCGCGCCTTGCTTTCTTTGCCCGTAGATAGAAGCTGGCGTCCTGTGGGAGCGCGTATTTTAGCCGGTCGCCTTGGGCCAAATTCTACCCTTGAAACAGTTATTTTAAGCCGCGGTTATATTACTGGTGGCTCTGCCGGTACGCCCATTATGACCAATGTGGGCCTCGTGGGGCGCATTTTGCGCGCTTCTGCCCATACCTCCACAGCATTACTTCTTACAGACCCAGGTTCGCGTGTGGCGGTGCTGAGCCAAAAAACACGCACTGCAGGTATTTTGACTGGCAGAGGCGGGCGCGAAGCCTTAGAGATGCGCTTTGTGGGGCATAATGCCGCCATTGAAGAGGGAGAACTACTTGTAACCTCTGGTCTTGATGGTGTGTATCCTAAGGGGCTTTCTGTGGCGCGTATCACTAAGGTAGATGAGACTGGTTATTCGCCCTTTAAGGTTGTTTTAGCTGAGCCCTTGGTGGATGCTGGGCACTTAGAAGAAGTGTTGCTTCTTGAGCCTACGGGTCTTGAACCTTTGCCGGAAATTCCTGCATCAGACTTTATAGGGCCGCCCTCTTATGAGCAAATGCAAATTATGCTCGAGCAATTTGCCAAGAAAGAGGCAGAAAAAGAAGCTGCTCGCCAAGAATTTTTGCAAAATTTCATAGGTCCATGGCCTAAAGAAACCAAAGAAGAGATAGAGAAAGTTTCTTTGAGATCTTACGAGGTAGCGGCATGAATGTGTGCGCCGGCATATGGTGGGCCTGTTTTTTTCCTATAGCCATTATTATGCAAGCGCAGGTTCCGGCACTGGACGCCTTGGTTATAGGGCTTATCTTACTTTTACAAGAAAGACGCTATAAATCGTTATGGTGGTTTTTACCCCTCATAATATTGGTGCAAGAGGGCATAGGTTCTCGCGCTTTTGGGGGTATGATTTTATGGTATTTCATGATTATTTTGCTTTTTGCCGTGGGGCGTTGGCTTTTTGAGGTGCAAAATATTCTTTTTGTTTTTCTTATTAGCCTTTGTCTTGGCGCATTACACTTCGCCTTGGTGTATTTGATGTCTCCCTTACAAGATATTACAGTAAATATGTATAGCTTAATGCACGAATCCTTAGTGCAAGCGGCTTTTGTACCTTTAGCATGGTATATTACCGCCTTTACCAGAAAATGGACCTATACCCATGACGATGCAGTCTAATCTTAATCCCAAAAAAGAAAGTAAGCTACGTAGCTGGCTACAAATTCCTGTGGAAACAGAAGAATACCAAGCGCCACGCACAGGGGTATTTCTTTTGCAGGGGCTTGTGGCCTTGTTCTTCTTGGTTTTTGTGGTGCGTTTTTGGTATTTGCAAGTACATAAGGGCGAGTCCTATGCAGAGCGTGCTCAGCTTAATCGCATGCGTGAAGAGCGTATTCTTGCACCGCGTGGCCTTGTGGTAGATAGCAAAGGCGTTATTTTGGCAGATAATATCCTCACCTATGGCTTGAGCCTTGTGCGTGAAGATGTGGTGGATTTGCCGGCAACGTTGGCGCAAATAAGCGCATGGACAGGTATAGACCACGATACTTTATTAGAAAAATTTCGAAAAGATAAAGGCAAGGTACAATCTTTTGAGCCCATGCCCTTGGTGTCTGATTTAGATTTAAGCCTTGTGGCGCAAATAGAAGCGCAACTTTTACATTGGCCAGGCCTTGAGGTCATATCTCAGGCCAAACGCACCTATCCCATGGGGGCTATTTATGCGCATATTTTAGGCTATGTTGCCGAAGCCAATGAAAAAGAAATGAAGCAAAATAAAGATCTTGCCATGGGCGATTTGGTGGGCAAGCAAGGCCTTGAATTGGTGCTAGAAGATCAGCTGCGCGGGCGCAAAGGCTTATATCAACGCGAAGTGGATGTTATGGGGCGCTCTTTAAGTAAGAAATTACTTACCGAGCCGCGTAGTGGGAGCAGTACGCGCTTAGCCATTGATACGCGCATACAGCAAGCCGCCTGGGCTGCCCTTGATGGTTATACTGGCAGTATAGTAGTTATGGATCCTGATACGGGTAAGCTTGTGGCTCTTGTGACGGCGCCGGCCTATGATAATAATTTGTTTACATCTGGCATCTCGCATAAAGATTGGAATGCCCTGCGCGAAAATCCTCGTTTTCCCTTACAAAACCGTGTTATTCAATCGGTATATCCTCCGGCTTCAGTGTGGAAGCTGATCATGACGGGTCTGTTTTTAGAGCAAGGTGTAGATCCTAAGGAAAAAGAATTTTGCGGCGGCGAAGTGAAGCTTGGCAATAGAGTTTTTCGCTGTTGGCACCCTGGGCATGGCTCTGTGGATATGACCCGCGCTTTAACAGAATCGTGTGATATTTACTATTATCTTAAAGGTGAGCGTATGGGTATTGATAATATCGAGCGCTATGCTAAGGCTAGCGGCTTTGGTAAGCCCACAGGTATTATTTTGCCTCACGAAAAAGGTGGCCTTGTGCCCTCTAAAGCTTGGAAAAAAGAACGTATTGGCGTGCCATGGGTGCGCGGGGATACCTATAATATTTCCATAGGTCAAGGTTTTGGCCTCGTAACGCCTTTGCAAGTGGCAACCTATATTTCGGCGCTTCTCAATGGGGGAAAATTGTTACAACCGCAAGTGCTGGATGTAGCAGAGCCTGTGATTAAGGGAGAAATTCCTGCCACAGCCTTACATAGAGAGTTTATTCTCACAGCCATGCGTAAAACCGCAGATACAGGCACTGCCAAGGTGGTTGGGCGTAAGGATGCCGACATGGGCGGCAAAACAGGCACAGCGCAGGTGGTGAAGCTTAAACTTGATGGTAAGCGCCGCTTAAAAAATGATGAAATTGAATATTTACAAAGAGATCATGCTTGGATTGCTACCTTTGGCATGAAAGATGCCCAGCGTTATGTGGTGGTGGTTATGTTAGAGCATGGCGGCGGCGGCTCTTCTGCCGCAGGGCCTGTGGCTAAAAAGATGTATGATGTGCTTTTTGGCGTAGAGGTGCCCCCAGAGCAAAAGGCTAAGCCTACTACATTGCCTAGGGCGCAAGATGCTTATGACGCCGCTCTGCAAGGGCAAGGCCTTATGATGGGGGATGCACATGGCGCTCTTTGATAGAAGGCTGTTAACCTATATTAATTGGGAGCTGTTGGCCTGCTTTTTAACCCTCTTTGTGGTGGGTGTAGGGAATTTATACTCAGCTTCGGGTATGCGCTTAGAAGAGGGCATAGCCTTATCGTCATTTTATCAGCGCCAGCTTATTTGGGGTAGTATGGGCTTTATGGTTATGCTGTGCGCTATGGTTTTTGACTACCGTAAGCTACATACCGTGGCTTGGCCTCTTTTTGCCTTGGTGCTCATATTGCTCGCCTTGGTGCCTATTGTTGGGGTAAAGGTCTATGGTGCCCAGCGCTGGCTCTCTTTAGGCTTTATGAATTTACAGCCCAGCGAGTTAGCTAAATTGGCTGTACTTATTATGGGCGCTCATGTGCTGAGCCGCCACAGCGAAAGCCTTGGCTGGATAAAATTTTTTCAAACCCTCCTTGTGGCGGCAGTGCCATGTGCTTTTATTGTGACCCAGCCAGACCTTGGTACCAGTATCAATGTTTTCTTGGTGTTGGGGGGCATGATACTTTTTCATGGCCTTAAGGGGCGCGTGTTTAAAACCTGTCTGACCATATTGCCTTTTTTTGTAGCTTTTATGTGGTTTGTGGGCATGAAAGACTATCAAAGGCAGCGCGTGCTTACCTTTTTAAACCCTGGTGACGACCCCCTAGGCGCCGGCTATCATATTACGCAATCTCAAATAGCCATTGGTTCTGGGCAAATTTGGGGAAAGGGCTTTTTTGAGGGCACGCAAAGCCAGCTGCGCTTTGTTCCTGAACGCCACTCTGACTTTGTTATAGCTGTTTTTGGTGAAGAGTGGGGTTTTGTGGGCTGTGTGGCGCTTATTTTCTTGTACTGTCTCTTTT
>CAYJND010000127.1:0-5538 GCA_964371565.1 uncultured Desulfovibrionaceae bacterium
TCATCTCAGTGGAAAGTGTAGTTTGGTTTTGGAAGAAGAAAACCATACTTACAAAAAAGATGAGTACAAGAAGTAAAACCTTTAAATAACGCATTGCTAGGCCTCCTTAGTGGTAGGGAAAGATTGTTCAAAAAGGGGTTTTAGCGCTTGGTAGCTTGCCTGAAGATGCTCTGGCACCATACGCACCTCATCCATAACAGCCATAAAGGAAGAATCGCCATTCCAACGCGGCACTAAGTGAAAGTGTAAATGCTCTCGAATGCCAGCCCCTGCGGCTTCCCCAATATTTAAGCCAATATTTATGCCTTGGCAACGAAAGCGCGCTTGCAAGATCTTGGTACATCGTTGCAAAAAGTCCATCATTTCTGTGCTCTCTTCTAGCGTAAGGGCGGTAAAATCCATAATATGCCTATAGGGTGTCACCATAAGGTGCCCATTGTTATAAGGAAATTTATTCATTATAACAAAGCAATGTTTACCCCTGTGCAAGATCAGACGCTCGGCATCTTCGTCGGTATGCTCTGGTAAGCAAAAGACACATGTATCTGGCTTTGGCCCCAAAATATAGGACAAACGCCAAGGTGCCCATAATACTTTCATAAGATGCTCCTTTCGCGGTCAAGGTATTTCCCTTACATACACTTTTTAGCTCCATTGAGCAAGTGTTCAGTGCTAAAAGGAGAGTAGGCAAAACAGGAACACAACGGGGGCACAAGAGAGCAAAAGTTTTTTTCTATGGTATTTTTAAGCCTTGTAAAAAAATCGCCCTGACAAAAACACAGAAGCCAAAAAAACAAAAATTATCTAAAAATACAATTCCCTATAACTTCTACTGACCATTATACCCATTGCCCCTTAGTCAGCAGCCCCATTTGTTGCGCTAGCTCTTGCGCAAGCTCAAGTTGCGTTTGCCTGCAGGTGGCCTCGCCGTCTAGATTAGCCGCTTTTACCAGCGCCAGCACCTGCCCTACCCCTGGCCCCGAAGCAAGGCCAAGGTCTAATAAATCCTTACCGCCAATGGCAATTTTTTCTTGCCGCCAGGTGGTGATATAGCGCGATATAACCATGCGCAAATCTTCTGAATGGGTGCGTGCCATCATAAAAAGCAAAGCCTCTAAGGGGGCTGATTGCAAAAGCTGGCACAGTTCACTGATTTTGCCCTGGTGGTGATGCCATTGCTTAATTTGCGGGCGCAGTTCACGAATGGTTTCGCGCAAGCCCAAAAGTTCTTGGCATTGCACAGCCGGTATGCCAAGGCGCTCTAAAATTTGCGAACTTTCCACATAATTATGCCTATGACACAAGCCTAAAAAATACACCATCCAGCGTTGCGGCGCTGTGGAAAAATATAGTAAATGGTACCAATCTAAAATATCTTTAAGGGCATAGAGCAATTCTTGCTTGCGCGGGTGCAATTGCAAAAGCGGATGAATGGCAGGCAAAATACCCAGCTCATCCAAACGCCACAAACAGGCCACGGGGTTAAATTCCTCAAAAATACTACGCATTTCGTGGTAAAGGCGCGCCCCTTGCAATTTATCAATAAGCTTTAAGGTCAGGGCATTTTTCATTAAATGTTCTACCTTGGGGCCAAGTTTAAAGGCATAGCGCTGTTCAAAGCGCACAGCCCTTAGGCAGCGTGAGGGGTCTTCCACAAAGCTTAAGGTGTGCAAAACACGAATGCGCTTATCGTGAATATCGCGCTGACCGCCGAAAAAATCCACCAATTGCCCAAACATACTTTTGCCTAAATGAATGGCAAGGGC
This sequence comes from uncultured Desulfovibrionaceae bacterium, assembly GCA_964371565.1. Lineage (GTDB taxonomy): Bacteria > Desulfobacterota > Desulfovibrionia > Desulfovibrionales > Desulfovibrionaceae > CAYJAD01. The sequence goes on from CAYJND010000127.1 coordinate 1,767, forward strand.
ATTGATGGTAAAATCTCGGCGCAATAAATCTAGCTTAATGGATGACATTTCCACCGTGGGTATAGCCGCCGGATGCTCATAATATTCAAGGCGCGCTGTGGCAATATCCACATGCACTTCTTGCCCCAGTTCATTGGTGAAAATAACAATGGCTGTTAAAAATTTTTGATGCTCACGCACGCGCCCGCCCACACGCTGTGCCAGCTCTTTAGCGTACTCAATACCATTGCCCTCTACCACAATATCAATGTCAAAATTTTTGCGCTCTAGCAAAATATCGCGCACAAAACCGCCCACTACATAGGCCGTCATGCCAAGTTCATCGGCAATGTGCCCTGCTGTTTCAAGTAAGCTAAACATGGGCTTAGGTAAACGGTCGCGCAACACCTTATGCAATGATCTAGCTTTATTGCTTTTATTAAAGGTGCTTGGGTGCGGCTCTGTCATAAAAATATTCATAAGGTCGGTGCGCGTTACCACGCCAATAACGGCCTCATTTTGCACAATGGGCACCAAATATTGCCGCCCCTCAATAATAATATCTATAAGCTCGGGCAGGCCAGCCTCTGGGGGCAGGGTGCGAATATCTTGCTGCATATAGGTATCAAATTCAGAAAGTTTGTGATTGACGGCGCGCCCTGCCGTATGCGCATCTAAAAGCCCCACGCAGCGTCTGGTGCCCTTGGCAAATACCGGCACGGCTTTAAGGTCAAAGTGCACCATAAAATTATAAGCATCTTCGATACTTATACCCATTTCAATGCCTAGCGGCGGCGCTGACATATAGTCTCTGGCATTTTTTTCGGGGTTAGCCTGCTTAAAGATGGCTTGTACAATATGTTCGCGTATTTGAAATATAGTCTTGTCGCGCACCGAGGCCGAAGCCGCATAGGCATGCCCGCCGCCGCCAAGGGCAATACAAACCGTGGCTACGTTAAAATCTTTACGCCGTGAGCGTGCCACCACCGTAACGCGATCGCCCATGCGCCCTAGTGCAAAGAGCACTTCAAATTTTTCCATCTCCATAAGTTTATGAGCTAAGTAGGCAAAATCACCTAAATAATGCTCCATAGAAACATCTGCCACCGCCACAGGCGTTGAACCTACGGTATAAATGGTGGTGGATTCTAACAAGGCATGCAAAGCCTCCACATGGGCAGAGGTCAGTTCGTGGGCGGCAATATCGGTAATGGCATGCACATCCATACCCTGCGCCAAAAGCCACGCGGCGGCTTCTAAATCTTCCGGCGTGGTGGAGGTATAGGTAAAAGAGCCCGTGTCGGCATAGATGCCTAGGCCTAAAATGGTGGCTGTTTGGCAAGAAATGGAAACTTGATGCGCCTTTAATTCACGAATAATCACCGTGACAGCGGCGCCCACCGAAGCGTATTTGCAAAAGCTGGCCTGCATATCATCGGATGAGGGGGGGTGATGATCCCACAAATGAATATCCACATCTTGGCGCTCTAAGAGCTGCGCCACATGGGGTACGCGCCCCTTTTGTCTGGTATCTACCACCACCAAACGCTCAATGCTGTCCCATTCAATATCTTCTGTTTTTTGAAAATTATACATAAAAATCGCCGTTTCATTAAAGAAAAGGTGCAAAGCCTTTTCTTGCGTACCGGGGAAAAGCAAAATAGCTTGCGGGTACAGGCACTGGGCACCAATAATGGAAGCAAAGGCGTCAAAGTCGGCATTGGCATGGCAGGTGATAAGGGTTTTGCGCCCATCATTATATATGGCTGGCGCCATATCTTCATGGGGCTCGTGGCATGTGGCTAAGGGTGAAGAAGGATTTTTTATGCAGTACATGAGCCGTTTCCCCCTGCTATCTCTGGCCTTGCTGATTCTCCTGACTTCCCTAATCCCTCTGAATTTTGGGGCGCATTATAAGAAAATGCATTGCGAGGATGAAAACGTTTATGCACTTCGAGTAAGCGTCTGGTTTGAATGTGAGTATAAATTTCTGTGGCGCTGATATCGCTATGCCCCAGTAAAATTTGCACCGTGCGCAAGTCGGCGCCGCCTTCTAGCAAGTGCGTAGCAAAAGAGTGGCGAAAGGTGTGGGGCGAGATGGAGTGGCTAATGCCCGCCTCTAGGGCGTATTTTTTAACCATTTTCCAGATATATTGGCGTGTAAGGCCGCGACCTGAGCGATTGACGAAGACAAAATCTTCCTTGGGTGAAAAAAGTTTGCGCCACTGTGATATATAGCCTTGTAAAAGTTGCATGGCCTCTTCGTGCATGGGCACCAGACGTTCTTTGGAGCCTTTGCCAAATATGCGCAAGATGCGCCGCTGGCTATCTATATCTAATAATTGTAAATTACACAGTTCACTCACGCGCAATCCCGAGGCGTAGAGTAATTCTAAAATACAGCGATCGCGTTGCCCTAGTCTATCGTGCAAGGGGGGCTTTGCCAGCAGGCATTGCATTTCTTCTCTGGTAAGAAATTCTGGAAGCAAGTTTGGTAATTTGGGGCTTTCTAAAAGTTTTGCCGGATTTTTTTTGATGCTGCCTTGATCGAGCAAAAAAGCAAAGAAGCCGCGCAGGCTAGAGATGTGGCGTGAAAGGGTGCGCCCTGTGTTGTCGCGTCCGCGTAGCCAGGCCATATAGAGAAAGAGTTCATGCTCTTGAAGTTCGCGCGTGGCGGCTTCGTCGGCGAGGCCAGTTTCGAGCAAAAAGGTGAGAAAGTTTTTTAAATCATGCCCATAGCCTGCCACGGTATGGGGCGAGAGGCCGCGCTCGATGAGTAAGCTGTCGAGCCATTGTTCCATGAGAGGCGACCAGTGTGCGTGGTGTAGCACATGGTGGGGAGTATTTTCTGCAGCATTCATGAGGTTATTTTACGTGCTTCGTGAACAGGGAGCAAGGGAAAATACGGTACTGTGGTGGGCGGGGAAATTGGTGGGGACGCAGCGGTGAGAGATCTCTAAGTTACAGCAGACCTAAAGCCTCCCTTTTAAGGGAGGTGGCGGCGAAGCCGTCGGAGGGATATAATTTTTGCACACTGTATCCAAAATTTACCTTTTGGGGGGCGGTATCAGCGGTCTTTTAGATGATGTGTTTACTGGGTAATGTTTTAGGATGACTTTTGCGCCCTGTATCCAAAATTTACCTTTTACGCGCGCACTGCGTCAAACTTCCTTTTTTGAACGCACGTACTTAAGTACGCTTACCTTCAAAAAAGAAATTTTTCCTTGTGCGCACGTAAAATCTGAAAATTTAAATACATCCCCCAAAAACCAAACAGTCGCGTTTTTGTTACCTATATATTGTGGTGACCCTATCTTTGCACCCTGTAAAAGGAGACAAAAACGCGACGCCTCGAAGGTATCCCCCTGTCTTTCCGCTTCACTGCGTTTCGCGTCATGACATCCCCCTTACAGTGCTAACGCACAAGGGGGAAATGTAGGTGATAATAAAGATTTTTAAAAATAGTTTTCTTATTTCAGCCCTAGCCTGAAATACAATTGGTATCGATGCAATTGATACCAGTATTTAGGCTAGGGCTGAAATATTCTCACTCAACGATGATATGTTTTCAAAATATTAAATTATGATAACTAACTAGTCGACACTTAAAAACAACCTAACTATCAGTAAAAATAGAACTTATAAATCAAATAATGTTTAGACATAAGAAATGCTTTTTTCAGGTGTCGACGACTCAAAACATGCCCTTGGCATTAATTAACTAGTAAGCTTGTGTTGCGGTGATTTTTTGAAGTTATAGAGGTAGGGGATAAAAAGATGTATATAGTTTTAG
>CAYJND010000128.1:0-5503 GCA_964371565.1 uncultured Desulfovibrionaceae bacterium
AAACTCTTGCCCTTATAAGTAATCTCAGCCATTCTTGTCCTCCTTGGACAGTTTTCAACATTTTATCCCAACATAGTGTTGGTATTACCAACTACCCTACAGGCAATCTGCGGGTAGAAAACCTCGACAAACGAAGCAGTGCTGTTACACACCATAACTAAGAAGTCTAATTGCCATATTCTCGACAAAATGGCAAGCCACTAAGGCAAGTTTTTTGTAAGTTTTTATCCTGCGCAATGTAAACAACTTAACTTTATTTCTCTGGAGAAAACTAACTCCAATATAATAAATTATGCTCTTTTTGAAAAATGTCAAGAAGCGCCTGCTTGGCAACATCTGACTCTAAGGGCTCAATACGAATGAAAACTTCCTTTTCGCCCTCTTTTACATCGGTATTAGATAAAATTGAAATAACATTAGCGTTATGTGCAGCTAAAGCATCTAAGATTGGGCGTAAAGCCCCCACTTCTTCGCGTATATTAAAAGCCAGTTGCAAGCTTTCTTGGCGCGCACCTGTAATATTGATGAGCACTTTAAAAATATCGTGATCAGAAATAATACCCACGAGCTTATCATTTACCGTTACAGGAAAGCCCCCAAAGGATTTCTCTTCCATAAGTATAGCCACTTTATCAATGCTATCATCGGGGCTTACACAAATGGGGTTGATACTCATGATAGATTTAATTTTAAGTTCAGAGAGCAAGTAAAGCATTTCACGCATGTCAAGGGTGGTTGCCTGAGATGGCGAAGCATCTTTAATATCTCTATCAGAAACTATACCCACCACATGACCTTCGGTATCCAGCACAGGCAAACGGCGAATATCATGGTCTTTCATTAATTTACTGGCCTTTACCACCGAGGTTTCTGGGGTAATGGTCACCACTTCACTGGTCATCCAATGCTTAATGAGCATAGAAAACTCCTTAAAATTATTCAAATTACTACAATACCGCACACAGGCATTGCTATCTTTGTACGCTTCACTATATACTTACATAAGGAGCTCTTCAAGTGCCCCAAGCAAAAATTTTAATTTTTTACACCGCCCATCCAAAGAACTGAGGAAAATATGTATATTTATTGCGATTGTGAAGCCGGCATTAGCGGCGATATGTTTTTAGGTGCCCTGTGTCACTTAGGTCTTGATCTTAATCCTTTAGAGCAGCTTTTAGCAGAAGCTGGTATTACATGTAATATTAAAAACTGGCAAGAATGTCGCGCCGCTGGACCTGGGCATCGCATCGATGTAAGCTGGCCAAGCAACCAGCCCTTACGTCACCCGCACGATATTGCAGAAATTTTCCAAAAAGTAAAAGTATCACCTTGGGTGCGCGAAAAAGCTTTAGCCATTTTAGACGCTCTTACTCAGGCAGAAGCCTATGCCCATGCCATCCCCCCTGAGCAGGTACATTTTCACGAAGTGGGCGCCATTGACACCGTGGTAGATATTTTGGGCGCTGTATGGGGCCTTGAACAGATGGGCGTGCAGAAGGTTCTTTGCTCTGCCCTGCCTTGGTTTACCGGCACCGTAGAATGTGAACACGGCCTTTTACCCTTGCCTGCGCCGGCTACAGCATTTTTACTTTTACATAAGCCCATATGTCACACGTGGGATGCTCATCCTTGGTTAAGTCAAAGCGAACTCGTCACCCCCACAGGGGCAGCATTGGCGCACGTGCTTGCAGCAAGCTTTGGAGAAAAGCCCACAGGCATTCTCCAGCAACTTGGCACAGGCTATGGTTCACGCAAAGCCCCTGTGGGCTTGCGCCTTTGGCTCATGCAAGAAGCAGAAAAAACGCAAGAACATATTATACAATTAGAAAGCAACCTTGACCACCTTACAGGGGAGGAGCTAGGCGCTTGCATTTCGGCTTTAAGCCAAATGCCAGAAGTACTTGATGTACTGTGGCTCAGCGGCCTTGGCAAAAAAAATCGCCCCCACGGCCTTATGCGTGTACTCTGCCATATAGAGCATAAAGAGCTGGTAGAAAAAGCTTTCTTTACACACAGCCATAGCCTTGGCATACGCCACAGCGTGTTAGCGCGCACTATTTTGCCGCGGCGCGATGGGCATATACACATGGCAACCATGCCTACCCATTCCCTACCTGCCAAGGAATACGAGCTAGATGGTCACACATGGCAACGCCCCGAAAGTGACGCATTGCAACAGTGCGCAGCATCTTTACAAATGGGCATGCCGGCTTTGCGCATAGCACGTAAAGACTAAAGCTATGCCTTTGCTTTCGCTAGCTGATTTTGCTCTATTTGTACTGGCAGCTAGTGCCGGCGCTTTTTTACGCTTTACGTGCTCTACCTTGGTGGATCACGTAAAGCTATCACTATATAAACATGCCCCCCACATTGACATCTCCCCCCTTTTTCCTTGGGGGCTGAGTGTGGTGAATCTTTTAGGCTGCTTTGGCTTTGGCGTGGCTCTAGCCCTTAGCGAGCACAGCATAGCCTTTACCAGCGCAGAAAAAATTATTCTCTTCACAGGTTTTTTTGGGTCTTTTACAACTTTCTCTACTTTTATTTTTGAAATTTATCTTATTTGGCAAAAAAAAGCCTACATTGCCTGTCTATCTTTTTGCACAAGTCAAATTATTTTAGGCACTTTACTTACCTATTTCGGAATAAAACTTTTTTCATGATTTAATATTGACATTCATTCTCATTTAATACATGATGCATCCATACAACACAGACATTTTACTCATGGAGGTAGTCATGGCGAAAAAATCAAAAAAGAACTTCACGCAGCCAGTGAATGGATGGAATACAAAAAACACTAAAGCCTCCGCCGATGCCTGTGAAAAGTGCTCCCACCGTTGCGCCTGCGCCACATGCCCACAGCGCATTCTTATTGTAGGCGGTATTGAGCGCATGGAACCTTTATATCGCGAGGCCATTGAAGCCAAAGGTCATATTTTTGAATATCATGCCGGTCACTTACGTAAAGGCGGCAATAAACTAGAAAATCTTTTGCAAAGAGCAGATATAATTTTATGCCCTGTAAACTGCAATAGCCACACGGCCTGCTTGCAGGTAAAAAGCCTTTGCAAAAAGCATAAGAAAAGCTTGCATATTATGAAAAACTTTAGCCTTTCTGCCATTGAGCGTACCCTTACAGATAGTATTGGTACTGCTGTAGCATAACAGGTCGTTGAAAAAGCACCATCTACTGCATCAAAATAAAAAGCAGGACACTTATGTAGTATACACGTAGTGCCCTGCTTTTTTATTTTTCTTTATATTTCAATCTTTTTAAGCAGCCTACTACAAGATATAGCGAGCTGCGCAGCGGAGTAAAACAAAGCCATCCGAAATTTACTTTCGCCGCCAGCGGCTTTTGCGAGAGCTTGTGTGGTACAGAACGTACAACCAAGCGTTATCTAGCAAACATAAAAAAATCTTTTATTATTTTTTCTTCTTTATCTCGCATATTTCAGGAGCATTTTCCTGTCCCAAAGCTTGTAATAAGGCATCGCGATAAATGCGCAGCACTTGCACACGTGCATAGTATTTAGAATTAGCAGGAATAATATGCCAAGGGGCATAAGCTGTATTGGTACGCATAAACATTTCATCGGCAGCAACTTTATATTCATCGGCTTTTTCGCGATTGCGCCAATCTTCGTCAGTGAGTTTATAATTTTTCCATGGAGTATTTTCTCTTTCTTTAAAGCGGCGCAATTGCTCATCACTCGAAATGTGTAACCAAAATTTTAAGAGAACATTTTTCTTATTGACCAATTGTTCTTCAAAGCTGTTAATTTCAGCAAAAGCTCTTTTCCACTCATGCTGTTTGGCAAATTTCTCTACTCTTTCTACCAGCACACGCCCATACCAAGTGCGGTCATAAATGGTCACATGGCCTGCCATGGGCACATGACGCCAAAAACGCCATAGATAATGATGCGCCAACTCTTCATCGGTGGGGGCGCTCACAGGAATGATGCGCGTAATACGCGAATCCACCGCTGAAGCCACACGACGAATGGCACCGCCCTTGCCCCCTGCATCCCATCCTTCAAAGGTAAGGGTAGAAGAAATGCCCTGTTGATAGGCTTTATAGGTAAGCTGAAAAACCTCTTTTTGTAGCTTTTTCAGTTCTGATTTATATGCATCGCGCTCAAGGCTTAATGTCATATCTAATCTATCAAGCATGGTGGGGGCATGCGCCAAGGCAGCGCTTTCTTCGAGAGCAACACTGTCTTCACGGTTTTTTTCTGCAATTTTAGCTTCTAAAACGCTTTCTACATGCTCAATAATAGCTCTTGCCACCGCCACATGGCAAAAACGCTTATCGTAAGCGTCAATAATATACCACGGGGCAAAATCTCTATCGGTAAGGGTGATGGTTTCAGCTACAGTATTAATAAGCTCAGGATATTTTTCTTCGCTGTGTTTATCATAAGGGGTAAAACGGCAAGAACCTTGCTCTTTTTCTCGAGACTTACGACGCTTTTTATGTTCATCTTGTCCTAAATGAAGCCAAAATTTGCAAAGCGCATAGCCATTGGAAGAAAGATTGCGCTCAAATTGCACTCTTCTATTCATGGATTGATACAAAGCATCGGCATCTATTTTACCATAAGAAGCCTTACGAATAACCTCATCATACCAGCCACCAAAAAAGATACCAAATTCTCCATAGGCAGGAAGCTTTACCCAATAGCGCCAAGCATCAGGGCGCGAGCTTTCAGCTTCATTGGTTTTCCAAAAGGTATGATTACTCAATTTCTTAGTATCTACCCAAGAAGAAAGCGTATTTACTAAAGAGCCTCGCCCCGAACCATCTACACCTAAAATAGTAATAAGCACAGAAACTTTGTGCTCTTCGCAGCGTCTTTGCAGTTCAAAAAGCTTCACGCGCAATTCATTTTCGATATTTTTATACTCTTGGCGCGGATACTCTTGACCCAAAATCATGGTCTTAAACATGGGTTTGCTCCTTAGTAAAGGGTAATATAATAAGGCTATATAATAACACAGTAAAATATAAAACCGCACAAGATGTACGTCAAGTATTAAACTTAAACTAGTAATAATACCACATAAATCCATAAAAAAAGGAGAGAGCTTTCGCTCTCTCCCCATACTTGTGTGAGTTAAGATTACATGCTGGTGCCAGAGGCTGCACGTTGCATCTTTACTTCTACTTTTTCGGTAAGGCCTTCATAGTACTTACGTAAAATTACAAGGCACTCATCGCGGCCGAAGTGATCTGGAATCTCGGCGCCTTCGGAAAGCATCTTACGAAGCTTTGTACCAGAAAGGATAACGCGATCGTCTTTGCCATGAGGGCAAGTACGCATGGAAGCCATGCCGTCGCACTTTTTGCAATAGAAAGTCCAGTCAATGTTTAAGTTCATGCATTGAAGGTTCTTTTGTGGATCGGCATTTTGTGGAAGCTTTAAGAAGATATCTTGAGCTTCGAACATGCCATAGAAGTCACCTACGCCAGCATGGTCACGACCTACAAGCAAGTTGT
>CAYJND010000129.1:0-5498 GCA_964371565.1 uncultured Desulfovibrionaceae bacterium
GATGGGGGTAAGTAGTAGCGATAACATATCTCAATTCTAGATACTTAGCTGCTCAACACCCCACTTTCATCTAAAATTATATACTTCATCTATCCCCATAGCCCCCAAAATATGTAAACAAAAATAAAAAATTAACATTCACCTACCCCTTCTCCCTTTTTCTTCTCCTCCTGCATTGCCAACGCCAAATTACGACTTATTTTATACATAGGGCTGTGCACAAGTATGAGAACCTTCCTTCGTTCACAGGTGTAAAAATCCCCTTTGCAAATTGTATTTGCAAGATTAACTTTATTGAAAGCAACAACCCCACATACTTGTGCATCCCTTGTCCTAAATATCCCCTACACGAGAGGCATTCATGGCATATCCGCAAACTATGCATTCCTCACTGCACCAATTATCGCAAAATCGCATGCACCGCCTTCACTCACAACATGCGCCCCTCAGCATAGAAGCCAAACAACGCCTACTACACAATTTTCACCCAGACTTTGACCCAAAAACCAAAAAAAAATTACGTGTGGGCGTCAATGCCGGCCACAGCGTAAGCAAAGAAATTGCCGACCTTTTAGAAAGTGCAGCACATATTACCGGCACTCAAAACCAAAAACCTGAATGGGATTTCCAATTGCGCCACCCCCACTTTGTCACCGACGTGCTCATCATCGGTAGCGGCGGCGCTGGCCTTGCGGCAGCACTATGGCTGAAAAAAAATACCGATCTGCGCTGTATAGTCAGTACTAAGTTACGCACTCTCGACTCCAATACCGTCATGGCTGAAGGGGGCATCTCTGCCGCCACCGCCGCAGGGGATAACCCAGGCATTCACTTTGTGGATACCATGGTTGGGGGAAGATTTGCTAATAATCCTGAACTTGTGGAAATCATGGTGAGCCAAGGCCCCATTATTATAGACTGGCTTGCTTCGCTGGGGGTGCACTTTGATTGCCGCAAAGATGGCGAATATTTTACCCATCGCCCAGGGGGACACTCACGCACACGCTCGCACTCTATTCAAGATATCACCGGTCTTGAAATGGCGCGTATTTTACAGCACGAAGCACGCTCGCGCAAAGTGGATATTAAAGAATTTTGCCCCGCGGTGGAGCTTATTTTAGATGATAAAGGCCAATGCGCCGGCGCCATTTTACAAAATCTTGATACACAAGAATTTTATATTGTGCATGCCAAGGCTGTCATCATGGCTAGCGGCGGCATGGGACGCTTGCACCCCCTCGGCTTTGCTACCTCAAACTTTTACGGCGCCACCGCCGATGGCCTTTGCATGGGCTATAGAGCCGGCGCTAAACTTATGCATATGGATTCAGTACAATATCACCCCACGGGCACGGCATGGCCGCATCACTTATTGGGCCTGCTTATTTCAGAGGCCGTGCGTGCACAAGGGGCGCAACTTGTAAATAGCCATGGGCACATGTTTATTGGTAACCTTGAAACACGCGACGCCCTAGCTGCTGCCATCATTCAAGAAAGTACAGGGCATGAGGCTTATGTGCTTACCCCCACAGGACAACGCGGCGTGTGGCTAGATACGGTGCTGATAGACATGCTGCACGGGCAAGGCACTTTTAAACAGCGCTTTACAAGCATTTACAGCCGTTTCAAAGCCTGCGGCATTGACCCGAGCATAGAACCCATCTTGGTATACCCGACCCAACACTATCAAAATGGCGGTCTTGCCATTGATACCTTTGGGCGCACCAGCGTGCCCTATTTGTACGCCGCTGGCGAGGTAAGTGGCGGTATACATGGCAAAAATCGCTTAGGGGGCAATGCGCTTTTAGATATTTTTGTTTTTGGGCACTTGGCAGCAAAGTATGCCGCAGAGCAAGTCACGCAAAGGGCTAAAATAACATCACATAGTTTAGAGCATGTCTATAATTACGAAAAAGAATTACACTACGCCCTTGACGAGGACATGCAGCAAGGCCAACGCCGCGCCCCCATATTGTTACCAGATTATACCCATGAAAAAGCTTTGAGCGCCGCAACCTCAACATAAAATAGTAGTATGGAAAACAACACATTACACACCATTTATATTTTAGGAAATGCCTATACTGTACCGGCGGGATTTACCATCATGAGCTGTATGGAATATGTGGGCTTTCGCCTAAGCCACGGTTGCGGCTGTCGCGGCGCTGTTTGCGGGGCATGCGCAGTGCTGTATCGTGTGGGTTGCTCGCCCAAGTGGCATGTGGGGCTGGCCTGCCAAACCCTCACCCAAGACCAGATGAACTTTATGTCCTTGCCCTACCACGAAGGGCCAAGCCCGCGCCTTGATATGCACAATATCCCCTGCACCTTAGAAGAAATTGATAAAATTCATCCTAATTTTTCAAACTGTAATGCTTGTAATACCTGTTCGCAAGGGTGCCCTGTGGGCATTAAAGTTTTGGGAGCTTTACACGCTTTGCGCCAAGGATCTTTTGCCAAAATGCGGCGTTTATCTATGGAATGTATTTTATGTGGCATGTGCGCTGTGCGCTGTCCCAAACAAGTGGCACCCATGCAGGTGCTTTTAACGGCGCGCCGCCTTTTTACCAAGGACAACGCCATTCAAACGCCTGACTTTCTAGAAGGTTTAAAACGATCTCTCTTGGGGCAATGGCATGAAGACATAGCAAAATACAAAGCCATGAGCCAAGAAGAAATGCTTGCACAATATAAAAAATTTCAAGCTAAGCGCGGCGGTGGCATAAATTCGTAAATAAAATTCAATATATTCATTAAAACGCTTGACTTTATACTAGTAACAGCTATCATTTTCACATGAATTGTCGTACATGACAGTACATGGTCTTAGTTCTCACCTCAGTTTCATTGGCCTTTTTGGTTTCCACAGGGCTTCATAGTTTTCTTGAGTTTCTTGTTTTTCGCATTTCTGCTTTTTTGATTTTTCGCTTTTGAATTTCAGCATTGTGCACGGTTTTTATTTATAAATCTGTATAGCATGCATGGAGATGTATATGGCGGATATATGCTTGCAAAAACCCAGCATGGGAAAAGTGCTTTACCTACACCCTACCCCCAAAGATACGCTTACCATGGACTTTGACCCAGAAGAGGTCAAACTTGCGCGTCAAGGCTATGATTTGGTTTTTATTTTTTCCGAACATGCCCAAAGATCCTTCCTGGTTTTATCAGATTTTTATCATGCATATACTTTAGAAAATATGCCAGAATGTGTTTTTGACTGTATTTTGTGCCGCATAGATACAGATATCTTGCGTATGACAGGGCAAGAAGATGAGTATGTGCACTTTCTTCTTGACCATTCGGCAAACCCACAAGATGACCCCATGTTGGTGAATTTTTCTGCCCATGCGCAAAGATCTAGTAACAACGTAAGTAACAGCGCAGGCAAAAAACAGCATTTTTCATAAGCTACGCTCTTTTTAAGGGCTGCTACATATTTAAAGCAAGAAATAAGACGTTACATGCAACACTCCAATGTAGAAAAGCGAGCCTAAGCAATACTCAAGACATTATCCTATCAACTGCTGTGCAAAATATTTTCTTGCTTTAATCCCCCCCTGCTCAGGCAGGGGGTACTTTTTGGCACTCTAAGTCAAGTCAAACACATAAACTATTCATATAATATATTTTTTATTTGCATAACTACTGAAATCCTTCCCCCTTACCTTTGCCGCCCTATGAGCTAGCATAGCCCCATCAATGGAGGACTATGATGCAAACTTTTATACCCAAAGAGCATGTTACAGGTTTTATTTTACCAAGCCATGTTTTTGATAATCCCGCTGTGCGTCTTTCGCTGGGAGCTAAGGTTTTATACGGGCTTTTGTGTAATTATGCCCATGATAAAAATTATTGCTGGCCTGCACAGCAAACCCTTGCCAAACGCATAGGTTGCAGTATTTCTGCCATTAAAAAATATCAAGATGAACTTATTAAGGCCAAGCTCATTGAAAAAAAGCGCCATATAAACAGCTCATTATACTACTTACTTATACCACAAGGATTTGAAGCTCCAAAACTTATGCCAGCCATGCAGCAAAGGCAAGCAAGGTCAAATTCTAACCATGTTACCTCCTTTAGGCACAGGGCAAATTCTAGCTGTGCACAGCCAAATTATGGCTACCCAAAGCCAAATTCTAGCTGCCCTCAGCCAAATTCTGGCTACATAAATAATATTCTTAAAAAACAAAATAAAAAGACACATAACACAGTATCTGACTTTAGGGCTGAAATTATGACAAGCGCAGAGGCCAGTGCAAATGCAGGTGCGAATGCAAGTGCGAATACAGACATGACGGCGAAAGTAGCAAATAATGCGCTGGCGCTAGTGGGGCATAGCACAGATAGTACTGGCGCTAGTGGGGCTAGTGTTGTTGCTGGTGGTGATATTGATGCTATGGCTGATTTTAACTCAAAAAAAGCTAATCCAAAAGCGCATCAGCAAGGCTCTAGCGAGTCTTTGGCGCATAGATCTTTTGCAACGTGCATGGCAGATTTTGAGCAAGTATGGGAGGCCTATCCCAAAAAAAATTCTAAGGTATTTGCTTTGCAAGCGTGGAAAGAATTGTACCAGCAAAAAGCCCTACCGCCTGTGCAGGAATTGCTTAATGCGCTGACATATTTTAGTAATTCCGCAGCTTGGCAAAAAGAAGATGGGCGATTTATCCCCTATTTAGGCAAATGGCTTAAAGGGCAGTATTGGCTTGATATACCAAGCACGTCAGGCGCGCAAGAGCCCTGTGCCTTAGAGATACAGCAACAACAGCACCGCAAAGCCTGCGCCGCCTATTTAGCCCAAGAGGAACAGCTACGCCAAGAGCAAAATGCGAAAAATGCGCTACTAAAGCCTGAATTTGAGCTTTTTGCTGCGTGTTTCAGTGATTATGTGCCAGATTCCCCCATAAATGCTATGCTCTTTGGCTCGTGGTTGCATTTGCATAATCAGGGTAAAGCCCCGTGCCCTCAAGATGTATTGCCAGATAATAAGCTTGGCATAAAAGATTTTATTAAGCAATTTGCGCGTATGGCGCCGCGCGAAAAACTTGCTGAGGGTGATGGGAAGGTTGGGGGTGTTGGGAAGGCTGGGAATGTTGAGAAAGAAACAAAAATAAAGAGCGAAAAGTCAAAGGCGCAAAGCGCAGAAAGTAAGACGGTGCGTGTTACTTAGGGATTTATCATGGTGGAGATAGTGGGGGTTGCTGTAGCTTAGAGATTTATCGCTTTGAGCGTTTGGAGTTAGTATAACTTAGAGATATATTGCTGTAGAGGTGAAAGAGTAGTTTAGGGTTTAGGTGACTTAGAGATTTATCACCGTGGAGGCAAAAGCATTTGACGCTTCATATAGTTTTTTTTTGCGGTGGGCTTCATGGGTGGCTTCGCCCCCCTCGCCAAGCCCCCCGCGCCCCCCGGCTTCCCCCTTCTGGCAGTCTGCAGTGGCCTTTCCTTTCGTAACTCTTTTTCGCTTTCGCTCAAAAGGATTTACTTCAGGGCTGCGG
>CAYJND010000130.1:0-5408 GCA_964371565.1 uncultured Desulfovibrionaceae bacterium
CTTCAGAAAAGGTTTTCCCCCAGTAAATATTATAATTTAAAAAGCCTCAGACACTTTAGTCATCTGATTTGGATACAAAAACCTCGTCACGACCATCTTTTTCGCTCACCAGCACATTCACATGTTCGTGCACTTCTGTTTCCACAACACGCCCCACATAATTGGCTTCAATGGGCAATTCTCTATGCCCTCTATCCATCAAAACCAGTAATTCTACTTTTTGCGGACGTCCATAGTCTAAAAGCGCTTCTAAGGCGGCGCGAATGGTGCGCCCTGTATACAGCACATCATCTACCAATATAACATTCATACCGTCTAATGATTGTGATATATTAGATTGCCCTATATGGGGTTTAGCATCAAGACTTGTCCAATCATCGCGGTATAAATTTATATCTAGGGTGCCAAAAGCCACATCCTTTCCCACACGACCTTGTAAAAAAGTATGCAAGCGCTGCGCTAAATTAGCACCTCTACGCTCAATGCCTATAAGCATAAGATTTTGACAGTGCCCATGATTTTCCACCACTTGCAAAGCTAAACGCTCTAGTGTGCGTGCCACATCCTCTGCCTGCATAAGTATTTTATTTTTCATATAACTGCCTCCAATGAGAGAATAAGCATACGAAAATTCATCTTCTTTGTGAAGCATTAAGAAAGGCTTTTGCCATAACAAATACAAAAAATATGCCGCGTAAGACCATTGACAAATGCGCTGGCTATGCTTAGCTTTAGGCGTACATAAATTCAGGAGGCCATTACATGGTTGAATTAACAGAAGGCGCACGCAAAGAGCTTGAAGCTTACTTTGCAGATAAAGAAAAAGGTTCCATTCGTGTGTATCTTGCACCCGGCGGTTGAAGCGGCCCACGCTTAGCATTGGCTCTGGATGAGCCAACAGACGAAGACAGCTCTTTCAACGTAGATGGTTTTACATTTTGCATCAATAACGAGCTCTTAGCACAAGTGGAAGGCGTTTCCCTTGATTTTGGCTATATGGGCTTTGCCATCAACCCCACCAAGCCCCTGCCCTCTAGCGGTGGTAGCTCTTGCGGTGGTTGTTCCGGCGGATCCTCCTGCGGCTCCAACTAAGTTTTGCCTCAAAAGTCTTCGTACCTTTAAGACATTACGACATCAAAAAGCCAAGGCACATCAATGCGCCTTGGCTTTCTTTATTTATAATTACGAGGTGAAAAAACTATTCTTTTTCTGCGGCCTCTTTTACAATCACATCAACCATGGTTTCTTCAAGCACACCCTCTTCTTTAGCAGTGCTTGCCACATCACGCAAGGCCTGCCATAAAGCCTCTAGCCCCAGACGACTCGCAGAAGAAGTTACCAATGGTTTAACGCCATTTAAATATCCAGACCATATTTTTTGCTTTTCTGCCCTTTCTTTTTGCTTGCACTTATCGGCTTTTGTCAAAATGGGCAAAAGAGGAATACCATGATTTTGGGCAAAAGCCACCAATTGCAAATCAAGTTTTTGCGGTGGCAGGCGGCAATCTAATAAAATAACCAAGGCTTTCAAAGCATGGCACCCCACTAAATAGCGCTGCATAAGCTTACCCCAAGCGTCTCGCTCTGTCTTGCTACACTTGGCATAGCCATAGCCTGGTAAATCCACCACATAAAAATCTTCAGGCACAACCTTATAATAATTCACCGAACGGGTTTTACCGGGGGTGGCGCTGATTTTAGCCAAAGACTTTCTACCAGCTAAGGCATTTACTAAAGAGGATTTACCCACATTGGAGCGCCCTGCCAAGGCAATTTGCACACTATCTAAAGTGATAAGCTGCTCCATGGTATAAGCGGTAGTTTCTAAAATTAATTGCGATTGCATATATTCTCTCGTGGTTATATAAGGCGCACACAAATCAGCTCGCGCCTCAGCAGACTTTATCTTGACAAAGGAAAACCAATAAGTAAAAATTCCGAGCTTTCGTGCTTTGCACTTAATAGCCCTATCCTTTATAAAATGCAAATGGGGAATTATGTATAAAATTCTTATTATGAATGGCCCAAACTTACGAGCCCTTGGACAAAGACAACCAGAAATTTATGGGCATGACGGCCTTGAGGCTATTCCTGCGGCTGTGCGCGCCCTTATGCCCCATGAGGCAGAAAATATTCAATTGGAGTTTTTTCAGTCCAACCACGAAGGCGCCCTCATTGACAGATTAGAACAAGCCAGAGAAGATGGCACCGACGGCATTGTGCTTAATGCCGGCGCTTTTACCCATACCAGCCTTGCGCTGGCAGATTGCCTAGCCTGGATAGGCGTGCCTTGCGTAGAAGTGCATATTAGCAATGTACTGGCTCGAGAAGAAGAAATTCGCCAAAAAAGCTTTATTGGGCGCCATGTTATTGGCGTTATAGCTGGTTTTGGCATTCAAAGTTACGCATTGGGTGTTCAAGCCCTTGCGTTATATATTAACAAATAGGAGTTTTTATGTATTCAACCACCGATTTTAAAAGAGGCCTGAAAATCGAAATCGACGGCACCCCCTATGAAATAGTGGAATTTCAACACTTTAAACCAGGAAAGGGCGGCGCCATGGTACGCACAAAATTGCGTAACATCTTAAATGGTCGCGTTGTAGATAACACCTTTCGCTCTGGCGAAAAGGTAGAGCGCCCAAATCTTGAAAGCCGTGATATGCAATTCCTCTATCATGAGGGCGATGAGCTTGTATTTATGGATATGACCACCTATGAGCAATTGCAAATCAAAGCCGAATCCACCGATGGTAAGTCCGGCTTTTTAAAAGATGGTCAAGAATGTAGCGTGCTCTTATATAATGAACAGCCCATCGACATTGAAATTCCTGTATCTTTAGTGCTGGAAGTTACCCAAACGGAACCCGGCGCCAAGGGCGATACCGTTTCTAACGTAACCAAACCTGCCACCTTAGAAACAGGCCTTGTCATTCAAGTGCCCCTTTTCGTAAACGAAGGTAACAGAGTTAAAGTAGATACCCGCACTAAAGAATACTTGGGCCGCGAATCTTAATAGCTGGCAAAAAACTCTTCTTTTTAGCGGGCTGATATTGCAGACCGAACATTTTGCTGCTCTTAGAACTTCCCCCCTCTAAGGGCAGCAAAAAAACGCCATTTGACCTTCACTTCTAAACATATTATTTATACTCTTTATTTCACACTATTTACTATGCTATTCCACTGCTACCCCTTGCTAAAAGTAAGGGAGCCAGGAGGGTATTTTTACGGAACCGCGCAATCTTGCTCGTGATTTTACGGGATATTTTCTTGTTTTTTTAGGCCTATTTGTTTTGCTAAGCTTGGTCACCCATTCACAAGTTGACCCAAGCCTTAACCATGTGCTTAGCGATGACACTCCAGTACAAAATTATGCCGGAAAACTAGGCGCCTATATTTCAGGAACCTTGAGCGATCTTTTTGGCATTGCCGCCTATATTTGGCCTCTAGTCTTTAGCGCCGTGGGTGTAGCCTGCATTGTGCCGGCTTATGAGCTGGTATGGTGGCGCTGGCTAGGCTATTTTTTACTTACCATTTGCCTGCTCTTTATTGGCGCCGCGTGGGATATACAATTGGGCGAAATTTATGGCGGCGGCATGGTGGGCGATAGCCTCTATGCCAATGCTTCTGCACTGCTTAGCCATTGGGGTTCGGTGATTTTGTGGTTTTTTCTATTCACCATGGCCACACAGCTTACCTTTGGCATTTCTTGGCTCAATGTATGCCGCAAAATCAAAGCCCTTTGCCAAACACGCATTTGCGCTGTGCACATGCCTGCCCTACCAGAATTTAAAATGCCAGCTTTGCCAAGCCCCAAAGATATTATGGGAAAAATGACGCCCAAAGCTAAGCATGAGCCTTTGCCCGATGTGTATGATATAGAGGTAGAAAATGTCGCCCATAACGACCCGCACATTAACGTTGTGCCTAGAAAAAAAGTGAAGAAAAAGGGTAAAATAGACGAGCCCAAAAGCGCCCCTATTATAGATGAAGTCTATAGAGAAGCCTACGAAGATGAGCGCAATAATGATGACCATGACGCGCAAGATCATGATGGGTATTATGAAGACGACGCTCCCCATAATGACGGCTCATATGGCGACGGCTCGCAAGTTAACCATGCGTATGATGACGGTTCGCAAGAAGAAGATGCGCATTTAAAAGAAAGAAAAGGCCTTAGAGCGCTCTTTTCCATGGGCAAAAAAGAAACGAGCCCAAGACAGAATACGCCAGAAAAAGCCCATGCCCATATGGATGAAGACGACGATGATTATGAGGATTCCTACCAAGACCAGTATGAAGAACCTCATGCCGCTGCTTCGCAAAGCAAAGCTACCCAAAGTAGCAATGGTTCCAATGGTACCGGTGCCGCCAACAGTCCCCAAGTAATGGCACCCAAACCTGCAGCACCTCCTTCTGGACTGGCGCCCCACGCCGCAGTAAAAAGCACGACTGTGCGTAGAAAATTTACCTTTCCATCACTGGAGCTTTTGCAAAGTGCGGCGCCTTCTTCGCCCACGGCTCGCAGCGAAATGGAACAAAAAGGTGAAGCGCTAGTTTCTTGCCTTTCAGATTTTGGCATTCAAGGGGAGCTTGTACGCATAACCCCTGGCCCTGTGGTAACTATGTATGAATTTCGCCCTGCCGCAGGCATTCGCGTTAACCGCATTGCTAACCTTACCGATGACATAGCGCTAGCCTTAAAAGCCATTGCCATACGTATTCAGGCGCCCATACCCGGCTCTGACACGGTGGGTATAGAAATTCCCAATGTGCAGCGCGACATTGTGAACTTTCGTGAAATCTTAGAATCTAAAGCCTTTACCGATGCCGGCGGCCCCCTCAACATGGTACTTGGCAAAAATATTGCCGGTAAACCCTTTGTGGCAGAGCTATCTAAAATGCCGCACCTTTTGGTGGCAGGCGCCACGGGGGCAGGGAAGAGCGTGGGGCTTAATGCCATTCTTATGAGCCTGCTCTACACCACCCAGCCCGAAGACATGCAATTGCTGCTCATTGACCCCAAGCGTATTGAAATGGCGGTTTATGCCGACTTGCCCCATTTGGTACACCCCGTGGTAACAGAAATGCAATTTGCCAAAACGGCACTGGAATGGGCCGTGGCTGAAATGGATAAGCGCTACGAATCCATGGCGCGCGTGGGCGTGCGTAATATTACCGGTTACAACCAAAAACTTAAAGACCTTGGTAATAATCGCCCCCCCGAATTGGCAGAGCTTGATCCACTGCCCTATCTTGTTATTATTATCGACGAGTTGGCAGACCTTATGCTCACCGCCGCACGCGAAGTAGAAACCAGCATTGTGCGTTTGGCGCAGCTGGCACGCGCCGCAGGTATTCATATGATTCTTGCCACCCAGCGCCCCTCGGTGGACGTGGTCACAGGT
>CAYJND010000131.1:0-5387 GCA_964371565.1 uncultured Desulfovibrionaceae bacterium
TGAGGAATATGACGTAAAAAAGCCATATCAAAAACCCCGTGATGGGTGGGGCCATCTTCGCCCACAACCCCTGCCCTATCTATGCAAAAGGTCACAGGCAAGTTTTGCAAGCACACATCGTGCACCACTTGATCATAAGCCCTTTGCAAAAAGGTAGAATATAAGGCCACCACAGGACGTTTACCTTGTATGGCAAGCCCTGCGGCAAAAGTCACCGCATGCTGCTCACAAATGCCCACATCCACAAAGCGTTCGGGAAATTTCTTACCAAAAGCTTCTGTACCAGTACCTTCGGGCATGGCGGCTGTTATGGCTACAATATCTTGATTTTTTTCAGCAAGATCTAATAAACAGGTGCTAAAGGCATCGGTGAATGTAGTTTTACTGCTCTTAGGTGGCAAGGCGCCTGTGGCCACATCAAAGCCGCCCACACCGTGATAATGCGCCGGATCTTCTTCTGCCGGTGCATAGCCTTTTCCTTTACAGGTCAGCACATGCAAAAGCACAGGGCCATCTTCAATGGCAGAAGCCATTTCTAAATGACGTTTTAAAGCAGGTAAATCATGGCCATCCACGGGGCCAATATAGTTAAAACGAAAGGCTTCAAAGAGCATACCTGGCGTGAAAAAAGACTTAAAAGACCACTCACCGCGCAGGGCATAGGTGGCAAGGTCATTACCCACACGCGGCACCGAGCGTAAAAAAGAAAGCACATCCTTACGCATTTGCCGCACCCAACGCCGCGATAAATTGCGGCTTAAAAAACGCGATAAAGCTCCCACATTGGGAGAAATAGACATTTCATTGTCATTTAAAATAACAATAAATCGCCGTCCCATATGTCCGGCAAGGTTTAAGCCCTCAAGGGCTTGCCCACCTGTCAAAGAGCCATCCCCAATAATGGTCACAATGCGATGGTCTTCGTCTTTCAAATCACGCGCCATGGCCATACCAAGACCGGCAGAAAGAGAAGTAGAGGCATGCCCCACACCAAAGTGATCATAGGGGCTTTCACTCACCTTAGGAAAGCCAGAAATGCCCCCCATGGTACGCAAAGTATCAAAGCTATCTGCACGACCTGTAAGTATTTTCCAAGCATAGCTTTGGTGACCCACATCCCAAATCACTTTGTCCTTATCGGCATCAAAAGAATGTAACAAAGCAAGGGTTAGTTCCACAACGCCCAGCGATGGGGCTAAATGTCCGCCATTTTTCGCCACCACCTCAATAATACGTTGGCGCACTTCGTCACCAAGTTCTGCAAGCGTTTGCATATCCATATGCTGTAAGTCTGTGGGCTTGCTTATATTTTGCAAGTGCGAAATTGTGGTCTTTGATGAGCTTTGTATATCTGACATACCATTCCCCTATACGGGTAACTCTAATTTAAATTTTGAATAAATAACCATGAACTGTTAAGACGAACGTTCCACTACATACGTAGCAAGACCTCGTAAAAAGGCTGCTTCTTCGCCAGAAAAATATTGTGCATGATCAAGGTTTTGCAAGGCCTTTTGCTTTTGCTCTTCTGCCAGCACACGGCTATGTTCAAGCCCTACTAATGAAGGATAGGTATTTTTCCCCATCTCTGTATCAGAGCCGGCAGGCTTACCAAGGGTGGCAGTATCGGCGGTTACATCTAAAATATCATCGGCAATTTGAAAAGCTGTACCCAAGGCAGCGCCATAATTTTCTAAAGCCTGCACTACTTCTAATGAGGCGCCGGCTAAAAGCGCTCCGCACACGCAAGAAGCTTGAATAAGGGCGCCAGTTTTCATGGCGTGCATGGTACGTAATTTTTCCAGCGAAATATCTTTTTCGCCCGTATAGTTCATATCCAGCACTTGTCCGCCCACCATGCCGTGCGAGCCGGCGGCACGTCCTAAATAAGCCAAGGCACGTAAAGTATTTTCTGCGGCAATGGTACCCGTAGAATTGCAAGAAAAAACCGAAGCCATAAAGACAAAAGCATCGGTAAGCAAAGCATCACCTGCTAAAATAGCCATAGCTTCACCAAATTGCTTATGATTAGAAGGCTTTCCGCGGCGTAAATCATCATCATCCATGGCGGGTAAATCGTCATGAATAAGTGAATAGGTATGAATAAGCTCTATGGCGCAGGCAAAAGGGAGTATTTTACTTTCTTCTAGACCGCAAAGCTTAGCTGTGGTCAAACACAGTACAGGGCGTAAACGTTTACCCCCTGCCATGAGGCTATACTCCATGGCCTCACGCAAAGATGTGGGTAAAAAGGGCGGCGTGGCATGGCCTTGGCAATTTTGCATAGCAGATGCTTTAAGGCAATTTTCTAGCCAACTCTCCACCAAAGCGCCTTTTTCTTCAAGTACAACTTTAAGTTTTTGACTGTCCATAATAAGTATATTATTCACCATCTTCTCCTAAAGATTCAGCATTAAAAGCTTCTTCACCTTTTTCAGTGCAAAGACGAATATCATGCCGCGCTTTTTCTAATTGTGTACGACAAGCGGCGCTAAGCTCCATACCTTCTTTATACAACGCTACGCTTTCTTCTAAAGGGGCTTCCCCTTTTTCCATTACAGCTATAATGGCTTGCAAGCGCTCCATGCGCGCTTCAAAGGTTTTAGGAAGGGCTTTTGCTTTCATATTTTACCTTTTTATTTCTCAATATGACCTACAGGTCTCTTATATATATCTTTTACTATGGTACCTAGGCTACCGTCTGCCAAATGCATTTGCACTTCTTGCCCTGCTTGCACATGGGCAATAGAGCGCACCACATGCCCTTGATTATCTTGCACAAAAGCATAACCACGCTGCAAGGGTGCCAAGGGATTAAGCCCCTCTAATTGCAAGCTGAGCATATGCCATGTATGATGTGACTTTTCTTGTTTTTGCTGCATAAGCTGCGGTAAACGGTGCTCAAACTGCGAAAAAATTCTTTCTTGCTCTGCCAATAAGCGCCGCCCCGCATAACCTAAGCGCATAAATGCCGTATCTAAAGCTGCATTTTTTTGCTGTAACAAGTTAGGGGTTTGCGCCATACTTTGCCCTACTTGATCAAGCAATCTTTCGTTTTCTGAAAGTATTTGCTGCATACTATGCTGTAAACGCTGCACATTTTGCTGCAAAAGTGCTTCTTTTCGTTGCCACGCCTGCGCAGGGGAAAGCCATTTTAAGGCCTGCTCCATTTGCATAACTTTTTGCTCATGATGCTGCAATAAGCGCTGACCAAGCTCCTGCACTGCCCATTCAAGGCCATCCACACTTTGCATAAGATCTTGACGACTAGGCCACAAAATCTGCGCCGCATGGCTTGGGGTAGCTGCCCGCACATCTGCCGTCATATCAGCTATGGACACATCTACCTCATGCCCAATACCTGCCAAAACGGGTATGAACGAGACATAAATAGCTTTTGCCACCACTTCTTCGTTAAAAGCCCATAAATCTTCTAAAGAGCCACCCCCACGAATAAGCACAATAACATCTGCCTCGGCTTCACTATTAACTTGCTGCAATGCTTTGGCAATGGCAGGGGCAGCCCCCTCCCCTTGCACTGGTACAGGATAAATGCGTATGCTACTTCCTGTACCAAGCTCCTCAGCAATACGCAAAAAATCATAAATGGCAGCGCCTTTAGGTGACGTTATCACAGCAACGCGCTTTGGATTATAAGGTAAAGCCCTTTTACGCTCTGCCTTAAAAAAACCCTCTGCCATAAGTTTGGCTTTTAACACCTCAAATGCCGCCGCTAAGGCGCCATGCCCCTCTTCTTGCACTAAAGCAATGGTAAGCTGATACGAGCCACGTGCACCGTATACAGAGATATGCCCAGCGCAAAGAATTTCTTGCCCATTTTCTAAAGTTAAAGCCAAAGACGGCCTTGGCCCATCTTCAAAAACTTCCCCCGTAAGCGGGTCAAATTTTTCTTCACTGCGCTGCGCATTTTTAAACCACACACATTGCAGCATGGCTTCACTGTCCTTGAGGGAAAAATACATATGCCCCGAGCTTGGGCGGGCAAGGTTTGTTACCTCGCCCTTCACCCAAACAAAGGGAAAGTTTTTTTCCAAACTTCCTTTAATGGAAGCTGTCAGCTCTCGAACAGTGAAAATAGCACTCAAGATCTAGAGTCCCCAACCTGCCAAAACCTTAGCTTGCCAAGCAGTAAATTCCGCCCCGAAGCTTTCAAGATTAAGTTCTACTTTTTCGCCAGTGCGACGGTCTTTGGCCTCAAGTACACCGCGAGCAAGACTTTTGCCACCAAGGCAAAGCTGCATGGGCATACCGAGTAAATCTGCATCCTTAAACTTAACACCGGGGCGCTCTTCTCTATCATCTACGAGAACCTCAAGGCCTAAAGCTTCAAGCGATACTTGAACTTTTTCCAAAGCCGTACATACATCTTCACTCTTTATATCAAGGTTAAGCATGTGCACATCAAAAGGAGCCAAAGGCGGCGGAAACACAATACCATTCTCATCGTGATTTTGCTCAATACAAGCAGCCACCACACGCGAAACACCAATACCATAACAGCCCATAATCATCACTTGTTCCTTGCCATTGCTGTCAAGAAAGGTGGCCTTCATGGCTTCGCTATACTTGGTGCCAAGCTTAAAGATATGCCCCACTTCTATACCTTTAGGCAGCTCCAAAGCGCCGCCGCATTTGGGGCATGGGTCAGTAGCTAAGATTTCGCGAAAATCTGCATAGGCCTCAATGATACAATCACGGCCAAGGCTTACATGTTGCAAATGCGTATCACCTTTATTGGCTCCGCATACCCAGTCGGTGGCGCCTTGCAAAATAGCATCAGCGTAAATTTTAATGCTGGCATCAAGCCCCACAGGGCCGGCATAGCCTACCTTGGCTTTTGTCCAGGCTTCCACCTGCTCAGGGCTAGCCATTTCCACCACAGTGGCATTGAGGAAGTTTTTCAACTTAATATCATTGACGCTATGATCACCGCGCACCAGCACCGCCACAGCTTGTCCATCCACGCTAAAGAGTAATGTCTTAATAAGCGTTTTTGGATCAATTTTCATAAAAACACATACTTCTTCCACTGTATGGGCACCTGGTGTGGATACTTCTTCATAAGCGGCGCAAGAGTCCGTGCACACTGGGCCTTGCCATAGCACGGCGGCACGCTCCACATTAGAGGCGTATTCACAAGCAGTACAAGCGGCAATGGTATCTTCGCCGGTGTCAGCTAATACCATAAATTCATGGGAGAAATTACCACCAATGGAACCTGTGTCTGCTTCCACAGCGCGAAATTTTAAGGCCATACGTGAAAAAGTATTTTGATAGGCCTCATACATGTTTTTATAACTAATATCGGCGCCTTCATCGGTGGCGTCAAAGGAATATGCATCCTTCATAACAAATTCACGCCCGCG
>CAYJND010000132.1:0-5335 GCA_964371565.1 uncultured Desulfovibrionaceae bacterium
ACTTGCTCGCCCGTGTGCAAGCTAAAGATGCTGGAGAAATAGGCGAAACCCTCACAGCGCTTATTACCAATGTAAAAGATCTTGATGTGAGTGAAATGGGCAGAGAACCAGGTTTTTTTGAAAAATTACCGGTTATCGGCTCTCTTTTTAGCGCTGCTGAAAAAACTTTGGTAAAGTTTCAAACTTTGTCTGAGCAAGTGGCGGTGATTAGCCAAAAATTAGATGGCTCTATGATTGGTCTTTTGCACGATATTGAAGTACTAGAGCAGCTTTATAAGCATAATGAAAAGTTTCATGAAGAGCTTACTCTGTATATAGAAGCAGGAAAAATTAAGCTACAAGAGGCTAAAACAGTAGAATTGCCGCGCTTGCAAGCAGAAGCTACTGCCTCTGGCAGTGCTTTGGAAGCACAAAAGGTTCGAGATTTTTCAGAGCAAATTAATCGCTTTGAACGCCGGTTACATGATTTAGAAATTTCTCGTACCATAACCGTGCAAATGGCTCCGCAAATACGCCTTATTCAATCCAATAATAGAGCTTTAGCGCAAAAAATTCAAAGCTCTGTGCTTACCACCATCCCCATTTGGAAAAATCAAATGGTACTGGCGCTGTCTTTGCAAGGTCAGCGCAATGCAGCTGCTTTGCAAAAAGAAGTGGCCGATACCACCAATGATTTGTTGCGTAAAAATGCCGCCATGCTAGAGCAAACGGCCGTGGCTACAGCGCAAGAGGTGGAGCGCTCTATAGTGGATGTGGAAACATTGCGAGAAGTGCATGGTAAGCTTATTTCTACCATTGATGAAACTTTGCGCATTGCGCAAGAGGGGCGCCAAAAACGCGCCGCAGTGGAAAAAGAATTGGCAGGCATGGAAGTGCAGCTAAAAGATAGCCTCATGGCGCTGGCAGCACGCAAAGAGCAGCAAAGTATTGCGGGCGCTTCGTCATAAGCGCGAAGTCATTTATTAAGGGGGAAAATCTTTGTGATTTTCCCCCTTTTTTTGCAGTCTGTTAGTCGTCTTGCTTATTTTTACGGCTGATGCCAAGCCAATATTTGAGCGCCGCATATAAGGTTTCGGGCACAATGGGCTTGGTGATATGGTCGTTCATGCCATGGGCAAGGCTTATTTCTTTATCACCGGTCATGGCGTGAGCAGACATGGCAACAATGGGTAAGTCCTTAAAGGCATCTATTTCACGAATTTTTTTGCTGGCGCTTAGACCATCAAGCACAGGCATTTGAATGTCCATGAGCACCAGATCATAGTTTTTGCTTTGCAGCATATCTATAGCTTCTTGCCCATTATTGGCTGTGTCTACGGTATAGCCCACAGAGCGTAGCAGCTCTTCAGCTATAAGCTGATTGATTTCATTATCTTCTACCAATAATAAATGCCCAACACCATGAATGTCGGTATCTACTTCTTGCTCTTGAGAGACTTCAGCAATTTGCTCTGTACCCAGAGTAAATACAGCTGTAAAATAAAATGTGGTGCCTTGACCTTCTACACTTTCTACCCACATATTCCCTTGCATCATTTGCGCTAGATTACGTGAAATGGCAAGGCCAAGGCCAGTGCCGCCATATTTACGGGTAACAGAAGAATCTGCCTGAGAAAAAGCAGAAAAGAGCCTATCCATTTGGCTTTGGCTAAGACCGATACCTGTGTCTTTGCACGCAAACTGGCAACGAATGCTGTCTTCGCTGCGCTCTATTTCTTGCACTTCTAGCTCAATCTTCCCTTGTTGGGTAAATTTAATGGCATTACTGGTAAGGTTAAAGAGAATTTGCTTTAAGCGTAAAGGGTCTCCTAGGAATATATCTGCGCCAAGTTCATGGGTATTAAGGCACAGCTGTAAACCTTTTTCTTTACTTGGTACAGCATACAGGTCGTATACTTCGCGGAAAATTTGATCCAAGGTAAAGGGCGTGGCTTCAATTTCAAGCTTGCCGGCTTCAATTTTAGAAAAGTCTAAAATATCATTGATAATGCGCAACAAATTGTTAGCAGAGTACAGCGTTTTGTTGACATAATTTTTTTGCTCCCCTTGCAATGGTGTGGAGCTAAGCAGATGCAAAAGTCCCAAAATACCATTCATGGGTGTGCGAATTTCATGGCTCATATTGGCCAAAAATTCACTTTTGGCCTGGGCGCTTTGTTCTGCCACATTTTTGGCCTGGCGCAAGTCTTCTTCTGCTTCGTGAATTTCTTTGAGCATGGCCTTAAATTCGCGCAAGTCGCGCACATAACTAATGGCGCCGTAAGCCCCCTTATGCACAATGCGCTCTATGGTCACCTCCACAGGCAAGGGCTCTTGCGTGTGCGGCATGATGCATAAAAATTCAAAACGCTCGTGTCCGCTTTCTAGGGCTTGTTTAAGCCAGGCGCGTACCACTTCCACAGATGGGCGTCCATCGGGCTGTACTTCAGGTAAAATGGAGTGGAAGTTAGCCATATACTCTTCTTTGCTGGTATAGCCATAGAGTTTTGCCACTTCCATATTACAATCCACAAGACCCATATTGGCGTCCCAGAAGTTGGCTCCCATGGGGAAAGAATCAAGCATAAGCTGGCTACGGTGTTCAGCTTCGCGAGCCAGTTCTTGGCTGGCTTTAATTTCACGTAAGTCACGTGTATAGCCAACCACTGCGTCTTCGCCGCGCAATGTTGTGCGTATAAGTGAAATTTCCGCAGGCAGGGGGGTGCCGTCTAACTTTTGATGCATCCATTCAAAGGTGCATTCACCATCGCGGAAGGCTTTTTGAATATTTTCGCCGGCCATTTTAGATGAAAGCTCACCATTTGGTTGATATTCTGGTGAAAGTTCAAAAAATCTATCTAAATATTCTTGCTTATTTTTTAAATCAAAAAGGCGCGGTGCTGCGGCGTTGCAAGCTAAATTATCCATATTTTTGCTCCAGAAATTGGCGCAAAGGGGCATGGTGTCTAGCATAATTTGTGAGCGCTCATTGGCCTCTTCTACCTTAGCTTGCGTAGCTTTTATTTCACGCATATCTCTGGTATAGCCAATAACCACATCTTCACCGCGAATACTACTGCGTATGAGAGTAATTTCGCAGGGCATGGGCTCGCCATCAAGTTTATTGTGCATCCATTCAAATGTGGCTCGCCCTTTAGTAAATGCTTGCTGAATGTACTGTCCGGCTAAGTCTTTTGATAATTGCCCATTGGGTTGCACTTCAGGGGAAAGCTCAGGAAATCTTTCTAGATATTCTTGCTGATTTTTGAGGTCAAACAGACGCGGCGCTTCAGCATTACAAGCTAAGTTGACCAAGTCTTTACTCCAGAAATTGGCGCAAAGAGGCATGGTGTCCAGCATAATTTGACTGCGCTCTGTGGCCTCGGCGGCTTTTTCTTGGCTTGCCTTAAGCTCGCGTAAGTCGCGCACATAGGCAACGGTAATATCTTCACCTTTATATTGTGCAGGCACTAAGGTTATTTCCACAGGCAAAGCATTGCCATAAATGTCTTGGTGCATCCACTCAAAGGTGCAATAGCCCACCTGTATGGCCTGGTCTATGACCTGCTTTATTTTATCTGCAGATGAAATGCCATCGGGCTGAAGCTCTGGTGAAAGCTTGGTGAAGTTATGTATAACTTCGCTTTCTGTGCTTACACCAAAGAGTTTCACAGCTTCATTGTTGCACGCAAAAAGCTTATAATCTTTATTCCAGAAGTTCACTGAAAGGGGCATAGTATTAAGAATAACATTACTGCGTTCTTCTGCTTCTTCGGCGCGTTGTTGCGAAGCTTTAAGCTCGCGCAAATCTTGGGTATAGCCCAAAACAATATCTTCGCCCTGATAATTTTGACGTATGAGGGTGACTTCTGTGGGGATGGGGTTGCTCTCAAGATCTTGGTGCAACCACTCAAATTTGTTATATCCTCTTTCAAAAGCTACACGCACATGGTCATAGGCTGCCGTTATAGACAGCTCGCCATCGGCTTGAAACTCAGGTGAGAGGTCGTAGAAGTTTTCTAAATATTCTTTGGCATTTTTTAGGCCAAAAAGCTTTGCCGCTGCCATATTAGAGGCAATATTTTTAAAATCTTTATTCCAAAAGTTTGCGCCAAGGGGCATGGTGTCTAGCATAATTTGAGCGCGTTCTAAGGCTGCTGAGGCTTCTTGCTGGCTGGCGCGTAATTCTCGCAAATCTTGAGTAAATTCTACCACCACAGCTTCATCGCTCAGTACAAGCTTTTTTAAAGTAACAAGCACTGGTATTTCCGTGCCTTGTGCGTCAAGGTGAGTCCAGTAAAACTGGCAATGCCCTTTGCTAAAAGCTTCTTCTAAAGCTTCTTTAGCCACCTGACTTGAGAGGCGCCCGTCGGCTTGTACTTGTGGCCTGTAGCTTTGATAATGATAAATATAATCTTCTTTGGCTGTTACGCCTACAAGCTCCATCATAACGGCGTTACAATCAAAGATTTTGAAGTTTTTATTCCAATAGCAGATACCAAGGGGGGTTGCGTCAATTAAAGACTTAGCGCGCTTTTCGCTGGCGTATTTTTTTTCGAGGCTTGTGGCTAATGTTGTGGACTCTGTAAGTAGAGCCACCACAACTTTTTGACCATGCATTTCTGTAATATGTAATTTATAATCTACTAAATACTCTGAACCGTCGGGTAAAATATATGTCCATAAAAAAGAGGCTGAGCCTTCTGAGCGCGCTTTTGCAAAATTTTCGTCACGATATGTGGTTGAAAGTTGTCCGTCTAATTGGTATTTGGGTGTAAAATTGTGATGATTAGCGCAAAAAGTATCAACGCTTTCGCAAGAAAACATGCGCAAAAAACTTTCTGATGCGTAAAGCAGCTCATTATCCTCACTCCAACAGGTGAAAGGAATTTGCATGCTACGTAAAATATGATTTAAAAAATCGTTTGACTGTGCTTGAGTTTCTTGTGCCATGGTGCTCTATGCCTTCTCAAATATATTTATAAACTTTTTCGGTTCATAAATAATCGTTCACTCTTTTCTGTCAATGTGACGCATTATTCTTTTTCTTATATGCTGTGTATAAGATGCGATAATATGGCATGTTACGCTTTGATTTTCAACCAAATACTATGTGCGTACTTGGTTTTTTTTAGTAAAGTACTTGGGTTTAATAAAAAAGAGGGAGAAAAGCCTAAGCTCTCCCCCCTCTTAAAAACTAACTGTAACAGTTTAGTTGTGCATCATGTTTGAGAATTATTCCCAAATGATCATGATGTCAGCGCGACGGTTACCAGCTAAAGTTGGGTAGTATTGGTTTTCACCAAAGCCCTTTAAGATGATAGCTTCAGCGTTGCAGCCTTTGCTTACGAGGTAA
>CAYJND010000133.1:0-5301 GCA_964371565.1 uncultured Desulfovibrionaceae bacterium
CGGCGTTTATGCCATCTATATTATTGCCACCGGCTTGGGCTAAATCTGGTCTGCCGCCGCCGGAACCGCCAATATGCGCAGCCACTTCTTTAATAAGACTTGGTGCGGTGAATTTGGCGTGTAAGTCTTTGGAAACATAGATGAGCATATGCACTTTTGTGCTCTCTTCTACCTTTTCGTTAGCCACAAGGCAGGCCACACCCGTAGGCATTTTAGAGCGCACATCGTCCATAAGGTCGCGTAGCGCTTTTACATTCATGCTGCCTACCGAGGCGCCTAGTACAGCTACACCATTAATTTCTTGGCAATCGCTCATAAGGTCTTTGCCTTGGCCTGCGGCAGATTGCTGAGCTTGCTTTTCTAGCTCTTTGCGCAATTTTTTACTTTCGCTTTGTAAGGCCTCTATACGAGCAGCAATATCTTGGCTCTTGCATTTAAGGCTAGCACCAATGTGGCTTAAAGTTTCACGTTGTTCCTGCATAAGGGCTATGGCGTTCCAGCCTGTAACGGCCTCAATACGGCGTACCCCAGCGGCAATGCCAGATTCTGAAAGTATGCTGAAAAAGCCTGCCTGTCCGGTACGCTCAAGGTGTGTACCGCCGCATAATTCCATAGATTCGGTACAATCGTTACAATGACCAATGGTAAGCACGCGCACTTCATCGCCGTATTTTTCACCAAACAGCGCCGTGGCACCGGCTTTCAGCGCTTCTTCTTGGCTCATGATGGCAGCATTAACGGGGAAGTTTGCCAAAATAGCGCGGTTTACATCGCGCTCTACGGCTTGCAATTCTTCAGCGCTCAACCCTGCAATGTGCGAAAAGTCAAAGCGTAAGCGATCAGGTGCTACTAAGGAGCCAGCTTGCTGCACATGGTCACCCAATATGCGGCGCAAAGATGCGTGCAAAAGGTGGGTGCAGGTGTGGTTACGAGCCGAGGCTAGGCGGTCATTTTCTGTGACAGTGAGTAAGACTTCGTGGTCAAGCATAAGCGAGCCAGCTTCTACAGTGACACAGTGCACAGTTAAATCACTAAAAGGCTTTAAGGTGTCGGTTACCGTGGCAGAAGCGGTAGGTTCTCCTGTGGCTTTCATAAGCCCAAGGTCGCCCATTTGTCCGCCAGACGCGCCGTAAAAAGGCGTACGCGCGGTGATGACAAAGCCCTTTTGACCGGCTTCTAAACTATTTACACCAATGCCGTGATCGTCCAGCATGGCAATGATGCGAGATTCAGCGCTCAGCTCAGTATAGCCCACAAATTCCGAATGCAAACCCTGCTCATGCAAGGGGGCAAAGGCCGCATGAGCTTCTTGTCCAGCGCCGCCCAAAAGGCCGGCACTTTTTTGTGCTGCGCGGGCGCGGGCTTTTTGCTCTGCCATGCAGGTGGTGAAGCCATCTTCGTCGGCTTTAAAACCGCGTTTTTCCACAATATCATTAACGATATCAAGGGGGAAACCATAGGTGTCGTACAGCTTAAAGCACAGCTGCCCAGAAATAGTTTTTTCATTGCAAGCGCAAAGACGTGCTAACTCTTCTTCGAGTAAGCCTAGACCCTTATCTAGGGTTAAAGAAAAGCGCTCTTCTTCTTCACGCACTACGCGGCTGATAAAATCTGCACTGCTGGCAAGTTCTGGGTAATCTTCGCCCATAACTTGTGTAACTTTATAGGCCGTTTTGTGTAAGAAAGGCTCGGTAAGCCCCATAAGTGTACCAAAACGCAAAGCACGGCGCAAAAGGCGGCGTAATACATAGCCGCGCCCTTCATTAGAAGGCAAGGTGCCGTCAGCAATGAGGAAAGCCGCCGAGCGGCTATGGTCGGCAATAACGCGCAAGGCTGTGTCAACATCATTGGTGTCGGGGGCGCTAAAGCTATAGGTCACGTTGGCAAGGCCAGCAGCGTATTGAATGATATCTTGGAATAAGTCACAGTCAAAGTTAGAGAATTTACCTTGGCATACCGCAGAAACGCGCTCTAAACCCATGCCTGTATCAATGGAGGGATGGGGCAATACGGTGCGGGTGCCATCGGCAGACTGCTCATATTGCATGAACACAAGGTTCCAAATTTCTAAAAAGCGGTCACAATCGCATTGACCAATGCCGCAATTGGGGCCACAGGCCAGCTCTGCGCCTTGGTCTACGAAAATTTCCGAACAGGGGCCACAGGGTCCGGTATCGCCCATGCTCCAAAAGTTATCTTTTTCACCCATGCGGAAAATACGCTCTGCTTCAATGCCGGTGACCTTTTGCCACAAGCCATGGGCTTCGTCATCGTCTTTATATACGGTAACGTAAAGGTTTGCTTTATCGAGCTTTAATTCTTCGGTGATGAATGTCCAGGCAAAGCGGATGGCATCTTCTTTAAAGTAGTCCCCAAAGGAGAAATTGCCGAGCATTTCAAAAAAAGTATGGTGGCGAGCAGTGCGGCCCACATTTTCAAGGTCATTGTGCTTACCAGAAACGCGCAAGCACTTTTGCGCTGTGGTGGCACGCACATAAGAGCGCTTTTCTTCCCCTAAAAAGAGCGATTTAAATTGCACCATACCAGAATTGGCAAAGAGCAACGTGGGGTCATTGCGGGGAATAAGCGGCGAAGAGGGTACTACTTCGTGCTGAAACTTAGCAAAATATGCAAGGAATTTACGACGAATTTCTTTGGCTGTAAGCATGGTTATATCCTTAATCCTCAAAGTTTTCTAAGGGGGCATCGGCATCTGCGGGCACAAACTCTGGGGTGTTTAGCCCAAGGTGCTCGGCTACCTTGCTTTCAATTTCATTACGCAATTCAATATTTTCATCTAGCAAAGCGCGTACTTTTTCGCGGCCTTGACCCAATTTTTCTGCACCAAAGGCAAACCAAGAACCGCTTTGTTCCACTACCTTAGCTTCAATGCCAAGGTCTAAAAGCTCGCCAGCGCGCGAAATGCCCTGACCATAAATAATATCAAATACGCACTCGCGGAAAGGCGGTGCCATTTTATTCTTGGTCACTTTAACGCGTGTTTTAGAGCCAAAGGCTTCTTCTTTATCTTTAAGAGTTTGAATGCGGCGAATATCAAGGCGCACCGAAGAGTAGAATTTCAGCGCATTACCACCGGTGGTGGTTTCTGGGCTGCCATAGCCTGTTACGCCAATTTTCATACGAATTTGGTTAATAAAGATAATAGAGGTACGCGACTTGTGAATGGTGCCTGTAAGTTTACGCATGGCGTGCGACATAAGACGGGCATGGCCACCCACCTGTGTTTCGCCCATGGTGCCGTCTAATTCTGCTTGCGGGATAAGCGCAGCCACTGAGTCGATAACCACCAAGTCTACAGCGCCAGAACGCACTAATAAATCTGCAATATCGAGAGCTTGTTCGCCGTAATCTGGCTGAGATATGAGCAGCTCATCACAATTAACCCCAAGGCGACGGGCATAAGCCACATCCAGCGCATGTTCTGCATCCACAAAGGCGCAGGTGCCGCCACGCTTTTGGCATTCGGCAATAATATGCAAGGTTAAGGTGGTTTTACCTGAAGATTCCGGCCCGTAAATTTCTGTCACGCGACCACGGGGGATACCGCCCACACCAAGGGCCAGATCTAAGCCAATGGAACCTGTGGGAATAACAGGGGCAGTCACATGGGCATCGTCTGAAAGCTTCATGACGGCGCCTTTGCCGTATTTGCGTTCAATGCCGCTAATGGCGGTATTTAGTGCCGATAAGCGAGCATCTTCTTGAGATGTGGTGGGTTTTTTGGCCATGAAAATCTCCATTAAGTAAAATAAGCGTATTTGAGTAATGCGCAAGGCGCTTCACAAACAAGCGCATAAAATTAGCAGAAGGCGGCGCATTTCGCAAGTCTTTAACAAGAGAGATTATGGCTAGGAAGGTATATATACATAAAAACACGCCGAAAAAAATTCCTTCTTACCCCTTGCTCTTATGGTCTCTTGGCCTTATGTATTTGCCCATGAAAAATACCTACGATGCCATTGCGCTTTTTTCCGGTGGGCTAGATAGTATTCTAGCTGTAAAAGTTTTAGAAGAACAAGGCCTTAAAGTTAAATGCTTAAACTTTGTTACCCCTTTTTTTGGCAAGCCAGACATGCTGTCTACATGGCGCAAGCTGTATAATGTAGATGTGAGCGCTGTGGATATTGGCGAAGATTTTGTGCAACTGTTGCGCACTCGTCCAGAGCACGGCTTTGGCAAATTGCTCAACCCTTGTGTGGATTGCAAAATTTTGCTTATGCGTAAAGCCCATGAGCTTATGCAATTTTACGGCGCATCTTGTGTGGTTTCCGGCGAGGTGTTAGGGCAGCGCCCCATGTCGCAGCGTCGTGATACCTTAAATGTCATTCGCCGTGACAGTGGGCTTAAAGAAATTTTATTGCGCCCTTTGTCGGCTAAACTTTTAGACCCCAGTGCCGCCGAACTTTCCGGCCTTGTGGATAGAGATAAATTGCATAATATTTCTGGGCGCGGTCGCAAAAAGCAGTTGGAGCTAGCCGCGTATTATGGTATAACAGAAATTCCTACCCCTGCAGGTGGTTGCATGCTGGCAGAGCAAGAAAATGCCAGCCGTTATTGGATGGTGCTTACCCGTGTGGCAGAACCCACCGCTGAGGATTTTACTTTGGCGCATACGGGGCGTCAGTATTGGAGCGAAGAGGGGCGCGGTGAGCGCTGGCTTTGTATTGGGCGTAATGCCGGCAGTAATGCACGTTTGCAAGAGCTGGTGCAACCAGAAGATTATGTATTTCGTCTGCGCGATTTTGCTGGACCTTTGGCAGTGGGGCGTCATATGGGCGGCTGGGATGAAGCCACCTTGCAAGATGCGGCGGCCTTTGTGGCATCGTATTCTCCTAAGGCTGTGCAAAGCGGCGGTGAAGTGGTGGTTATGCTGCGCCAAGGCGAGCAGGGCAATAAAGAAAGAGCCATACAGCTTTTGCCAAAGCGTGAAAGTACTCTGCAATGGCAAGAGCCCCTTTGGGCTGATGCTAAAGAAGCAAAGCGTGAAGAAATTCGTCAAAAAGAGGCCAGTCAATCTTTATAAAAAGGACTTTTTGTGCAACGATATGTGTTTTTTTTGTTAACTAGCTTTAAAAAATATAAAAAGGCTTTACAGCAAGGGTGCGATGGCGTATACTTGCTTGATTGAAAGTAGTTTGCATGTTTTTTTGTAAACTCAAAAAAAATGGTTTTTTGTTTTTGTGGAGGTCTTATGGAACAAAAAGATATAGATTTTTTTCGTGAGCGATTGACGCAAATGCTTGAAGAGGCGCAAAGAAAAGGCGACTCTACCATTGAAGA
>CAYJND010000134.1:0-5282 GCA_964371565.1 uncultured Desulfovibrionaceae bacterium
CCCCTTTGTAACGCATCACAATACCTTAGATATGCAAATGTATTTGCGTATTGCGCCAGAACTATATTTAAAGCGTCTTTTGGTGGGCGGCTTTGAAAAGGTGTTTGAAATAAATCGAAATTTCCGCAATGAAGGTATTTCTACGCGCCATAATCCAGAGTTTACCATGTGTGAATTTTACTGGGCCTATGCCACCTTTGAAGATTTGATGGATTTAACAGAAAACCTGCTGGGGCATATTACCCAAAAGGTGTGCGGATCTACTATTATCACCTATCAAGGGCAAGAAATTGATATGACTCCAGGTACTTGGAAGAGAATATCTTTTCATGGCGCTTTAGAGGAGATTGGCGGACATGCCCCAGAGTTTTACCAAGATTACACCAAGGTGCGTGATTATGTGCGTAGCCGCGGTGAAAAAGTGGTAGAAAGCGAAAGCCTTGGTAAGTTGCAAGCTAAGCTTTTTGATCTTGATGTAGAGCCAAAGCTTATACAGCCTACTTTTATTTATCATTACCCTACGGATATTTCGCCTTTATCGCGCCGTAATGATAAAAATCCTGATATTACAGATCGCTACGAATTCTTCATTGTGGGACGTGAGCACGGCAATGCATTTTCTGAGCTTAATGACCCCATGGATCAACGCGGTCGCTTTGAAGATCAGGTGCGTGAAAAAGAAGCTGGTGACGATGAAGCCTGTCCCATGGATGAAGATTACTTGCGCGCTTTAGAATATGCCATGCCTCCTGCCGCAGGCCAAGGTATTGGCATTGACCGCTTAGTGATGCTTTTAACGGATTCGCCCTCCATTCGCGAAGTTATTCTCTTCCCCTTACTGAAGAGTGAAAGTTAAAATGCGCTTATCCCTGCCCTTTGAGCTTTTTGTGGCGCTGCGATATTTATTTTCGCGGCGCAAGCAAACCTTTATCTATGTGATTTCGGTTATGTCTATTTTAGGCGTAGCCTTAGGTGTGGGCGCTCTTGTGGTGGTGCTAGGCGTATATAATGGCTTTTCCACCGATATTCGCGATAAAATTCTGGGGGCCAATGCTCACGCCATTGTTATGTCGTATATACCCGACGCCTTGGATGATGCGCAAAAAATCACCGATAAAGCCCTAGCCACTCCAGGCGTGGTGGGGGCGACGCCCTTTTTATATACCGAAGTGATGCTCTCCGCCCCTGGCGGCGTGAAAGGGCTTATCTTGCGTGGTATAGACCCCAAAACAGCGCCTAAGGTTTTGTCTATTTTACACAATATGCAAGAAGGCTCGGTAGAGGGGCTTATTTTGCCCAAAGATTATGTGGGAGCGCCCGGTATTGTAATAGGTTCTGAGCTTGCTAAGCGTTTGAGCCTTGGGGTGGGCAGCCGTGTAAACCTGCTTTCCGCTTCGGGACAAGCCTCAGCTAAGGGATTTACACCAAAAATTCGCCCCTTTACTGTGGTGGGTGTGTTTAAAACGGGCATGTTTGAATATGATGTGTCCCTTGCTTTTGTGACCTTGCCCGCCGCGCGCACTGTGCTTGGTGTGCCGCAAAATCGTATTACCGGCATAGAGCTTTTGGTTAATGATGTGTATCAAGCTGATAGCATAGCTAAAAGTGTAGAAGATACTCTTGGTTCGCCTTTTTATGTGCGCCACTGGATGGAAATGAATGCGAATCTTTTTGCGGCTCTCAAGCTAGAAAAGATAGGTATGTTTATTTTGCTCACCATGGTTGTGCTTATTGGTTCATTTTCTATTGTAACCACCTTGGTTATGCTAGTTATGGAAAAAACCCGCGACATTGCCATTTTGATGTCCATGGGGGCTACTAAGGGCAGCATTCGCCGCATATTTATACTGCAAGGCACCCTTATAGGCTTTTTTGGCACCATGCTTGGCTATGTCCTTGGTTTAACGGTAGCCTATTTTCTTAAAGAGTATCAATTTATAAAACTACCTCAAGGTGTTTATACTATTGACCATTTACCTATTTTACTCACGTGGACAGATTCCCTTTTAGTGGGTGCTTCTGCCATGCTGCTTTGCTTTTTAGCTACCATTTATCCAGCACGCCAAGCGGCGAAGTTGGAACCGGCTGAGGCCTTGCGTTATGAATAATGATAAAATTTTATATACCTTAGAAAATATTTCTAAAAA
The DNA here is from genome assembly GCA_964371565.1 of uncultured Desulfovibrionaceae bacterium. Classification (GTDB taxonomy): domain Bacteria; phylum Desulfobacterota; class Desulfovibrionia; order Desulfovibrionales; family Desulfovibrionaceae; genus CAYJAD01. The sequence goes on from CAYJND010000134.1 coordinate 2,148, forward strand.
TTTTTTTGAGTCTGGAGAAAGTCTAGAGATTTTCAAGAATATCAACCTCATAGTGCGTGCAGGAGAGGCTTTATCCATAGTGGGTTCGTCGGGTTCTGGTAAATCTACCCTCTTGCATCTTATGGGACTTCTTGATATTCCTACCTCTGGAACCGTTTTTTTCGATGGTCAAGATGTGCAATTATTGTCCGCTGATACTAAGGCGGCTTTGCGCAGCTCGTCCATCGGTTTTGTGTTTCAGTTTCACCACCTGTTGCCGGAATTTAGTACGGTTGAAAATGTAGCCATGCAGGCCATTATTGCCGGCATGGCGCGTAGTGAAGCTGAGTATAAAGCAAAAGAAATGTTAGAGCGCGTGGGGCTTGGTCATCGCATCCACCATAGGGTTACCACTCTATCGGGAGGCGAGAGGCAACGCGCAGCTATTGCACGTGCGGTGCTTATGAAGCCGCGTGTGCTTTTAGCCGATGAGCCCACGGGCAACTTAGATGCCAAAGCCGGTCAAGGCATTGGCGAGTTGCTTTTAGAACTTAATGGTGAACTTGGTATGACCCTTGTGGTTGTAACACATAACAATGAATTGGCAGCAAGTATGGAACGAAGCTATGAGCTTCGCGCGGGAGTATTGTATGAAAAACACTGTGCTTAAATGGACGCTACTCGTAGCGCTGGTCTTGACGGTACAAGTTTCTGCTTTGGCAGAGGCCGCCACAAAGGTGCTTATTTTGCCCTATCAAGTGAATGGGGGCGATGATAAAGCTTCTTTAAAGCAAGATGTACCCAACCTTGTGGCAGAAAGATTGCGTGCTGCTGGTATGACAGTAGTAAGCCAAGCAGAAGTTGACTCTCTGCTCAAAGCGCAAAACGTAGAAGACGTAGACATTTTAACTGCTCGTAAGTTAGGCGAAGCCGCTGGTGCTGGCGCTGTTGTGTACGGCGTTTACAATCAGCTTGGCGATGGCTTTTCTTTAGATTCGCGCATTGTTTCTATTACTACTAGCCAAACACCTGACATTGTTACCGTAGAAAAAGGTACTATGTTAGAGCTTGCCAGTGCTGCTGACCAATTAGCTGGTCGTGTGGGCACCATGGTTAAAGGCTCTGCTGCTCCTACCCGCGTGCAAAAAGCTTCACCGCAGGTAGCTAAAGGGCCTTTGAAAAAAGGCGCTATCTCTGATATAAAAATTGAAGGCTTGCGTATTATGGATGCCGACGCTGTGCTTATGCGTTTGTCCATAGGTCGCGGCGATATGCCCAATGAAATGCTTATCAACGAAGAAGTAAAACGTATTTGGGACATGGGCTATTTTAGCGATGTTCAAGTACGTATGGATGCAGGCCAAGTGCTTGTCTTTAGCGTTGTGGAAAAGCCAAAAATTGATTCCATTCAAGTGCAAGGTTCTGACGAAGTAGACGAAGACGATATTTTGGCTGCCATGAGCACCAAAGTAGGCGCTGTGCTTAACGACAGAATGCTCGCCGATGACTTGCAAAAAGTTACTGAATTATATCGCAAAGAAGGCTACTATTTAGCTGATGTGCAACATCAAGTTGTCCCCCGCGACAATGGCTCTGGTGCACGTTTGTTACTTAATGTGAGCGAAGGCGATAAGCTTTATATTTCTGAAATAAAAATCAATGGTCTCAATGAGCTTGATCAAAGCGATATTGAAGACTATATGGCCTTGCATCCTCGTAGTATTATCTCTTGGATTACAGGCACAGGCGTTTTAGAAGAAGAATACCTTGAGCGTGATACTAATGCCATTGCTGCCTTTGGTCTTAACGAAGGCTTTGTGGATATTCAAGTTGCTGCCCCTGAAGTAGAGTATACTCCAGACGGGATTGTTATTACCTTTGAGGTAAGTGAAGGTCGTCGTTATAACGTAAGTGAAGTGAAGTTTGGCGGCGAACTTATTGATGATGAAGAAAAATTGCTTGCTGTAGTAGAAATGGATGAACATAAAGCTGACAATGGCTATTTCTCCCTTACTGTTATGCAAGAAGATGCCAAGCGCCTTAAAGAGTACTATGGTGATCAAGGTTATGCCTTTGCTGAAGTAGATCCTAAGGTTCTTAAAGCAGAAAGTGGCGATGCCACCGTAAGCATAGGCTACTTTGTTAACAAAAAGCAAAAAGTGTATATTCGCCGCGTAGAGCTTGAAGGCAATAGTAAAACTCGCGACAACGTGTTGTTGCGCGAAATGCGTCTTGCTGACGGCGATATGTATGAAGGTGCAAAGCTACGTCGCTCTACTGAGCGTCTTAACCGTCTTGGTTACTTTGAAACTGTAGATATTGACCTTGTCCCCACAAGCTCACCTGAAGAAGTAGACCTTAAAATCAAGGTAAAAGAAGCTAACACCGGTGCCATTATGGCTGGTATTGGCTATTCTACCTATTATGATGTAGGTGTTTCTGCCTCTATTCAAGAGCGTAACCTCTTTGGTCGTGGCTACTGGTTACAAATTCAAGGCTTCACCTCTTGGCGCCGTACCTCTGGTATCTTTTCTTTCACCAACCCCCGTGTGTACGACACTGACTTGTTGATTGGGAATGACCTTTACTATACCTACGATTATTGGGATGATTTCACCAAGGACACCTTTGGTGACACCATTCGTTTTGCTTACCCCATTGGCGAATACACTTCTATTGGCATGGGATATCGCTTAGAGCGCTACTATCTCTCTGATGTAGATGTTGATGCAGCGCCGTCTATTCGTGACTATAAGGGCGTGAACTGGACAAGCGCTGTGAGTGCGCGTATCACACGCGATACCACCGATAGTCGTAACCGTCCTACCAAGGGGACTATTACTCGCTTGTGGGCTGAATACGGCGGCGGCGGCCTTGGCGGTACTGACAACTTTGTTAAAGCCATGTTTGACTGGCAAGGCTTCTATCGCTTTGACAGAAAGGGTGATCATGTATTCCACATTCGCGGCCGTGTAGGTGGCGTATTTGAAAATACTAATAATCTAGTGCCTGTATTTGAACGCTTCTACATTGGTGGCATTGATACCATTCGCGGTTTTGATTATACCCATATCTCTCCTCGTGACCAAACTTACGGCGATAGAATTGGTGGTGACCGCATGGGTGTGCTTAACGTAGAATACATCTGGAACTTCC
>CAYJND010000135.1:0-5254 GCA_964371565.1 uncultured Desulfovibrionaceae bacterium
AACAAAAAATAAAACAAAAAATAAAACAAAAAAAGAATATTACAAAAAATACCCCATAAATACCCTTGGCAAAAAAACAGCAAAATTATATTTTTTTTACGTCATAATATTTTCTTAAGATGCGCATGTTGTATTGTATTCAACACAAACACTCATTAAGGAGAAATAAAATGAAAAAGAATACAAGTGTAATTTTGACAGCGTTATTTGTAGGTGTAGTAGCTCTTGCCCCCATGGGCGGTGAAGCTTTAGCTAAGGGCAACAAAAACGGCGGCTTTAATGGCCCCACTGCAGAGGGCGGCTATACTGGCCCTGGCCCTAAGCTTATGACCATGAAGGAAGGCGCCACGCAAGCTGATGATACCTGGGTTACTTTTCGCGGTAAAATCGTGAATCACTTAGGTGATGAAAAGTACACCTTTCAAGATGCCAGCGGCACCGGTACCGTGGAAATTGATCGCAAAGCTTGGCGTGGCGTGCAAGTGGGCCCCAATGATGAAGTAGAGCTTTTAGTTGAAGTGGATAAAGATTGGGGATCTACAGAATTTGAAGCAAAAACTGTGAAAATAGTGAACAAATAAAGTTATTGATGTAAAAAACTCATAAGGAGGTAGCTATGCTGCCTCCTTTTTACGCATTGTTACACATCATGCCGAGGGGATAAGAAAAAATTATGCGAATTTTGTTGGTAGAAGACGATATACTTATTGGCGATGGCCTTGTGGTGGCATTAGAAAAACAGGGATTCACCGTGGATTGGTTACAAGATGGTGCTCTTGCGCAAAATTCTTTAGAAGATGACTTGCATGATGTGGTTATTTTAGATTTAACCTTACCCGGTATGGACGGCCTTGATGTGCTGCGTCATTGGCGCAAAAAAGGGCTCGCTACGCCTGTGTTGGTGCTCACGGCGCGCGGAGCTGTGGCTGAAAGGGTAGAAGGCTTAAACCTTGGTGCTGATGACTATTTACCAAAGCCCTTTGCTTTGGCTGAGGTGGTTGCCAGAGTGCGCGCCCTGCAAAGGCGGCAAAAAGGTCAGCCCGACGTGCTGCTTAGTCACGGTAATGTGACCTTTGATCCGCAAAAGCGTCTTGTGTTTAAAGATGGTGCTGCCATAACTATCAGCCCTAAAGCCATGGTGCTCTTAGAAATTTTTCTTAATCATGGCACGGCTGTGCTTTCGCGCGCCTCTTTAGAAGAAAAGCTTTATGGCTGGAATGATGAGGTGAGCAGCAATACGGTAGAAGTGCATATTCACCATTTGCGCTCTAAGCTTGGCTCAAGCTTCATTAAAACGGTACACGGCATTGGTTACACCTTAGGCGTGAGTGAAAGTAAATAATATGTCATATATAAAAAGATGTTGGCAATATGTTGGCACTTGGAGTCTTATTTCACGTTTAGCCATGTTTTTTTCTCTTTTTGCCCTGCTCATATGGACTTTAGCCATGGGAACGGCTTGGCGCTTTGATAATCAGCATATTCGCATTTTTTATGACTCCCATATGCAGCTTTTGGCTAAATCTTTAGCAGAACTTGACTTTGAAAAAATGCACGGTGAAATTGATGAAATCGACGAAATTTTACCGGATAAACGGAAGAAAAAATTTGAATCTGTTAACGAAAAATTTTCATTTGCTGTATTTACGCAAGAAGGACAGCTTATTTTAAGTGATGACGATGATGGTAAATATTTGCCTTTTTTTCAGGAGCGTGGATATAGAATACTGGATAGGGACAGCGATGATGTAAGGAAAAATTTTGGTCGTAATCGCCCCTATAACGACGATGATGACGATGAGCTTGATGGTGATAAGTGGCGTCTGTACGGGCTCCCCGTACAAAAAGGGCGCTATATGGTGGTTGTTGGGCAAAATTTAGAACATAGAGAAGATGTGGTGCTCAAAATTTTGTGGCGCCATATGATACCGTGGCTTGTGATTCTTCCCATTTTTATTTTGGGGTTAATATGGATATTACGTCAAGAATTAAAGCCTTTACGCTCTTTGACACAAAATTTACGCACCCGTGATGCGCATGATGTTCACCCTGTAGAAATTCCTGTGCTTACCACAGAAACGCGTCCTCTTGTGCAGGCGCTCAATGTATTGCTTGAACGCATTCAATCTCTTTTACAGCAAGAGCGCGCCTTTGTATCCAATGCTGCTCATGAATTACGCACCCCGTTGGCAGGTTTACACGTGCAAGCTGAGGTGCTGGAAATGTGCATGGATGATGCCGCCGCACGTGAAAACGCGGTGAAAAAAATTCTTGAGGGCACCACTCGCTGTTCGCGTTTGGTAGAGCAATTATTGTTATTATCTTCTTTAGAAGCTAAGACTGTGGCGCGCAATCAAGAAACTATTCCGTGGCATATTTTAGTGCAAGATGCACAAGATACGGTGCAATGGGCGGCAGATGCCAAGCAAGTGACTTTGCAAGCGCACATGCAAGGTGAACCAAAGCTCAAAGAGGGGTATGGCGAACTTTGGGGCATAGCACTACGTAATCTTTTAGATAATGCCGTGCGCTACAGCGTGCTTGAGGGCAAGGTGCAGCTATCCTTGCAGGCTGAAAAGCTTGTGGTAGAAAACTATGCCCCCCATGTACCGCAAGAAGCCTTGGCACAGCTTGGGCAGCGCTTTTATAGATTGCCAGGGCAAAAAGAAAAGGGCAGCGGCCTTGGGCTTGCCATTGTGGGGCATATTGCCGCTTTGCACAGGGCAAGGGTGCTGGTTGAAAATAGTGTATTAGATGGGCAGCATAGCGTGCGGGTGACTGTGCTGTTTTAGTTTTATCTTATGGGGTATGGGGGAGGAATACTTTTTGGCGCTAGCAAAAGTTTTCCTCCCCCATAAAAAAGATATATAAATTACACTTCGGATTGATTTTTAAGCGCTTCTGTTTGGTAGAATGTGTTCAGCGATTCTAAAAGGTTTGCAATATCGCCTTCCATAATCTTTTCCAAAGAGTATAAGGTTAAGTTAATGCGGTGATCGGTGCAGCGACCTTGAGGAAAGTTGTAGGTACGAATACGCTCAGAGCGGTCTCCAGAGCCTACTTGTGCTTTACGGTCAGCAGACATGCTGGCATTTTGCTTTTCTTGTTCGGCTTGCAAAATGCGCGAGGCAAGTACTTTCATGGCTGAGGCTTTATTTTTGTGCTGGCTTTTTTCGTCCTGACAGGTCACCACGGTACCTGTGGGGATGTGCGTAATGCGCACAGCAGATTCTGTTTTATTTACGTGCTGACCACCAGCGCCAGAAGCGCGGTATACGTCAATACGCAAATCGTCGGGGCGAATGTTAATATCCACTTCGTCAGCTTCTGCCATAACGGCTACAGTGGCGGCAGAGGTGTGAATACGCCCTTGAGTTTCTGTGGCAGGTACACGTTGTACGCGGTGGGTGCCGGCTTCATATTTGAGCTGGCTGTAGACTCGATCACCAGAAATAAGGCAGATAACTTCTTTCATGCCGCCAGTATCTGTAGGCGATTCACTCATGATTTCTGTTTTCCAGCCCTTTACTTCGGCATAACGGGTATACATGCGGAAAAGGTCTGCCGCAAAAAGGGAAGCCTCGTCGCCGCCTGTACCAGCACGAATTTCTAAGATGGTGTTTTTGTCGTCCAGCGGGTCTTTGGGCAAAAGCAAGATTTTGAGTTGATGCTCAATTTCTGGCAAACGCTCATCGGCGGCGGCAATTTCTTCTTGAGCCATGGCGCGCATATCGGCATCGCTATCGCTGAGCAAAAGGGTATTTTCTTCCTTTTGTTGGTGCAAGGTGCGGTGCTCACGAAAAAGATCCACCACATCACGCAAATCTGCGTGGGCTTTAGTGAGCTTGCGATAGCTGTCTTGATCATTAAATACATCGGGTTCGGCCAATTGGGCTTCTAATTCCATGTATTTTTTTTCCAAAGCTTCGAGCTTGGCAAACATAATATATCCTTTGTGTAAAAGTGCTAAACTTTTTTATTACTAAAATACCAGTGTCTTACATGGGCTTGTAAGGTACGGGGCGCACTTGCTCTGGTGCGTCTTTACCAAGGGCTTCGTACAAGGCCACAATGGCAACTTCTACTTGATCGCGCTTAGGTTCATAGGTGGTAAGCCTTTGCAAAAGCAAACCTGGCGCGCGTAACATACGCCCTAAAAGGGAAAATTCATTCATGCGCGCAGCTACGTGAATGAGCTCGTATGCCAGCGAAGCAATGGGAATCATAAGCAAAAGCTTAAAAATTAGGGTCACCACATGCTTGCTGACGGTGCCATCAGGCGTCCAAATAGCTAAGAGCAAAGGCACCAAAATAGCATGTAATATAATGGAAATACAAATAACAAAGAGTAAAAATGTGGTGCCGCAGCGCGGGTGTAAGCGACTCATGCGCATGGCTTCGTGGGCGGTAACTTCGCCGCCGCTTTCGAAAGTATGAATAACCTTATGCTCAGCCCCGTGGTATTGAAACACGCGGCGAATGTCTGGCAAAAGCGAGATGGCAATGATATAGCCTACAAATATGGCGCACTTAAATAGGCCATCCCAAAGGTGAAAGGAAAGGGCTTCCACATCGCCGCCAAGACCCATCCAAGTCATAAGTAAAGAGAGCATGTGTGGCAAAACCACAAAAAGCAGTACAGCCATACCAAGGGCTACCAGCATGGTCACCACTATATGCCAGGTCTCCAGCTTTTCATTTTCCCCTTCTGCGGCTTGTTCTGCAGAGCGATTAAGCGCCTTAATGCCATTGACAAGGGTTTCTAAAAGCACTGGAAAGCCACGCACAAAGCGCGTTTTAAGTAGCGGATGCTTGGTAAGAGAAAACCAAGGCTTTCTTTCAGCTACAATGGTGCCATCGGCATGACGCACAGCCAGGGCATAATGGTCTTGGTGGCGCATCATGACCCCTTCCATAACGGCTTGACCACCCACCACAGGGCAGGTGTTTGACACAAGTTTTGTCAATAAAGAGCGTAGGGGGGGTATTTTCATGAAAACCTCAAAGCTACCCTAGGGGGCGCAGTAAACAGGTAAAAGTATCTTTTTTATAAGGTGTTTCCCTATAAAAAAAAGATACTTCTGAATAAACTTTTGGGGGGCTATGCCCTCCCAAGGTGCATCATGCGCGCCCTTGGGAGAACACAGTCAAATAAGTTTGGCAAGTCAAACGTTTGCAGCAAACCCGTTAAAAGGGGCTTACTTATTGTCAAACTTAGCGTACTTTTTGCGGAAGCGATCAATACGACCAGCTG
>CAYJND010000136.1:0-4910 GCA_964371565.1 uncultured Desulfovibrionaceae bacterium
GAGCAAAAAAATATGGCAGAAATGTATAATCAACGTAAGGAACTCATGACAGAAAACGCCCTTATGGGTGTGCTCTTGGTGTTCATTTGCCTGTCTATCTTCTTGCGTCCTTCCTTAGCTTTTTGGGTAAGTTTGGGTATTCCTGTCTCTGTACTCGGCGCTTTTTGGTTCTTTACCCCCTTTGGTATTAGCTTAAATGTTATGTCTATGTTTGCCTTTATTATTACCCTTGGCATTGTGGTGGACGATGCCATTGTGGTGGGGGAAAACGTGGCCGCTTGGCTAGAGCGTGGGGTGGAGCCGCTGGAGGCCGCCGTTAAAGGGGCGCGCGAAGTGGCTGGGCCAGTGACCTTTTCGGTGCTTACCAATATGATTTCCTTCATGCCCATGCTCTTTATTCCAGGGCATATGGGTAAGGTGTGGATGGTTATCCCCCTTATTGTAATTGCCGTATTTATTTGCTCGCTCATAGAATCAGTCTATGTATTGCCGGCTCACTTAAGCCACTTGAAAAAACGCGTGAAAGGGCAGTCTTATGCCGATAAAAAAGGCTCTATAATTACCGCGCCCTTTAGAGCGTTTTCTGCCTGGCAGGCACGCTTTAGTGATAACTTCATGCACTTTGTGGAATTTAAATTTGGCCCCTTTGTGGCAAAAGTTTTAGAGCGTCGCTATGAAACCGTAGCCATAGGGCTTGCTATACTTTTCTTTACCATCGGTTATGTGCAGTCCGGACGCATGGGCTTTGACCTTATGCCTCGTGTGGAATCAGATTATGCCTTTGCTCAGGCCACCGTTCCGTCAGGTACCTCTATTATGGAGTTGCACCGCATTAAAGATAGTATTGTAGCCGCCGCACGTAAGGTGGTAGATGAAAATGGTGGAGAAAGCCTTTCTACCGGTATCCAAGCCGAAGTGCGTAATACAAAGCTTATGTTTTTTGTGCACCTTGTGGAGCCGGATGATCGCCCCATAAGCACGCAAGAAGTAACTAACTTATGGCGTCAAGCCGTAGGCCCCATTGCCGGTATTGAAAGTCTTGTTTTTCAAGCAGACCGCGGCGGCCCTGGTAGCGGTAGCGGCTTAACTGTGCGTTTGTCGCATCGCGATACAGCGGTATTAGAAAAGGCCGCTGAAGACCTTGGTAATATACTTGCTACCTATAGCGGGGTAGGCGATGTGGATTATGGCACCAGCCGCACTTTACGCCAATTTGATGTGCGTCTGACCCCCCTTGCAGAACAGCTGGGATTCACCTCGCAGGAAGTTTCGCGCCAATTACGCTATGCTTTTGATGGGGTAACAGCTTTGCGTCAGCAACGCGGTAATAGTGAAATTACTGTGCGCGTACGCCTGCCTGAAGAGGATCGTCAACGCGAAGCCACCTTTGAAGAGCTCATTTTACGCACGCCTTCCGGTCAAGAAGTGCCCATGCGAGATATTGTTCTCATTGAAGACGGTCGCGCTGATTCTACTATTAAGCATACCAATGGTCGCCGCACCGCCGATGTGACAGCTAATATTACGCCAGCCTCGGCTACAGGTGCCATGATGACCGTGGTGGGCGAAAGCGTTATGCCGGAATTTGTGGCCGGTTATGATGGTTTAACTTGGGAGTTTGGCGGTCGTCAAAGCGATATGGCCGATAGCACCAATGCCATGATGCTAGGAATGCTTATGGCGCTTATAGGTGTGTATGCTTTGTTAGCCATTCCATTTAAGAGCTACACCCAGCCGCTTATCATTATGATGTCCATACCCTTTGGTATTGTGGGCGCTGTGGCGGGGCACTTTATCATGGGCTATAGTTTAAGTGTGGTATCACTTTTTGGCATTGTGGCGCTTTCGGGTGTGGTGGTAAACGACTCTTTAGTGCTCATTGATTTTGCCAATAAAGCTCGCTTGCAAGGCATGAGCGCCTTTGACGCTATTCAGCAAGCAGCCATACAAAGAACCAGACCCATTTTGCTCACCACGCTTACTACTTTCTTTGGTCTTATGCCCATTATCTTTGAAACCTCAAGACAGGCAAAATTCCTTATACCTGTGGCTTTATCTCTAGGTTTTGGCATTCTCTTTGCCACCTTTATTTGCTTGCTTTTAGTACCGGCTTTTTACTTGGTGCTAGAAGATGTGCAAGATTGGATAAAAGAAAAGCTTGGCAGAAAAGTAGAAGTGTAAGTAGAGTAGAGAAATCCTAGCCTTATGGTAGTTGCGTTTCTGCCGGCATAGTATAAAAATACAATTGGTATTGATGAAATTGATGCCAGAACTTTTATACTATGTCGGCAGAATTTTAGCATGAAGCACTTAATTGAGTAGCCTAGAGTTAGCGTACATTTGCAATGCAAAAATATTTTAGCTAAGTTATAATCATACGCAGAATATCAAACCTTATAGCATAAAAAGGAAATACCATGAAAACATGTGCAGAACCTGTGGTTGTAGGTATCGTGGGCGGTAGCGGCCTGTATAAAATAGACGGTGTTGAAAATTTACAAGAAGTACAGGTGCAAACCCCGTATGGTGCACCCTCTGATGCTTATATGGTGGGTGAGCTTGCCGGAGTAAAGGTAGTATTTCTGGCAAGGCATGGGCGTAATCATACCTATTTGCCTTCCGAAGTACCTTATAGAGCCAATATATATGGCTTTAAAAAATTAGGCGTTACGCACCTTATTTCTGCCTCTGCTGTGGGGTCTTTGCGCGAGCATATGGCGCCGCGTGATATGGTGGTCATAGATCAATATATTGATTATACTAAAAATCGCGTATCCACCTTTTTTGGTGAAGGCATGGTGGCTCATGCGAGCATGGCGAGACCCACCTGCGAAAACCTTGGCGCCATTTTGCATGAAGCTGCCCATGAAGTGCTAGATGGCACTGAACAAAATGTGCACAAAGGCGGCACCTATATATGCATGGAGGGGCCACAATTTTCTAGCCTTGCTGAGTCATTGCAATACCGAGCCATGGGTGTAGATGTTATTGGTATGACCAATATGCCCGAAGCAAAACTAGCGCGAGAGGCGCAAATAGCTTATGCACCGCTGGCTATGGTTACAGATTTTGACTGCTGGCATGGGCCAGATGAAGAGGTAAATGTGCAGATGCTTATTGATAATTTGCATGCCTGCGCCAGCAATGCGCAAAAGATTGTGGCTCTTGCCATTGCAAAGGTGGCAAAGCAAAAGCCTGCCTCCATTGCTCATGAGTGCCTTGAAACGGCGGTGTTCACCCCCTATGCGGCGCTTTCTGATGAGAAAAAGGCTTTACTAGATTTTTTAAAGGGTAAATAACAAGCTGTTGAAAAACTATAAGTTACTTCGTCAGACTTGTTTTTTTACTACGGTCACGTATGTTTGGATACGCTTGCCTTTGTAAAAAACTTCGTTTTCCTTGTATCTTACAGTTTTTGAATAACCTGTTTAGAAAGCATATTTTCGTAGTATATTTAAATATGTTTTTTACTCGAACTTTATAATAACCTGTTTATGATGCTGGCGTAAAAACGCCTTAAAATCCTGTTGCGCCTTTTGCCTTATGCGGCTATAGTACCGCACTTGTTATTGGGAATACGGGTTTTACCCATTTTATATTGTCATTAAGTTTATTTTTGGAGGCTTTATGTTTTTTGAATCTGTAGCCCATGCCATGGGCGCCCCAGCTGCCGGTGCACCTGCCAGCGGCGGTGATATGTTGATGCAATTTGTACCCCTTATCCTTATGTTGGGTATTTTTTGGTTCTTGCTTATTCGTCCACAAAAAAAGCGTGCTCAAGAGCATAAGACCATGCTTGAAAATTTAAAGCGTGGTGACTATATCATCACTTCCGGTGGTATGCTCGGTCGCATTTTAGAATTAGACGCGGACTCTGTGCTTATCGAATGCGGCGAAGCTAAGCTTCGTATGACTCGCGGCGCCATTGGCGGCTTGCATACTCCTACTGGTAAGACGGACGCCCCTAAAGACGAAAAGAAAGGTTGCTGATCCATCTAATTTCTTGCGGTGCAAGAAAAGAGTTTTTTATCGTATGCCAATGCGCCGGACTTTTTGGTTCGGCGCATTATGCATATTTGAATGTATATATTTTGGAAGGTGATTCATGTCCATGTCACGTTGGCGCATTGCAATAGCAGTGCTGGTTTTTGCGGTAAGCTTTATCTATGTGCTGCCGAGCATCCCTTGGGTGCAAAATTCCTCGCTCTCACAAATTTTACCAGATTCTCGTATTAATCTTGGCCTCGATTTAAAAGGCGGTATTCACCTAACCTTAGAGGTAGAGGTTGCCAAAGCTGTGAGCAACTCTTTAGCGCAAATGGGGCAAGATGTACGTGCCGATGCGCAAGATGAAGGTATTGCCGTATTGCGTCCGCGCTTGATAAATGCCACTACTCTTGAATTTATTTTGCTTAAAGGTAGCGAAAAAGAAAAGCTAGAACAATTGCTAAAAGATCGATATGCAAGCTTAGAGGTGCAAAATATCACCACCTTAGAAAGCGGTCAGCTGCAATATGCGGTGCAATTTACCGAGGCCGGCGCCAATCATATTGCTGACATGGCGCATGATCAAGCGCTGCGTACCATTCGTAACCGTATTGACCAATTTGGCGTGGCTGAGCCAGACATTCGTAAGCAAGCCGACTATCGTATCCAAATTCAGTTGCCCGGTCTTTCAGACCCCCGCCGCGCTGTGGCTCTTATTAAGCAAACGGCGCTATTAGAATTTCACATTGTGCGCGATGATATAAACCCAGGCTCTGCAGTATTGCCCCCCGATGTGGTGGCCTTGCCAGAAATGGACGCCCCCTTACGCAGCGATGGCACCGCCCCCATGCTTGTGGTGGATAAAGATCCTGTGCTCACCGGTGAAGATGTGGTGGATGCACGCCCTGGTTTTGACCAAATGA
>CAYJND010000137.1:0-4875 GCA_964371565.1 uncultured Desulfovibrionaceae bacterium
ACAAAAAGAGAGTAAACTCTTTGCGCATATTTAGAGATGTGTTTTGTATCTTTGTGTTATATATGGTCTTTTTCTATGTAACGCACAAAAAATCGTTGTCATTTATTATAAAAGGCGTTACAGCAAAACCATGAAACGAAAGAAACAAACATCACATTCCGAGGGCAACATACACAATGCCTCTGCCCTTGGCAAGAACTCTTATGCAGGAAAATCTTCTAAAGTACGCGCAGATCAATTGCTCTTTGATCAAGGCCTTGCCGAAAGCCGCGAGCAAGCCAAGCACTTTATTATGGCGCGCCAAGTGTTTGTGGGCGATCCTCCTGTACCTGTGGACAAACCAGGTCAGCCATTTGCGCTAGGTACAGTGTTAAGTCTTACAGGGCAAGAACGCTTTGCCAGCCGCGGCGCTTATAAATTACTTACAGGCCTCGAACATTTTTCACTAGATGTGACGGACTTTATTTGTCTTGATGCGGGCGCTTCCACAGGGGGCTTTACCGACTGCCTTTTACAGCATGGCGCAGCAAAAGTGTATGCTGTGGATGTGGGGCATGGGCAATTGCACGAAAAATTACGTCAAGATGCGCGGGTTATCAACTTAGAAAAAACCAATTTGCGTGTGGCAGAGCCAAGTCTTATTCCTGAAATGGTAGACATGGTGGTGGCAGATGTGTCTTTTATATCCTTAACTATGGTTTTACCCTCGTGTATGCCTTGGCTCAAGGTGGGTGGCAAAATCATGGCGCTCATTAAGCCGCAATTTGAGGTGGGCGTTGGGCAAACAGATAAAGGCATTGTGCGCGATGAAGCCATACGCCAAGGCGCCATTGATAAAGTGGTCTCTTTTTGCGAAAGCGAGCTTGCCTTAACTTTTGAGGGCATTGTACCCTCTGCTATTTTGGGCCCTAAGGGTAATCAGGAATACCTTGCGCTCTTTATTCGAAAGATGTAGTGCAAGCGTATAAAAATAGTATTGATTTTCAAAATTAAATACATAGATGGGTTTTTAAGGTTATTTTTTATTTCTTAAGAAAAATTTAATATTTGCTTTGTACCTTGTGCTCTGCAAAAAAATGCTTGGTAGTAAGGCTGTATATTTATGAAAAAATTGATTCTTCTTCCCTTGGTGTTTATGGCTACGGCTTGTGCCCCCTTTGCCCCCAATGAGCGCATAGCGCAGCAAACCCTGCCAGCCCCCATGCCGGCGGCGTATCCTTTTCACACCCATACTAAGGGCGATGTCAATACGACCACCGTTGCCAAAATGCAAAGACCGTGGTGGGAAAGCTTTGGGAATAAGGATTTAAATGCCTTGGTGGAAAAATCTCTCACCACCAATTTTGATATTTTATCGGCTTATGCCAAATTGCGCCAAAGTGAGGCTGTGACTAAGCGTGCTACGGCAGGGCTTTTTCCTACGTTAAATTTTGATGGCGATGCCAGTACCAGACGCACTGTTTCTACCAATCATAAAAGTGATACCACCACAGATCAAACCTCCAATGGCTATGGCTTTGGGCTTGCGGCTTCTTTTGAAATAGATTTATGGGGGCGCGTGCAGTCAGAGCGCGAGGCTGAGCTTTTGCGTACCAAGGCCACAGAATATGATTTGCAAACAGCAGCCATGAGCATGGCGGCAGAAGTGGCCGATGCCTGGGTGCAATTGCTGGGTAACAGACAAGATTTAGCCGTACTTGAGGCGCAAATTGCCATTAACGAAGATCTTGTGGCATTGCAAACGGTGCGTTTTAATAATGGTCTTGGTACTTCTTTAGAGCTTTTACAGCAAAAAGAATTATTGGCCTCTGTGCGTGCCGAAGTGCCGGATTTGCGCCAAGAAGCTGTGGCTTTGCGCAATGCTTTGGCTATTTTACAAGGCACTTTGCCCGGCGCTGGTCTGCCTATAGATGAAGATGCCACCTTGCCTGTGCTTGAACCCATGCCAGAGCCAGGGCTACCTGTGCAACTGTTAGATTCTCGCCCTGATGTGGCTTCAGCGTGGGCCAACTTAGCGGCTTCTGATTGGGATGTGTCGGCGGCTCATGCCAACCGTTACCCTGCTTTGCGTTTATCAGCTTCTGGGGTGTTTGAAGCGGCAGAAAGTACCTTTCTTGTGACTAATTGGATTTCTTCTTTGGCGGCGGCTTTAACCATGCCTCTTTTTGATGGCGGCGCCTTGGCGGCAGAAGAAGCTCGCGTACAAGCTCAAAGCGACATAGAATTGCAAACTTATGCCAAAACCGTAGCCAGCGCCATTGAAGAAGTAGATAATACCTTAGCCAATGACGCTGGCGAAAGCACTAAATTGCGCCTGCTTGAAAAGCAATATGAATTTGCCTCTGCCGCCATGATAGAGGCTAGAAATAGTTATTTAGGCGGCGTGTCTACCTTTTTAAACTATATTACTGAATTAAAAAATGTGCAAAGTCTTGAGCGCGCCATTGCCAGACAAAAAACTCAAGTGGTG
The DNA here is from genome assembly GCA_964371565.1 of uncultured Desulfovibrionaceae bacterium. GTDB lineage: Bacteria > Desulfobacterota > Desulfovibrionia > Desulfovibrionales > Desulfovibrionaceae > CAYJAD01. The sequence goes on from CAYJND010000137.1 coordinate 2,471, forward strand.
CGTTCTCGCATAGCTTTATACCGCTCTTTAGGCTCTTTAACCTTTCCCGTAACCTTGCAATAAAGAATATCATAGGCTTAGTATGAACAGTTCACAACAAAAAAAGAAATTTTCCACCGCCACCATTGTGCTTGGCACGCTTTTACTGGGCGTTGCTGCTGGCTACTTTATGATAGTAACCGCACCTAACACCAAGCGTGTAAAACCGGCCGTGTCTAGCCCTTTAGTATCTACCATAGACGCTAAACGCGGCACGGCAGTTTTGACGGTAGAAGCACTGGGCACGGTTAAAGCCAATCAAGAAACGCTGGTGCGTGTACGTGTTTCTGGTCAAGTAGAGGAACTAGGACCCAATTTTGACGTGGGTGGTTTAGTGCAAAAGGGCGCTCTTTTATTGCGTCTTGATGCTAGCGACTATGAAAATGCCCTTGCCTTAAAAGAAAGTGCTTTAGCAAAAGCTCAAGCTGACTATGACCTTGAAATGGGGCAACAAAGGGTAGCGCGTACCGAAGTGGCACAGCTTAATAAAACATCTAGCGGCGTGCGTAATACAGCGTTAGCTTTACGTGCACCGCAGTTGGCGCAGGCCAAAGCTACCTTGCAGTCGGCTGAGGTAGAAGTAGAACAGGCCAAGCTTGATTTATCTCGTACAAAAGTTATGGCGCCTTATAATGCCCTTGTGACGCAGCGTAATGTATCTCTTGGTAGCCAAGCGTCTCTTTCTGATACCATTGCCACCTTGGTGAGCACCGATGATTTTTATATTGAAGCCGCTATTCCTTTAGATAAATTACAAAATTTGGGCGTGGGTATTTTTGATAATACCGAGGCTAAAGTTTTCACCACTGTGGGCAGTGAGCGAAAAGGCTATGTGCGCCATGCCATTGCCTCTTTAGATGAAACTACACGTATGGGGCGCGTGCTTGTAGAGGTAAAAGATCCGCTGGCTTTATATAGCGATATGCCCTCGTTACTTTTAGGTGACCATGTGCGCGTAGAATTGCAAGCAGGCACTTTGCAAAATGTGATAGAGCTGCCTCGCGTGGCTTTGCGCGGTAATGATACGGTGTGGGTGGCTAAAGAAGGTCAAGACGGTAAGCTAAGCTTAGATATTCGCTCTGTAAAAGTATTATGGAAAGATTTAGAAGTAGCCTTGATAGATACAGGTTTAGAATCTGGAGATAAAATAATTATCTCACCTTTGGGTGCGCCTATACAAAGTATGCCTCTTCGCTTTGAGGGGCAAGCATCTACTCAAGGCGCCGGGCAAGGAGCTGCTAAGGGCGTAGCTCAAGGTGAAAAGGGTGCCGAAAAAGGTAAGCAAAAACCTGCTGATGGTGCAAGAGCCCCCAAAGCAAAGCCCGCGGCGGAGTAAATTATGAGCCAAGCACCACAAAAAAAATATTTACGCGGCCCCGTAGGCTGGATGGCCAGCAATCCTGTGGCAGCCAACTTACTTATGTTTATCATGATGATTGGCGGCATTATTGTGGCTTCACAAGTGCGCCGTGAGGTTTTTCCCTATTTTGAACTCACCATGGTGACCGTATCTGTGAGTGTGAGTGGCGCAACCCCTGAAGAGATGGAAAAAAGCGTGACTCAAGCCATTGAAGAGGCCGTACAAGGTCTTGATGGTGTGGAAGAAACTACAGCTAGTATTTCATCAGGATCCGCTTCTGTGGTTATTGAGGGTACAGATGATGTAGATGGCAATGTACTGTTACAAGATGTTAAAGCCGCTGTGGATCGCATCACTACCTTTCCTGTAGATGCGGAGAGTCCTATAGTAGCTTTAGCTTCTTCGCGTAAAGATGCCATTGAATTGGTACTAGCCGGAAACGTTTCTACATCTGCTTTGCGCTATTGGGGGGATATTGTTAAAGAAGAACTTATCAATGACCCTGCCATTACACAGGTAGAGCTTGAGGGCGTGCAAGACCATGAAGTGTGGGTAGAGGTAAAACAAGACACCTTGCGTCGCTATGGCCTTACTATAGAAGATATTTCCAATGCCATTGGCAATACGGCTATTCAGCAAGGGGGCGGTAGTCTTAATGCTGATAGCGGCGATATTTTATTGCGTCTTAATGAGCGCCGTGACTATGCTGTGGATTTTGCCAATATTGCCATACGCACCAATGCTGATGGCTCACGCCTGCTTTTAGATGACATTGCTAAAATTACAGATACTTTTGATGATACGCGCAGCTGGAGTGAATACGACGGTAAAAATGCGCTTTCTATAGAAATATATAGTCTTGGTAATGAAGACCCCACCGAGGTAGCCGCCGCTACCTTACGCATTGCCGATAAATATAATGCCATTATGCCGGGTGATGTTCGTTTGTACGAGCAAAAAAATATGGCAGAAATGTATAATCAACGTAAGGAACTCATGACAGAAA
>CAYJND010000138.1:0-4848 GCA_964371565.1 uncultured Desulfovibrionaceae bacterium
CATGCAGCATTTATGGGAAAAAGTAGTAGAAGAATCTGCCCAAGCTAATATTGAAACCAAAAAATACGGTTCTTTAGCTGTTGGCTTTTCAGTATTTATTACGCAATTTGTAACCGTTGCCATGGTTGTTTGGGGCGTGCATCTTATTGCTGCCGGCGATCTTACCATGGGTGGCCTTATCGGTAGTAATATTTTAGCTGGTCGCGCCATGGCGCCTCTTATGCAAATGGCTGGCTTAATTACCCGTTATCAAAACTCACGCATCTCGCTTGATGCTTTAAATACTCTTATGTCTTTACCATCAGAAGACAGAGATACCAATTCTACTGTAGATTTTGGTCCATTAGACCCAGCCTTTACACTAGAAAATGTGAGTTTTGCTTATCCTAACGCTGCAAGAACCGCCGTGGAAAACCTTTCCATTCATATTGCCCCCGGCGAAAAAGTAGGCGTTATTGGTCGCATGGGCTCGGGAAAATCCACCCTTATTCGCTTACTCATTGGATTATATCAACCGACAGAGGGCGCTGTAAAATTTGGTGGCATTGATATTCGCCAAATGGCGGGTACAGATTTACGCACACGCGTAGGCTTTGCCCCGCAAGATACCGTGCTTTTTTACGGCACTGTGCGCGATAATATTGTTCTTGGTGACCCCTTTGTAAGTGACCAACGAATGCTGCGTGCCTCGTCTATTTCTAGCGTTACCGACTTTATTCGCACAAAGCCAGAAGGCTTTGGCACTCAGGTAGGTGAACAAGGCAAGGCTCTTTCAGGCGGTCAAAGACAGGCCATTGGCCTAGCTCGTGCCCTTGTGCGTGACCCAGAAGTGCTTATACTAGACGAACCCACCAGTAATATGGATACATCTTCTGAGTTAACGGTGCAAACGCGCCTTATGAAACATATGAAAAATAAAACACTTATCCTTGTAACACATCGCATGAGTATGCTTAAATTAGTGGACCGTCTGGTGGTTATGGATGGTGGACGCATTGTGGCAGATGGGCCAAAAGACCTTGTCATAGAAAAGTTGCGTGCATCTTCTGTGGGTAAGAGCTCTGAACAAAAACAAGAATTAGGCGTATAACACCTCTCGCCTCTCTGGAATAACATCGAGGTTTCTATGATAGAAAAAAATAAAAGTGCCAAAGAGCTACACAATCCCATGGGTAATCCTTTACAGGAAAATATGATCCATGATGATGAAAAAGATAAAATTTTACCTGACGAATTAGTCTATGCCGACGTAGTAGAAGCGGCCTTACAGCGTAATCCTAGCAAGCAGGCACGTATGCTTTCCTTGGCTACAGGCTTATTCATAGCTATTTTTGTGGGTTGGGCGGCCTGGGCAGAGGTAGATGAAGTTACCCGAGCTGAAGGCAAGGTTATTGCGTCTCAAGGCACTCAAATGATCCAAAACCTTGAAGGTGGTATTTTGCAGGCCGTGCTGGTGCGCGAAGGGCAAATTATCACTCAAGGCACACCTTTGGCTCGCTTAGATAACGAAGTAGCTGCATCAACCTTTAGAGATGCCTTAACAAAATCTTTGGAAAGCCGCGCTGCCATTGCCCGCTTAGAAGCAGAGCTTAGCGGTGAACCTCCTGCTTTTCCAGACGATATTCGTAAAGACTCTCCGCAACTTGTTGCTAACCAAATTAGCATTATGCAAGCACGCACCTTACAAAGAGAAAGCGAAATTCGTCTTCTTGAGTCGCAATATGACCAGCGTATAAAAGAAGTAGAAGAACAAGAAACACGTAAAAAATCAGTAGAGCGAAACTTGGCTTTGGCCATAGAGCAGCGTAATACCGTACTTCCTCTTTTAGAGCGAAAAAACTACTCACGCATTGAGTTTTTAGACCTAGAACAAAAAGTAGCCAACCTTGAAGGTGAGCTGAGCGGCCTTGCTGCCTCTATACCCAAAACACAAGCTGCTGCCAATGAAGCCAAGCAACGTATTGCTTTTCGTGAGGCAGAACTAGATGCTGCCATTACAGAAGAAATAAATAAACACCGCACTGAGCTAAGTTCTTTAAAGGAAACCATTTCAGCCGGTAGTGACCGTGTTACACGTACAGTTATGCGCTCTCCGGTAAATGGTACTGTAAAGCAAATTCACATTAACACCATTGGCGGTGTGGTAAAACCTGGCGAACCTATCATGGAGATTGTTCCCCTTGATGATACTTTGCTTGTTGAAGTGCGTGTTCGCCCCTCTGATGTAGCTTTTTTACACCCTAACCAAAAAGCCATGGTAAAGTTTTCAGCTTATGACTTTGGTATCTATGGTGGCCTCGAAGGCGTGCTTGAGCAAATCAGTGCTGATACCATTGAAGATAAAAAAGGCGAAGTTTTCTACTTGGCTAAATTGCGCACGCAAAAAAATGGTATTATATACCACGATGAAACCTTGCCTATTATCCCTGGCATGACAGCCACAGCAGATATTTTGACTGGGCGTAAAACCATTTTAGATTATATTTTAAAACCCATTTTAAAAGCGCATCAAAACGCTCTTCGCGAAAGGTAGAATCCCATGTCTAACGTTTTGTTATCTTCTACAAAACCACGCTATCGTGGTATAGCGCTTATTGTTATTATTATGCTCACAGTTATAGGATCATCCTTGCTGTTTGCTACCTATACCTTGCGCCATGCTTCAGAAAGTATGGAAAATAATTTAGCCATTACCCTTCATGCTGACGCTGTCACCAAGGCAGGAGAAGTGGGGCAATGGTTCAACGGTATAGAAAAAGATACAAGTCGCTTTGTAAGTAAAGATATGTTGCGCCTTTATTGCGCAGAGTTCTTGGTGCATAATCAACAATTAGAAAGCGGCGCCCTACCCTCTTGGGCTACGCAAGATGGTGCTGGTGAGCTTGATTTAGAAAGCACAAAAAATGCTTTGCAGCAACTTTTACTCACCTTTATGCGCGAAGAAGATGCTATTATTGATATCGGTATCTGGGATACTGAGCTCAAGCCCATGTTTTTATCTTCTGACCACATAGCGAAACTATCGCCCTTGCAAGATGGTGTCATGCGTAAAACCTTGCTTTTACACACCCCCACCTATTCTGAGATTTATGATAGCCCCAATGGACTTATGATAAATCTAGCTTATCCTATTTTTCCGCCAGACTATACTGACCTTCCGCCTACGGAAGCTGTTGGTGTAGCTTTCCTCTTTATTCCTTTGGAAAATAAGCTGGCTGAAATTTTGCAAAACGAGAAAAATGGCAACAAGCCCTATCGCGTTATGCAATGGAAAGAAGACTCTGAAGAGCTCTTAGAGTTTGCAGATTTAAAGGATGGTAGCTTATATTATTTAGCCAACTGGCTAGCTACGCCAAATACGCCTTTAGGTTTAGAAAAACGTCTTATTCCCAACAGAGAAGAAGTCTATTCCATGGGAGTACCGGTACCTAATAAAGACCTTTTAATTAGCCATGAAGTACCTGCCTATATTGCAGAAGAATTTTATAATAACTTCCGCTTTATTATGTTTAGCCTTGTGGGCGGTTCTATTTTCTTAGTATTCTTTGTGGGCGGTGTAGGTTGGTGGTTCCTTGTGCATCGAGGTGAACAAGATCTTACCAAAAACATTCGTAGATTATATGAAGATGTAAACACCAAACAACAAATCTTAAATGGCATCAATGCCACCTTGGTAGACGGTGTTGTGCTTACAGACAGCCTTGGCAACATACAGCATGCCAATGCCTCTTTTGCCAAAATGGTCAAACATGATATTGATACCATTTATGGCTATAAAATCGGAAATATTATCAATCCAGACGCAGCTGATATTTTGCAAAAACAGCTTGATAGAGTTGTGCGTACTGAGCAAACCCATACCTTTGAAGATAAAATGACCATTCATGGCGAAATATTCTATTTGCAAACAGTATGTACGCCTTATTTTGGTGCGCAAAATAAGGTGGATGGCGTAGTATCAGTATATCGCGACGTGACTAAAATGCTCATGGAACGTGAAAAAGAGCAAGCTCGAGTAGACCAGCTTATTCAGGTCCTTACCATGGCCATTGAATTGGTAAACCCCTATTTATGCGGTCACTCTCAAGCCATTGGCGACCTTGGTGTAAAATTAGCTGAAAATCTGAAGTGCACTTCTGAAGAAATTAAAACTATACGCATTTCTGCCTCCTTGAGCCAAATTGGTATGCTTAGCTTACCTCAAGAATTGCTTAATAAAAAAGGGGCTCTTACCGATGAAGAGCGTGCCTTGTTGCACACTCACGTAGAAAAAACCTGCGCTATTTTATCTGACTTTGACTTTGGCTTACCCATTCAAGATACCATTCGTCAAATGTATGAGAACATAGACGGTTCTGGCTATCCTCATCAAATACAAGGCGATGAAATTGCATTTTTGCCACGTATTTTATCAGTAGCCAATGTATTTTGCGCCATTTTACGTCCTCGTGTATGGCGTAAAGCAAAAACCCTTAAAGAAACTCTTATGCTTTTGGATAAAGATAAGCATATGTTTGATCCAAAGGTTATTGCGGCTTTGCATGCCTACTCTGCCACAGAAGAAGGCAAAGCATTTATTGCGCAATTACAAAGAAAAAACGTACAATCTTAGGTAAACTATGAAAGTACTGTTTATGTCTCACAATTTTCCGGGACCTTTTCGAGGTACAGCCAGTCGTTTAGCTGCGCTAGATAATGCAAAGGTGCTTTTTGTAAGCGGGCGATCGCGCAATGATATGCGCATCCCTGGTGTGGGGCGTATTCTTATTAACCAACCCACTGTACCTGCCATTCAAGACAGAGCAGAATTAGAAGCCGTGCGTGGCATACGACGTGCCACGCACATGG
>CAYJND010000139.1:0-4805 GCA_964371565.1 uncultured Desulfovibrionaceae bacterium
TAGAAGCTGCAGAGGCAGCCGTGCGCTCAGTGCCACGCCAATCGGTGATTTTTTTATCAGCGGCGGCATTAAGTTCTTTATCTTTAAACTCAGCAGCGGCGGCAGCTTGTTCTGCTACTAGGGCAGCAGCTTTAGCTTCAGCGGCAATGGCTTTAGCTTTATCAGCCTTTGGCTTTGCAGCAGCGTTAATAGCATCGGCGCCATCTTGGGTGAGTGTAAAAGCTGTAAGGGGATTGGAAGACCAGCGTGCGGGTCCTTTCATGAAGCTTTTTAAGCTGTCACCAAAAGCAGAGGGGGCAAATTTTACCTTTTTACTGCTTTGAGCGTCATACCAAGCCACGGTCTTGAAGGGGGCGCGGGCTGCTTCTTGAGCCATGATAGCTTCAGCGGCCGAAATTTTTTCCATAGCAGCTTTTTTGTTTTCTGCAGGGAAAGAAAAAACATACAGGTACATACCTAAGAAAACAAAAGTAAGTCCGAGCCATATGGCCCAATAATCTTCTTTTTTCCATAGATCCGACCAAGACGATTGGGCTTTGTCGACGACAACTTCCGAGTTTTGTTGAGCCATACTTCCTCCATTTAATGAAACATAAACTTGTGGCCTTGCGGTGTAAACTCAAAGCACACATTCACAATACTTATGCCTACCTTTACCAAATTTAGCAAGTGTTTTTTGGCACAAAAAGCCCTGCATAGCCCACTGTCCGTGTGGAATCCATACTCTTTTCATAAGAAGTAGTGTGGCTTATGAGCTTGCACCTTTTTGCACCAAGTGCCTTGCATGCATAAAGAGCCATGATGGCAGGATAAATGCCACACATGGAAATTTTTTCTTGTTTTACTATGTTGTAAAGCTTTATGGGATCTAATTCTTCTAAGGCATTAAGGGCTAAATTATCTAGCTCAACAGTGCGCTCGTGGCTAGAAAAGTGATGCATGTCTGAGGAAAGCACTATGGCTATATCTTGCCCTTGTTGCTTTTGTTCATGAATAATGTTGGCAAGTACAAGGCCGGCTTTTTTAAGCTGTTCAAAATGCCCTGTGCCTACACAAATGGGTACCATGCTAAAATTGGGTACAGCATGGTATAAAAAGGGTAAAAGCACCTCTAAAGAATGTTCTTTAGTATGGGCTGCTTCATCCATGGCAAAAGCGCCATCACTTTGCATGATTTTTTGAGCTAAGGCTTCGTCAATGGGAATATTTGCCAAGGGGCTTTGCCAATGACCTTTACCCCATACAGCAATGCCAGAGGGCGCTGTGCCAAGACCTGTGTGGTTAGGACACAATAAAATAAGTTTTTGGGGTAAACGCACTGCGGCAAGGGTTTCGGCTATGATATGCCCGCAAAAAAAATGCCCTGCATGGGGCAAAAGCACCATATGTGCCTCTGACGCAAGGTCAGTGCAGTTTTTTTTTGCCTGTGCCAAAGCTTGTTGCACAGAGGCGGAAAGATTTTGAGCATGGGCATCATAAAAAGTGCCTGCCACATGACATTTACGTATGTGCATAGAGACCTCATGGTGTTAGACGTCTATAAACACCATACTAAAAAATATGTATTTATACAATGGTAAGGGAGAAGTTTTTTGGGTTTTTTCTCAAAGCATATCCAGTGTGGATTGAAGCTTTTGGTCTGTTTTTAGGAGGGAAGTTTTCTATGGCTTCACCCAAAGCATATAAAGAGCGAATGTCAGTTTTACTGCTTTGGGTGAAGTTTGAAGCATGCTATAATGCACGCTTGCTGATGTTATATATTTTTTTATCGGTCAAGATTTACCTTCATTCCCTTAGGCGCTTTTACGGTAATCTCGCGGCTTATGGCGTTTTTGCCTTGTGCAGGTACGTCTACCTGCCACACAAAGGTATTATCTTCGCCTTTGCTTGCCTTGGGCTTGTCAGCATAGGTCACTGACATGGCAGCGTCTTCTAATTGGGTTTGTGGCTCTTCAATACGCACTTTCACCGCTTGATGACGTTTGTTATGCACTGTATATGTCCAGCCCCAAGTCCATACTTGCTCTTTATGCAAGAGGCCATCTTCGTCGCTCTTACGTATATCTTTTTTAATCTCTACCGTTACTAGTGGGTCAATGCCAAAGAATAAGGGCATTTTTTCTTTTTTTACAGCAAAGGAATCTTGCCCAACTGTTATACCGTCGAGTAAAAATTGTGCTGTGCCTTCAGGTAAAAAATCTAAGGTCATGGCAGGGCTTGCGCTCAGCCACACTTTACCGCCACCGTAAGATGACGGCCTAGCTATACGCTCTAAGGGGGCATTGATATTTTGCTCTTGCAAGATAAGTGTGGTTTGCCCTTCAGGTATAGCAATGTTCTTTTTTAGATTCCAAACTGCTAAGGTGCTTTCACCGTCAAAAGTGCCCATGGAGGCTCTTTCTGTATCAGCATTGGCTGTGAGCATTTTACTTTGCATGGGCATATTGTACGCTCTAGCTTGCACATCACCGCTTTTACGCACAACCCAAGGGCGCACAGGGGGCAGGCTTGGTTCATTGCCTTGAGCTGTGCTTAATTGCACTTCGGTTTTATCCCAATCCAAATCGCTATTTTGTTGAATATGCGCCATGAGTTTAAAGTTAATGGTGTCATTGGTGGTACTGGCATCAAAAACATAACTTGGGCGCCAAAAACTGCCATCTAAGGTATAAGAATACGCTACTTGTAAAGTTTTACCCAAATCTAGTTTGGTATCTACAGTAATAACCAACTGTTGGCTTAGGGGGATATCATCTTTAAAAAGAGCCACACGGGCATTGGCAACGTCCAAATCTCTTTGGGTCGAGTGCATACGTGTGCCAATGAGAGCCAAGGTGGGTAGGGCTTTTTTCAAAGCTTCAGCGGCCTCTTTGGGGGGCAAGTTTTCTATGGATTTCACCGTGGCTTCATATTGCCCTTGCAAAGCGGTAAGCGCACCGCCAAGTGAATTAGCCATGGATTCATACGTGATACGTTGTTTTTCTAAAAAACCGTGGGGCTTATAGGGCATGGCTTTTTCTGTTTGCCAAGCCACAATGGTACCATCACCTTGGGGTAAGCTCAGCTGCACATTGCTAGCCTGCTTAGGCAGGGGCAAGACCACTACTTTTGCGCCAAAAGCTTCCACAATTTTCAAGGTGCTTTGGGCAAAAGCGCGGGTATTTTGTCTATTAATTACCACCTTATGGGGCACAGCGGGCACGCCAAAATATGTTTCGGGTGCCAAAGAGGCTTTTTGCGCTTGCGTATCTAGAGCAGGCACTGCATGAGCTGTGGGCACCGCGTTAAGAGACGCTGCGCCAAAGGCAAGCATGCAACTGAGTACGCATATTTTTTGTATAAAATTCATGAAATAATGTCTCCTTAGACTATTTTATGGCCGCTCATCCAATGTGCTACCACGCGCCCAGGCAAGGTTTGTCCAATAAAGGGCGTGTTGTGACTTTTGGAATGCAAGGTGGCAGGGCTCACTTCCCAGCTTTGATTAGGGTCAAAGAGGAAGAAATCCGCCACATCGCCGGGGGCAAAGCCATTGTAAGGCAAATTGAAAATCTCTGCCGGACGAGTGCTCCATAAGCGCTGTAAGTCAGCGATGCTAAGAATATCGTCTTGCACCAGCTTCCATGTGAGCGAAAGGGCTAAATCAAGGCCTGTAATGCCATTGGGGGATTCATCTAGTGGGCAGTCTTTTTCGTGAATGGCATGAGGGGCATGGTCTGTGACCAATATATCAATGGTACCATCTTTAATGGCAGAGCGTAGAGCTTCTCTATCCTTGGGGGTACGCAAGGGTGGATTAACCTTGGCGGCAGTGCCATAATTTTCCAGCGCAGTGTCATCAAGCCACAGGTAATGCGGGCAGGTTTCGGCGGTAATTTGTACGCCGCGCCCCTTGGCCCAGCGTAAAAGCTCTACCACTGAGGCACAAGATACATGAGCAATATGTAAAGGCAAATTCAAGTATTCTGCCAACAGGATATCGCGAGCAACATGCATGGCTTCGCCCACATCAGGTTGACCTTTTATGCCAATGCGTCCGCTGGTAATGCCCTCATTCATATGGGCGCCTTTAGCAAAGGAATAATCTTCGCAGTGATCAATGATTTTTAAATTTAAATCCGAAGCGTATTCCACAATGCGGCGCATGAGTTCGGTATTTTCCATGGAGCGCCCATCATTAGAAATAGCCACGCAGCCGGCATCTCGTAATTCTGCCAGCGGTGCCATTTCTTTGCCTTGCAAGCCCATGGTAGCGGCGCCAATGGGATAAACATAAGGGCCATGAGGAAAAACTTTTTTGCCTTGCTCAATGATAAAGCGGGTGGTGGAAGCGCTATCATTAACCGGATGGGTATTAGCCATGCACATAATGGCGCCAAAGCCCCCATGTGCTGCGGCTTTAAGGCCAGAGGCTACATCTTCTTTGTATTCATAGCCAGGCTCGCGCAAATGCACATGGGCATCAATAAAGGAGGGGAAAAGCAATAAGCCCTGGGCGTCAAAAACTTCAGCCTCGGCAGGAATGGGTTTGCCATGGGGCATCATGGTGCGAATGCGTCCATCTTCCACATGAACATCCACGCGGGCACCTAAGTAGTCAGCATTTTTAATGCAGAGTAAAGTAGACATGCGTAACTCCTAATCCTTGGTTCTTTGGGCCAGTAAATAGAGTATGGCCATGCGCGTGGCCACACCGGCATTGACTTGATCAAGCACAAGGCTGTTGGGTGCATCAGCCACGGCGGCAGAAATTTCTAGCCCGCGGTTCATGGGACCGGGGTGCAATATTTTTACCGTGGGTTTTG
>CAYJND010000140.1:0-4724 GCA_964371565.1 uncultured Desulfovibrionaceae bacterium
ATTAAAACTTTGCATAGGGAAACTCCTTTGGCGCTGTGCCATGTTTGATGGTGTTTGTTTGTATTTCCATCAAAACGGAGTTTCCCTTTTTTCACAAGGGCAATTGTACGATTAAGTCGCGACTAGCTCATATTACAATAAGTTTCAAAAACTGCACAAAAAAGCCCCCTAAGCATTCCTTGCCTTTACCCTGCCCCTGCCGTATAATAATCGCGACTTTGCACATAAGATATTAAGTCTTAGCATTGTTATTTCTCTCTTAGAGGATTACATGAAGTTTATATCATCGCAACTTTCAGTTTTTATGCAAACCCGTGGTGCAAAGCGTAATATGTTTTTTTTATTACGTTTTCTCATGCTTCTTGTCTTTCTTATTGGCGCATATAGTGTTATTTTTCACTATATTATGCAATTTGAAGGGCGCACGTATTCATGGACCACAGGGGTGTATTGGACACTTACCGTCATGTCCACTTTAGGTTTTGGTGATATTACCTTTACCTCTGACATGGGGCGTTTTTTCTCCATTGTGGTGCTTATGTCTGGAGTTATTTTGCTGCTTGTCATGCTTCCCTTTACTTTTATTCAATATTTTTATGCCCCTTGGCTTGAAGCACAAAAAAAACAATCTACCCCAAGAAAAGTCCCAGCTAGCACACAAAACCATGTTATTTTTGTAGGCATTAGTCCCCTTACTCTTAATACCATTGACGAGCTTGAACGCTATGGTACCCAGTGCGTCCTTTTATGCAATGATAGTCAGGGAACTCTTGATCTCATTGACCAAGGCTATGAAACCATCATGGGCGATCACGATGATGGCGCCGTTTACAAAAATCTGCGCCTAGAAAAAGCTGCCATGCTGGTGGCTTTAGACAGCGATATGCGTAATACCAACATTACGTTTACCGCCCGTGATGTGAATGAACAGGTACCCATTACCACCAGTGTGCAAAGCGACGAAGCCATAGATATTTTAGGTTTAGCCGGTGCTACCCACGTGGTGCAATTCCACAAGCTTTTGGGCACAGCTCTGGCGCGCCGCGTTTTGGACGCCAAATCCCCCACCAGTGTTATTAACGAATACAGACAATTGGTCATAGCCGAAGCCCCTGCCATGCGCACTGAGCTTGTGGGAAAAAACCTCATAGAGTGTGGCCTTAGAGCCAAAACTGGGGTTAACGTAGTAGGCCTTTGGGAAAGAGGAAAGTTCATTCAAGCCCTGCCACAAACCATTTTTACTGACTCTTCTGTAGTGGTTATGGCTGGTACCCAAGAACAAATGAAAGAAGTGGATAAGTTTTTAGGCAAACCCATGCAAGTGGAAGATAACCCTGTGGTTATTTTAGGTTGCGGTCGTGTGGGTATAGCCGCTGCTCAGCAATTGGAAAGCATGGGGCGCTCATACCGCTTTGTAGAGAAAAAACTTCGCGCCGGCGCCCTTGTGGATAAAAAGCACATTATTCTTGGAGATGCCGCCGACATTGACACCTTAGAAGAAGCTGGCATTCGCACTTCCCCCTCAGTGCTTATCACCACGCACGATGACGATACTAACATATATCTCACTCTTTATTGCCGTCGCTTGCGCCCTGATATCCAAATTATCAGCCGCGCTAATCTTGATAGAAATATTGGCATTTTGCATGCTGCAGGTGCAGACTTAGTTCTCTCCTTAGCATCAATGATGACTAGCAATATCATTAACTTGCTAGCACCTGGAAAAGTCTTTATGCTCAATGAAGGACTGAAAATTTTCCGCAGTAAAATTGGAGCAAAATTACAAGGGCAATCTCTCATCGAAAGCGGCATTCGTAACTTAACAGGCTGCAACGTTGTGGCCTTACAAGATAAAGATGGAATAATGCAGGTAAACCCAGCCCCCAATCATATATTTTGCAAAAATGAAGAAATTTTTCTTATTGGCGATTCCACAGCAGAAGAGGCGTTTAACGATACCTATGGAAGCCATGAAGGACTTACTGAAGAGCAGCCACAGCATTGTTAAATGTCTGTGTGAATTTTATAAAACTCTACACCACGACGCCAAACCAAGGATTGAGTCATGTCACCTTTATTAGAAATGCCCCAAGGGTCAGCCCCGCAAGAAAAACATACGTATGCCAAAAAAAAATCAGTATTCTTGCCCCTAGCGCTTCTCATCCTTTGTCTTGGTATTAGTGTTTTTTTTATCTATCAAGGCCGTCTTATCAGCACGCAAAATTCCATTTCTGCGGTACTTGTGCCCGTGCCTAGCCCTTTAAGTGTCGCTTACACAGAAATTTTAACTAATCATGGCATGCTGGTTTCTCAAGGGTCACCTCTAGCACGTTTAGATCTCTCAGGCTTTGCGCAGCACTTGCCTCATGCGCAAGCTCTAGTGCAGGGGCTACCCCAAGCACAACGTAAAGACACAAATCAAGCGCAGTTGATTGAAAGTATACAAAGTGACGAAGCCAGCATGGTTAATCGCATAGCCTTAGCGCGCCAAGAAGAACAAGCTAAGCGTACCCTTATGGAAAAACTCTCTGTGGAACATGCCAAAGCGCTTTTGCATATGCGTAGCGCACAAGAAAGTGCCTTAGCAAGAGCACAAGCCACAGAGCGTAAAATTCGAGAACAATTAGAGCAAGCCAAAGCAGCCTATGAATTTGCCAGCCGTACTCGCTCTGCCATAGAAAGTGTTTTACAACAATTACGCGCACAGCGCCGCTCCCAAATGCCGGTCACAGTAAATCAAAATATCCCTGCCATCACCGAACAGCTTTTAGCACCGGTAGAGGGCTATGTGGTGGGAAATCCCCCCGCAGCGGGGCAAGTCTTTCAAAAAGGCAGCCCTGTATTTATGCTTCTTCCAACTAAGAATACCCAGCTCAAAGCTCTCGTACATCTACCCCAAGAAGACGCACGCAAGCTAAATATGGACACCCCTAGCTATATCAAGGTACAAAACACCCTTTTACAAGCGAGCGTACAACAAATAGCCCATAATGGAGCCGTAAGTGTGGTGTCTCTTTTGCTACAGGTAGAAGGAGAAGATTTTGAAGACCTTATGCAAGCCACACAAGAAAAAGAAACTCGTAGCATCTTTTGGCCTCAAGCATGGTTGCAAAACTTCTTGCCTGAATTTGTAATACGTATTTTATCTTTTATATAATTTTGTACGGGGAAGGAAAGAACTTTTACTAGCGCCAAAAAGCCCTTTTTTTTGAGCGAGCCTCCACTACACCCCCTCCCTTTCCAAAACGCGCTATTTTTATAATGGGAGTGTATAGAGACATATCTGGTCTTAATAAAAGAATTCTTCTGGGTAAAAGAAGTCTTCTGAGTAAAAAAATTCTGACGAAAAAAAGGACTATTTTCAGCAAAGTATCTTAATATAAATCGGGATCAGAGGGCAATCTCTCCCAGCAAATCTTACCCTTTTTCTTATATTTTCGCACCAACACATAAATAGTACCAGGGCCACCATCCACAGGCTGCGCTGTGCAAAAAGCCAGTACAACACGTTTAAAGGGGTCTTGTGTAAGCCACAATTGCACTTTTTCACGCAGTACACTTACCCCATTAGGCGAATTTTTTCCGCGCCCAGGAATCAGTAAAAGAGTGCGCATGCCCTTATACCAAGAGCTTTTAAAAAATCCCACCATGGCCTCATAGGCCTGCATGGCATTAAGACCATGCATATCTAAATGCGCTTCTGGGCTATAGACTCCTGCGCGAAGATTATTCATGGTCAAGTCATCAAGACCCACCACATGCCCTTCAATATATTCCCCTTTCAAAGCTAAGGAAAATTCTAATTTCTTTTCCATCATTACAGCAAAAGGATCTTGCATTTGCAAAGGCATATGACTTGGCTCAACCTCAGGAGCCACATCTCGCCCTTTACCCGTAAGAGGGCTGACTTCTTTCATGGCAGTAAAAAAAGCCTGCATACCTTCAGCATCTTGCCCCGTAGCTAAGGCCTTTTCAGCCTGCAAAAGTTCTTGCATGCTTTGCTCTTCTGGCAAGGAAGCCTGTGCTTGGATATGAGCATTTTGAGCTGTTAGAGAAGATTTTGCTTTTTTACGTGAGGCCTTTTGTTTTTTCTTAGTATCTTTCATCATAAGCTGACCAAAGCTTGTAGCCTCCGCCAAGGAATACACCTTTTGCTGCGCATGAAAAGTATTTTGCCTAGGGCGTCGTGAATTATTATGAATAAAACTGGGTTGTTCAATAAGCGAACCCATAGCCTGCATAAAAAGTTTATCTTCTTCTTGAATAACTGGTTCGGTTGCTTGAGCAAAAGACGCGGGGCTCGCTTTTTTACGCAGTGGCTGTGCCGACTGCTGTGCCGATTGCTGTACCGGATCTTGAGCCAACTTTTCTGCCCTTTGTTGCAGAAGCTGCGCCAAAGGCGTATGGGTAAAACTTTCTTGCATATACCACCAAACCATAAAAAAAGGGGGCCAAAGCCCCCTATTATTATCAAGTATACTACTTTTACTGCGCCGGAGCTGTTTGCTCAGTTGTAGCAGGAGGTGCGGTTTCTTCTAATTGCACATCAAGAACTACAGATTCATCGTTAGAACGAACACCACTCACATAAGTATAGCTCAAACACGTAAATAAGAAAAGTACCGCCATAAAGGCTGTAAGCTTAGACAAAAGGCCACCAGCACCGCCACTGCCAAAAACAGAGCCGCCACCGCCGCCAAAAATAACTCCCATACCTTCCCTAC
>CAYJND010000141.1:0-4529 GCA_964371565.1 uncultured Desulfovibrionaceae bacterium
CCGTTTCTAGCCGCGAAAGCGCCTTTATGCGTGACCATGTGGTACCGCTGGGCGTTACACGTGTTTCTGCTGGCGTTTCCACCGCCGTAGGCGGACGCGCTGTAGAGGGCAGTGATACTGGGCAATTTGATATTTCTGACACACGCTCTATGCTTGAAATGAGCCAAGCCCTTGCTCATCATGGCTATCAAGCTGTCACCAAGGATTGGCAAGACGCAACGTCATTGTAATTAAAATAAAAGCAAGTTTTAAAGCATAAAAAAAGGGCATGGTAAACACCATGCCCTTTTTTCGTAATACGTATAATTTATTTACCAAAAGCCTTGTTATAGGCAAAGCCTTTTACCCCAAAACCAGCGCGTGGCGGCGTAGTGGCTGCAGTAGGCGTAGGGCTTGCAGGCGTCGCTGTAGCCTCAGCAGGCGCGCTTACAGGCATAGCTGGGTTTGCTTGAGCCGTGGCTGGTGATGCAGTAGAAGCTGTTGGAGCTACTTGCGCAGCGGCATCTGCGCTGTTCACTGGATTAGCCGTGGCAGCTGCGGCTGCTTGCGGTGTAAAAGCTAATTCTGCGGCCTTAGGTGTAGGCTCAGCGGCGGCTATAGGTTGCCCTGCCATAACGGCGGCAATGCCAGATTTTGGCGCTGCTGGGCTAGCACTTTCTGCTGAAGTAGCCGGAGCCGCAGGTGCCGCGGGTGCCACAGGAACAGAACGCTGCATAGTGCTATAGGCATTACGCGCTTGCATCATGCCCATTTGCGATGGCATGGGCGCAGGGCGATGGGTTTGAATGGCGGCGCGTTGTCCCACAGAGGCATCTACATTAAGCTTAGCGGCGATTTGCGCTGAAGCTTTTCTGGCTTCTGGGGTTTCGATAATCTCAGCATAGGCTGAGCGCAGGCCAGATAAAATATCAGATACATTATCTAACTGCTCTACATTCATTTTTAAATTGGCTTGCAATAAACGCGTAGTACACAAAAAATACAAATTATTTAAATTTTCAGCCAGCGAGCCCCCTTTTTCTAAATTAAGGGTATTGGTGAGCTCATTAATAATATCAATGACCTTAGAAATAAGTATACCTTTAGCGGCATAGTCTTTTTCTATCATCTTTTCGCGTGCTTGCTGTAAAAACCTTAAAGCGCCATCATAGAGCAAAAGCAAAAGTTGCCCTTGATCTGTGGTATTCACCTTGGTTTGAAAATAGGCTTGTGCTGCCTTATTGTTCATGCGAACCTCTAATGTTAATGTGTATTCTTGCTTGCTGTATCAAGAATTATATACTGCGTCTAGCCTTATTAGCTAAGTTGCGCCAATTGTTGCGTAAGCATTTCCATTTGGCCATCATACGTGCCAAGTAAAGTATCTAGACGAGCAAACTTTAATCTTTCATTATATTCCCAGCGCTCTAAACGAGTACTTTCTTCTTCAATTTGCAAATCTAGTTGCTCAATAAGGCTCCAAGCGCCTTGTTCGGCAATTTTTAAACCACCATTATCATCCCCAAGGCTTGGGTCAGAAAGTTTAGGTTCGGTATATTTAAGCTCTGCGGCAAAAAAGTCTTCGATTTGACTTACCTTACCTTTTTGCAAAGATACAGTACCCGTATAATTGGTGCCAGGTGTTAAATTGTCAATGGTAATGGCCATACCGCCAGCACCACCAGCGCCTGAACCTGCCGTAAAGGTATTGGGGTCGTTTTCACTGGGCGCAGCCAACACACCGTTAATATATACATTTTGCGGCGTACCAGTAGCATCTACATCATAGCTAATATCATAGGTGCCTGGTTCTGTTAAGCCATCAATATGATTGCTATAACGGAAATTTGGCGAAGATGAGCGCCCTTCATTGTCATTGGCAAAAAAGGCAATAACATCTTCTAAGTGATTGGCAATAGCGTCATCAAAAGCCGCTTGATCAAGAGCCTGTATAGACTCTGTGGTGCCATGAGGGGCAATACTAAAGAGCCCAAAATCTGGGTCATCCACATCAGACGAAACCTTAATACCCATTTGCGCAAGACCAGAAATGAAATCTCCTGAGAAAATATCATCGGCATCCATAGGTTGGAAGCCCGGAGGGGAAGATGACACTTCTGATTTAAAACGAGAAGCAAAAAGCTGTACGCTATAGTTACCTGTTAAGGTAGAGCCTGAGGTATTTGCAAGACTTTGCCCCTCGTCATCGTACGAAGAAGTGACATCTTCAGTAATAGCCGTTAAATCCTGCACCTTTTTTAGCACAGAGTTAATGGCATCAAGCACTGTTTGAATATTGGCTTTCACTGAATCAGTATCGGCGGCTATGGTAAACTGCGCTGTGCCCACATCGCGCAAAGAAAGGGTAATGCCTTCAAGTACGCCTGTTACTTCGTTGGTGCTCGAGGTTAATTCTTGCGGCCAGTTATCTACCTTAAAAATAGCATTTTGCGAAGCTTGTACTTGCCAAGCATCAGAGCCAGTTAAGGTACCATTTAACCCCAACGATGTGGGCACACCCTGCACCGAGGTCACACCGTCAAAAGACAAAATACCTGTGGTTGGGTCAATGCTACTCGTAATGCCTTTAGAGCTAGCCAGAGCAAGCATCTCATCAACAGTCATATCATTGGTAAGCTCAGGCGGAGTGCCGGGGCCACCTATCACCACTTTGGTGCCATCTTCTTTGATAAAGGTAAATTCTAAAACTTCAGGAACCACGCCACTTTGTATGGTGTCCTCTGGCTCTGCAAGGGCTGTATACTCACTCCATTCCACAGAAACGCCAGGGACTACGCCTTGATTTGGATCTAAAGCCAATAAAGAATCTACATTGCTAATACCCATAACAGTAAGACTTTGTCTGCCATTAGCAACGCTAACCGTGGCAGGATAGCCAGCATCTGTTAACCTTTGTAAAATATCTGCTTGTGTATGCTCGCCATCCATACGAATAGTTACCGCATTGCCAGCATTATTCGTAAAGACATAAGCAGTTTCAACGCCCGCAGTACCAAGAACATCACCTGATACATCAGCCATATTCACATTAACAGAGGTGTCAAATGTGTGGCTAGTTCCTATTTGTGAGGTCAGTGCAGATAAATCTTTTACACCAGTAACGGCCACGACCATATTGGCCGCGGCGGTATCTCCGCTACTTGCATAACCTTTATCAGCCAAAGCAGTCAGCACATCTTCGGCGGTATGGTCGCCGTCCATGGGTATAGTAAAAAAGCCACCGTATGAATCTTCAAAAGTATAATCGCGCGGACCCGAAATAGTTGCCGTAAGATCATCGGCAGCCATGCTAAAGGTAGACACAGCCACAGTACCGCGCATATTTAAGTCGGTATTTAAAAAATTATCTGGTACTTCGGTAATACCATCCATGACCACAGAGGTGGTGCCGTCGGCATTAGCTGTGGTGGTATAGTCAAAACCTTCAAGATGCAAAGCCTCAAGCACTTCCTTTTGGGTATGACCGTTAGTCATAGTAATAACAACTTCGTTATTCTGATCATCTTTAAAGGTATATGTTTGCGGCCCTGCTATGGTGTGATTCGTTAAATTGCCCGCAAAGTTCACGGTACTTTCTTGACGCACATCAAGGGTAACAGTAGACGCTGAGCCCCCAGGAGGAGTAGTGGTAACGTCCATGGAATCAAGACCAGTAATGGTCAGCTTACCATCAACAATACTGGCAATATCTGTACCTACGGTATTATTGATTTCATTAACCAAATCTTGATTGGTAAAATCGCCTTGCATGCTTAAATTATAAGAGGTAGCGCCTGTGCTGGCATCGCGCATATTTAAGGTATAATCATACGTATTTATGCTACCGTCACCGCCTAAAATAGCACTGCCGTCTACAGAGGCAGCGGACTCCCACGTGCCCCCTGCGCCGCTAAGGCCTGACAAGTTAGAGGGGTGAATTTCTAAGGAATTTTCTAAACCAGAGCCCTTACCCGCCACTTGGAAAGTGTAACCATCGGCCACTTGTAAAATACTTACACTAACACCAGGGTTGGCTTTATCTTGGTTTACCATATTGGCAAAACCTTCAAGCGTGGTACCCGCAGGCACAGAAAGGGTGCGCGTTTCGCCGGCATATGTATAAGAAAATTCTTGCGCTGTACCCGAAGTGTTTATAACCGTATTTTTATCGGCGTAGCTGCCTTTATTGGCCCAAATGGCGTTGGAAGCCAATTGTTGCACTTCGATTTTATGAGTACCGTCAACGGCATTGGCGTCGGCCTTTACCCCAAGGGTTGCTTCGCTACTGCTAGAGGCTATCTTGGTAAGAAATTCTTCGTAAGAATTGAGCGCCGAAAGCGCCTCTTGGGCGTCGGAGACGCTACTGATAAGGTCTTGAAAGGCTTCGTATGTTTCTGTAGCCACATCACGCGTGTCCTGCAAAGAGTACAAGCGATAAGATTCAACCTCTAACAGTTGATCAATCATGGCGCTAAAGTCGGTTCCGCTACCTATACCTGAAAAAGATATGCCACCGGATATGGTATTTGACATAACAAACCTCTCATGGG
>CAYJND010000142.1:0-4512 GCA_964371565.1 uncultured Desulfovibrionaceae bacterium
ACCCAGCGCGGCGGCTTCGTCTACGATCCAGATAAGGTTGCCGAATGTGGGGCGTACTTTTTGCGCGGGCAGGGTAGGCGGCTCAAGCAGGTCTAGGGCTTTTTTAAGAGCAGGGTGCTTTTCTTTGCCGGCGAGTAAGAACATGCAACAGCGCGCATTGTTGAGTACGGGTAGGGTTAGGGTTATGCGGTCGGCTTTGCGTTCTGGCACGTATTGGTCGATGCATAGGCGTTTTTTCTCTACGAGGGCAGGGGAGCCGGGGAAGATAGAACCTGTGTGACCATCTTCAGCCATGCCTAAGAGGATGAAGTCAAAACGCGGGATTTCATTGGGGGTTTTGAAGTGTTCGCGTAAGAGTTCTTCGTATTGCAGGGCGGCTTGCTCGGGATTGTTTTCGCCGCGCATGCGATAGTAGTGCATGGCAGGGATGTGAGAGAGCAGCTCGCGTCTAGCCATGCCGTAATTGCTATCGGCGTGATCTGGGCCAACGCAGCGTTCATCTACCCAATAGATGTTAATGTTATCCCACGGTAAGCGCTCTGCCCAGTCGGGGCTGCTAAGTAGCTGAAAGAAAGGAATGGGGGTGTGTCCGCCAGACAGGGCTACGTTAAAGGCGCCGCGTTCGGCAACGGCTTCTTCGCATTGTTCGGCAAAGATATGCGCGGCGCGTTCTGCCATGGTGGCTTCGTTTTTGTGAACGTGGACAGAAATGTGTGTGGAACGACTCAGGGATTTCATAAATTCTCCATATATGGGTTAGATACTTTGCTATATAGTTAACACTGCGTCCCTAGGGTGACAAGTGCATGACTTTTTTTAAGCAAAAAAGCTAGCACAAAGCTATTCATTAGGGAAGCGCAAAAAAGCTTTACTTTTTGGGTAAAGGTTTGGTGATGGTGGCTTCATCTTCTGCTAGATGCAACATGGCACCGTTATCAAGGGTCATGAAAAAGACCTTGGCTGTGCAGGTGAGCTTTTCAGCACCTAAAAGGATTTTTGCCTCTTTGCTTTCTGTTTCAAGCTCTAATGTGTAAGAGTCTTCTAAATTGGTACCTACGGTGAGGCGCGCGGCGGTGTTGATGCGCTGTTTAAAAGAAAGCTCTGCATCGTGATTTTCTACGTTGATGCTGGTATCAAAGGTCATATTACGAATGGTAAAGGGGCCATTGTTGTAGCCGCCAATGCGCACCATGAGCAGAGGCACTTTTTGACCGCGCGGGCGGTGGATAAAGGCGGTACATTCTTCTACTTTAAATTGATTTTCAATGCGTTTGCGGTCTTGCTCTCTTTGCTTTTTATATACTTGTTTGCGCCCTACTTCTATGGCGGTGTCTTCTTTGATGTAGCTTTTTAGCAATTCATTGGCATTGGCTAAGCGAATAAGGCGCCACTCAGGCTTTTGCTTGAGATAAAAATAAAAGGGTAATTCTTTTTTAAAACGAGGATAATGCATTTTTACCGAGGCTACAGCGCCGTCGCTCATGCGTGTTTCTAGGGTGAATTTGCCTGTGATTTGGGTAATAAAGTCTATGGGCAGGGCGTCCACTGGGGCTAGGGGGTCTTCTTCAATGTCAGCAGGGGGGGCAGGTTTTGGATCTTTAATATTTTCCATAAAAAAGTTTTGAATGCTCTCGGCTAAAAGATGAGGCTCTTTGTGCTTGGGGGTGCTGTGTTCAGAGGGCATGGGCTGAGCTAAAATGCGCTGGGCTATGTCTTCGCTAAAGGTTCTAAAATCTACCAGCACGGCTAAGCTTGCTAAATCTTTAGCTGCTAAAGCCGCATTAAGCTGCTCTAAAAAGTATTCAGGGCTGTGCGAATGGGTGTATTTATTCCATCCAAACCAGCCACCCCCCACAAGGGTTATGGCAAGTACAAGACCTAGTAGATGGAATTTTTTTTCCATGATGAATTCTTTTACATTGATAGCAAGAGCCATAATATCCTCTTTATGTTATTCTTTATTAAATTCTTGGTGCGAGGCGCTTTGCGATTTTAGCAAAGGCTTTGGCGTTTGTTTGCTGGTTCTTTCTGTCACAGAAGCAGGGCGCAAAGCTTCTTGTGTTAAGGGCTTAACATACAGAGGCATATTGGCCATAAGGCCTTTATCCTTTAAGGTTAAACGTACATAACAGAGGGCGCCTAAGGGCAGGGGCAGGGCGACTTTAGGCCGTTTGAATAAAGCAGAAAAGCCTTTTTCTTCAAGGTATTCCCACGCGGTTTTTTGGCGCTTCCAAAGGGGCATGGGACCCCACAAAGAGCTGAAAGTGCGCAAGGTGCTGGCATGTATACCGCTTTGCTGGGGGTGTAAAGAACGTAAGGTTTTGTAAACAGTGCGCCACGTATGCCACGTGCAGGCTTGCAAATAGGGGGGCAGGGCACTTTTTCGCCATGTATATTGCATGCCCACAAGGGAGGAAATATTCCAGCTTTGAAAGAGGACCCCCTTGGCGGCAATGCGTAAGGCTTCACGCAAAATATTTTCTAAAGGCGGATAGGGGGCATCTGCATGAGTAGGCGGCAGGGCAACGATGACATAATCAAAGCTTTTGTCAGCATAGGAAAGATGGTCAAAGGATGCGGGGGCGCGGTATTCTATATCCACACATTGGCGCAAAGGGGCTTCTAAGGTGTCAAGGAGGGCTTGAGAGCTGCATACTGCGCTTACATCAAAGCCATTTTGCCAAAGCAGTTCTAGGCTTTTGCCATGGTCAAAACCCATTTGCAAAATACAGTGTCCGCGTCTATGCCATGGCGCAAGAGCCTTTTTGGTAAGATGGAAGGCGCTATTTAAGGCGCCTTGGCCTTCAGGGCTTTGGTACCACGCTTGGTGCAGTGATGAGAAGTCATTTTCTGCTGTCATGTGGCGAATATAGGGATGGTACTAAGCCTTGTCAATAAGGAGGCGGCATTTGCTTGTCTGTCTTCGTATTGCCAAGGGGGCGCAAATGGGCTAGACAAGCACTTTACCATTATTACACTTCCCATGGGAGATTTTATGTCTACAGTGAAAACACGTTTTGCCCCCTCCCCCACAGGGCATTTACATATTGGCGGCGCGCGTACAGCACTTTTTTGTTGGCTTTTAGCACGTCATAATGGCGGCGAATTTTATTTGCGCATTGAAGATACCGACCTTGAACGCTCTAAGCAAGAATATACTGACTCTATTTTGGCTTCCATGCGCTGGCTGGGGCTAGATTGGGATGGCGAGCTTGTGTATCAAACCCAGCGCACAGCCGAATACAACGCCGCTGTGGATAAACTTTTAGCCACAGGCCATGCGTATTGGTGTTCGTGTACGCCAGAAGAAGTGGACGCCATGCGCGAAGAAGCACGCGCTAAAGGTGAGAAGCCACGCTATAATGGCTGTTGCCGTGAAAAAAATGTGGGCCCAGGCGAGGGACATTGTGTACGTTTAAAAATTCCTGCCGCTGGCAAGGTCAGCTTTGATGATATGGTCAAAGGGCTCATTGTGGTGGATGTCAATGAATTGGACGATATGATTATTCGCCGCTCAGATGGCATGCCCACGTATAATATGGCTGTGGTGGTGGATGACCACGGCATGGGCATTACCCATGTGATGCGCGGGGATGATCATATTTCCAACACGCCGCGCCAAATTTTAATTTATAATGCCCTTGGTTTGGAGTTGCCTCGCTTTGGGCATGTACCCATGATTTTAGGCCCTGACCGTCAGAAGCTTTCTAAGCGTCATGGCGCGCGTGCTACTATAGAATATGAGCAAGACGGTCTTTTGCCCGAAGCCTTGGTAAATTATTTGGTGCGTCTTGGCTGGTCCCATGGCGATCAAGAAATTTTCACCTTGGAAGAATTGGTACAGCTTTTTGATGGCACCAGTTTAAATGCCGCCGCTTCGGCCTTTGACCCTGATAAATTACAATGGCTCAATGCCCACTATTTACGCGCGCTCACGCCGCAAGATTTAGCCGCGCGTACCTTGCCCTTTGTGCAAAAACAGGGCTTTGCCTCTGTAACAGCAGAGCGGCTTGCTGCCATGGTACCGCTTTTTGCCGAGCGCGCCGCCAACTTGGTAGAGCTAGCTGAAGCGCTACGCCCCTTGCTTATTTCATCGGCAGAGTTAGAATTTGCCGAAGCCGCCATGAAAAAAGCGCACTCTGCCGAGAGCGCCGCCTTAGTGGCAGACTTAGCTACTATTTTTGCAGGGCTAGAAGACTTTAGCGCCGCCGCCACAGAAGCTGCACTGAACGCTTTTGTAGAAGAAAAAGGGCTGAAGTTTAAGCAAGTGGGGCCGCCGCTGCGTGTGGCATTACTTGGCTATATGGGCGGGCCACATCTGCCTGAAATTATGGATGTGCTTGGTAAGGACGAAAGTGTGGCGCGTATGCAAAGGTTTGCGAGTTTGTAGTTTTTGTTGAGGGGGAGAGGGGCCTTGCCTAGGCGCGCGATATCCGTAAGGCGCTAAAGCGCCAACGGCTACAAGCCCTTTGGGTCGGTTGCTAACGCCAAAAAGGGCCCCTCTCCCCCTCA
>CAYJND010000143.1:0-4496 GCA_964371565.1 uncultured Desulfovibrionaceae bacterium
TATTTTTGACACAATACTGATACTAAATTATTTTATACTGCAAAAACAAATAGATACAGGCTACACATAAAATACTTTTCACTATAAAAGCACCACTAATTGAATCAATATCATCACAATCATATATTTTTTAAAAGCATATCCACCCTATCTCAGCTAACTCAAACCATTAAAAGATGTTAAAAAAACTGCTACAACTGCTCATGAGAGATTTACCCCATTTTACGCGCTCCGATAGTACCTATTACATTTAATATTTTTTAGTAACCTAGAGAACATTATAAACAATTTATTTAAAATATGATGTTATATACCGAAAAAAACAGCTCTGATTTCACAGTTCATCCTTTTATGCACACAAAACTTAAGCAATTTGAGATTTAAAAAACAACTTTAACTAACGCAATAATTTAAAACAAATACAACAATATTTTTCTACAACACTATGATTATGTGCAATGTTTTATTTAAAAATATGACATCTTAATTTCTTTATACGGCAATATGAAAACATTTACCTACGTGTAAAGTTAAAGTTTTTATTTTTTTACCGATAACAAGAAGTAGAGAGCATGTAATTTTCAAACAGGACAGGTGAAATATGAAAAACTTGCGAGTGGTGTATAAATTGGCACTAGGTTTTGCCCTTGTTACTTTACTTTTGGTATTACTTGGTTACGTTGGCATTTCAGCCATGAATACGGCGCAAAAAGATGCGCACAGCCTGGAATCTGTGTATATTACCGAGTTAGGTATTTACAACAGACTTTCTGATGCGGTGTCGAGCATTGGCTACACTGTGGTGCTATATTTATCCTCATCTGAAGAAAAATACTTCAACACAGTGCATACTATCATAGGGAATATTCAAAAGGATGTAGATGCGTTGCATACCCTTGCTCAATCCAACTCTCAAGACCCAAGAATAGCCGACATTAAAAGCTTTCATAGTGAATTTGTACCTGTTCTTGAGCGCTATGAAAAAGCTGTTACTACCATGTATAGCCTTAGAAAAGAGTCTATGGCTATATGGAATGCCACCAATACCAAAGCTGTGCAAGCTATACAAGATGTGGATATGTACCTTGAATCCATTATGGATGGCATTGGTATTGCGAGCGAAAATAATCAAGCATATTATGTAGAAGCCCTTACCGCACTTGATGTGAACACCATGGCTTTTGTAAGTAAAATAGGTGCATTTCGTATGCATCTTTTAGCTGCTCATCAAAAGAAAGATTTTGCGCGCGCCCAAGAACTTATAAATACACTTCAGGCAGATTTTGCTAAGGCAAAAGCATTACAAGAAAATATTCCTTATGATAATATAAAAGCTTTAGCAGAAAAAATGAATGCCAGTATGGAAAACTATTTTACCATTTTGTCTCAAACCCAAGAGGCGTGGGCTAAGGAAAGCGCCGCAGGGGAAATTCGCTCTGCTTTGTATCAAAACGTGCTTGCCATGGTAAGAGCCAATGCCGAGGAATTGACAAAAGCTGCCTCTATTACGGCGGATGCTAATATCCAACGCATTGAAGAAAGCCAAGACTTTTTTCAAATAATCTTAATTGCTAGCATTGCTTTATCGTTTATTTTAAGCTTTTTCTTAACCAAACAAATTACAAATCCCATTGCACGCTGTGTAGAGCTTGCCACAGAAGTTGCCAAAGGCAATTGGGGCTTTACCACGACATTAAAGCAAAATGATGAATTGGGACAACTTGCCAAAGCTATTAGCACCATTCCTCAAAATTTGAGCTCTATTCTTAATGATTACACGCTACTCAGGCGCAGTATTTCTTCCGGTCATATTGAAAACAAAGGCGATTTGAGTAAGTACCATGGTGAATTCAAAACACTTATGGAAGGTACCAATAAAATTATTGATAGTTATCTTGCCATCATTGAAAATGTGCCTAGCACCGTGGTTATGCTAAATGCAAATCAAGAAATTTGCTATGTAAACGCCGCGGGTCGCCATGCTTGTGGCCAAGGCTTCATGGGCAAAACATGTAAGGAAATTATGAATAGAGATGATAGCGGCACAGCCTCTGATGCGCTTATGAAAGCTATTCAAACACGCAAACCTGCCAATGGGGAAACCATGGCTCACCCTCAGGGCAAAGACTTACACATTAAATACTTTGCTGTCCCCATGCTCAATACTCAAGGTGAACTAGTATCTATTATGCAGCTTATTTTAGATGTTACAGAAGAAAAAACCTTGCAAAACACCATTCGCCAAGTGGCACTAAGCGCTACAGAAATTTCACAAAGAGTATCTTCGGCAGCTACACAGCTCAGTGCACAAATAGCACAAGCTGAAGAAGCTACCATGGTTTCTTTGTCACAAATGGAAAATACATCTCATGCCATGAACGGCATGAATGATGTGGTGCTTGAGGTTGCCCACAGCGCAGCCAATGCCTCTTCGGTGGCCAATGACGCACGTAGCAGAGCTGATAGCGGCGCTAAAATTGTTGAACAAGTGGTGAGCAGTATTGCTGGCGTAGATCAACAGGCCATCCGGCTCAAACAAGATATGCAAAAATTAGGTGAGCATGCCGATGCCATTAATACTATTATGAATGTTATTTCTGATATTGCAGATCAAACCAATTTATTGGCACTCAACGCTGCCATTGAAGCGGCTCGAGCTGGTGAAGCCGGCAGAGGCTTTGCTGTTGTTGCCGACGAAGTGCGCAAACTTGCAGAAAAAACTATGCAAGCTACTGTGGAGGTAGGCAATGCCATTAAGGGTGTACAAAACAGTGTAGATACTAACATGCACAATGTAGACTCTTCTGTGCAAAATGTAGCAGAAGCTACAGATCAAGCTCGCCAAGCAGGTACCAGCTTATCAGAAATTCTTCAGCTTGTGGATACATCCGCAGATCAGATACGCGCCATTGCCCCAGCAGCAGAAGAACAATCTTCTACCTTTGAAGAAATAAATCAAAGTATCTCTACCGTTACAGAAAATGCTAATACCATGTCTGTAACCATGAGCGAGGCCACACAAGCTGTACGAGAATTAGCAGAACAAGCCGCTCGCCTGAATGAGCTTATTGCCCAGCTACAATCGTAAATCTAGTACAAGCACATTAATTATTCGTAAAAAGCCCGGCAAGATATATTGTCGGGCTTTTTGTAAGTCACTGTAAAGCAATTTTCTTTTTCCTATTTCTGTACAAGGCATCTAGCTAAATATGATTCGGTGCATACTAAGATTGCCCCCAATGTAAGCTATACGTTGTGAAAATATAGTATTTTCATTCATATAATCCTGAAGCCATTTATATTTGTCTTCAATTCTTAAGCTAAAACTACCCTCTTCAATTTTACATTACAGTATTGACGTTTGAAACTAGCTCTTTTGCGCCCTCGCAAAAGTACTACTGTTAGCCCTTAAAGCTTCAATCATCATTTTTACCACGCAAACGCAAAGTCCAATACATTATCTTTGTAAAGAAAAAAGGTACAAAAATAGTGGCCACAAAGGTAGCCATAAGCATACCCCTAATGGCCGCCGGTTCAAAAGCCACAATATTAGCTTCGGGTATTTTGGCTCCCATGGCACGAACCTGTTTTGCCAAAGCGGCGCCGCTTTCATGCTTTTCGGTACGCTGTGACCAATTTTTAAGCATTACAAAGAAGGTAGCATAATTGCTTTTAATACCGGGAGAGGTCATATCAAAACCAGATAAGGTCGTCACATCCTGTACAATGGGGTTAGCTAGTATTTGGTCACGCACTTTATTCATGGCGGCTTCAGTACGAGGAATGATGGCACCGTCAGCTAAAATAGCCACTCCAAGAATACGTCCTTGATCTTCCTTAGGTACAAGGCTGATGGGAACGGCTTTAAAAAGCCATCCCATGGCAAGCAACATACAAGCAAAAAGCAACATACTACGCACACCACATTTTTTTACTGTGCGTACAAGACTAATATAGCGCCGTGTCACTCGTGCAAACCACCAATTATACCAAACAAAAAACCGTGCCGGCTTATGATAGGGGTCATGGGGTTTAAGTATGAGTGCGCAGAGGGCTGGGGTAAGTGTTAAAGCCACAATACCGGAAAAAATAACAGAAATGGAAATAGTTACCGCAAATTGTCTGTACATTTGCCCGGCTATGCCACCTATAAACATAACAGGGATAAATACCGCGCTGAGCACAAGCACTATGGCAATGATAGGGCCTACCACCTCGCGCATGGCTTTGGAGGTGGCATCTTTGGCACAAAGGTGCTCCGTCGCATAATGCGCTCTACATTTTCCAGCACCACAATGGCATCATCCACCACTATACCTATGGAAAGCACCAATCCAAAAAGTGTGAGCATATTTATGCTGTAACCAAGGGCATAAAGGCCGGCAAAGGTACCTATGATGGATACCGGTACCGCCAAGCAAGGAATAAGCGTAGCGCGCCAATTTTGTAAAAATATATACACCACAAAAAATACTAAAACCATGGCTTCCAAAAAT
>CAYJND010000144.1:0-721 GCA_964371565.1 uncultured Desulfovibrionaceae bacterium
GCCAGCTCTTTTTCAGGGGCCGCGCCGCCGGCTTCTGCCAATTTTTCACGCAGGCCGCCAAGGCCGGGTATCATTTTTAAAATGGAATCCAGCGAACCCATTTTTTTGATACTGCGCATTTGGGTACGAAAATCCTCAAGGTCAAATTTGGCCTTTTGCATTTTCTTGGCCATGGCTTCAGCTTCAGCCGCGTCCATGGTCTCTTGGGCTTTTTCCACAAGGGAGAGCACATCGCCCATACCTAAAATACGTCCGGCTATGCGATCTGGGTGGAAAACTTCCATCTCTGAAAGCTTTTCGCCAAGACCTACAAATTTTACCGATGCGCCGGTGACAGATTTAATAGATAAAGCCGCGCCGCCTCTGGCATCGCCGTCCATCTTAGTAAGTACCACACCGGTAATGCCAAGTTTTTCGTTAAAAACCTCTGCAACGGTGACAGCATCTTGACCTGTCATGGCATCGGCAACGAATAAAATTTCTTGCGGATTGACAGCCTCTTTAATGGCTACCAATTCTTGCATAAGATTTTCATCCACATGCAAACGGCCTGCGGTGTCAATAAGTACCACGGTGGACTGGGCTTCTTTAGCCTCTGCCACGGCCTTTTTGGCTATATCCACAGGATTCATATCCACGGTTGAATTATAGCAAGGCATATTCAGCTGTTTTGCCAGCGTTTGCAATTGGTCAATGGCCGCGGGGCGATACACGTCAGCAG
>CAYJND010000144.1:731-4479 GCA_964371565.1 uncultured Desulfovibrionaceae bacterium
CAAAAGAGAGGCAATCTTACCTGAAGAGGTGGTTTTACCAGAGCCTTGCAAGCCCACCATCATGATAACTGCCGGCTGTGCGCCGCGCAGTTCAAGCCCCGTGGTTTCGCCGCCAAGCAAAGTCACCAGCTCATCATGCACAATTTTAATAACTTGCTGGGCGGGACTAACACCCTTGGTAACTTCTTGTCCGAGGCATTTTTCGCGTACCGTATCCACAAAGTTTTTGACAACTTTAAAGTTTACGTCAGCTTCTAATAAAGCCAAGCGAACCTCGCGTAGCCCCTCTTGAATATTTTCTTCTGTAAGTTGCCCGCGTCCGCCAATATTGCGAAATACTGTAGAAAGTCTGTCTGATAGGCTCTCGAACATGCCACCCTCAATTGCTGTATGTGAAATATGCAAAAGTGGTCAGATAGTAGAAAATGGCGGTAATGTCAAGAAAAAAGAGAAAAAGCACTACCGTATAGATAAAGCAAAATCCTATTGATAACAAGACATGGCGTGCAAATTCTCTCTTTATTTACAGTAACAAAATACCATCTACCCTCTTGCCTAATAAAGTTTTAATGCCTATATGTCTCTAACAGTAGGAATTTTTACTTAAATTTTAAAAATGGTGAAATATTTCCTTACGGATGCACATTATATATTGACATTTCAGGGAATTTTATATAAATTACCGTTTTAAATTGATTAACGATAACAACAGCTTACGAGGATACCATGCCTACAAATTTTGGCAAAGCCCTTACCTTTGACGATATTTTATTGCTCCCCGGTTTTTCTGAAGTCACTCCAGACTTAGTAGACATCAGCTCTCAACTTACCAAATCAATCCCCTTACGCATTCCTATGCTTTCTGCTGCCATGGACACAGTAACTGAGTCTGCCATGGCTATTTCCATGGCGCGTATGGGCGGCATCGGTATTGTGCATAAAAACATGACCATCGAACGTCAGCGTTTGCAAATTGAGAAGGTGAAAAAGTCTGAAAGCGGCATGATTTTAGATCCCATCACCGTAACCTCCAACGACACCGTAAAGCACGCTTTGGACCTTATGGCTGAATACCGTGTGTCCGGCTTGCCCGTAGTGGATGGCAATAAGCTTGTGGGTATTTTAACCAACCGCGACGTACGCTTCATTGAAGATGGTTCCAACATTTTAGTGCGCGACTACATGACTTCCAAAAACCTTGTGACGGTACCCATGGGTACCTCTCTTGATGAAGCTCGCAATCACCTGCATGAGCATCGCATTGAGAAGTTACTTGTGGTGGATTCCGAAGGCGGTTTGCGCGGCCTTATCACCATGAAAGATATTGATAAAGTGCAAAAATACCCCACATCTTGTAAAGATGACAAAGGTCGTTTGCGCGTGGGCGCTGCCATTGGTGTTGGTAATTTAGAGCGTGCCGAAGCCTTACTTGACGCTGGCGCTGACGTGCTTGTGTTAGATTCTGCCCATGGACATTCTGCCAATGTGCTAAAATCCATTCGCGATATTAAGGCTGCTTTCCCCCATTGTCAGTTGGTAGCCGGCAATGTGGGCACCTATGAAGGCGCAAAAGCTATCTTTGAAGCTGGCGCTGATACGGTAAAAGTAGGTATTGG
Source organism: uncultured Desulfovibrionaceae bacterium (assembly GCA_964371565.1). Lineage (GTDB taxonomy): Bacteria > Desulfobacterota > Desulfovibrionia > Desulfovibrionales > Desulfovibrionaceae > CAYJAD01. The sequence goes on from CAYJND010000144.1 coordinate 2,348, forward strand.
GCCCGGTTCCATTTGCACCACACGTATTGTAGCTGGCGTAGGTGTACCTCAAGTAACCGCCGTACAAGAAGCTGCACGCGCCGCCAAAGAGTTTGACCGTTGCTGCATTGCAGACGGTGGCATCAAATTCTCTGGTGATATTGTAAAAGCCCTGGCCATGGGCGCCAACACCATTATGATTGGCGGTCTTTTTGCCGGCACCGAAGAAAGCCCTGGCGAAACCATTTTATACCAAGGTCGTACCTACAAAATCTATCGTGGCATGGGCTCCATCGATGCCATGAAAGAAGGTTCCTCTGACCGTTACTTCCAAGAAGCCTCCAAAAAGCTTGTGCCAGAAGGCATTGTGGGCCGGGTACCTTACCGCGGCGGCGTCATGGATTCTATTTATCAGCTCATGGGCGGCTTACGCTCTGGTATGGGTTATGTAGGCGCTAAAGACTTGCACGAATTGCAAGAAAAAACCCAATATTGCGAAATTTCTGCTTCTGGCCTGCGCGAAAGCCATGTGCATGATGTTATCATTACCAAGGAAGCGCCTAACTATCGCATAGATAACTAATTTAACCACTTGTATGCATAGCTACATTTTGTAAATAATCTTTACAGCTGTAGTTACACAAGAGGAACACCATACATTCAAAGAGGGATATATGCGCCTAAAAGCGTGTATATCCCCCTGTTTATTACAAGAGTTTTACGGCGACTGTTCGTTAACCTTACCAAGGAAAAAATATGCCAAGTAAAGTTATTATCATTGATTATGGCTCTCAAGTGACCCAGCTTATTGCTCGCCGTGTGCGCGAAGCTGGTGTGTATTCTGAAATTCATCCCTGTAATGTCACCGCAGAGGCTGTAAAAGCCATGAATCCCAATGCCATTATTTTATCCGGTGGTCCAGCCTCTGTGGGCGAAGACGATGCCCCCACCCTTGATAAAGGCTTTTTAGACCTTGGCGTGCCTGTGCTTGGCATTTGCTACGGAATGCAGCTTTTAGCGCAAAACCTTGGCGGAGAGCTAGCCCAATCCGTTACCCGCGAATATGGCCCAGCAGAGCTCAGCTTTGTGGCCGACTCCCCCTTGTGGGCAGGTCTTGATAAAGGCCAAAAATCGCGTATTTGGATGAGCCACGGCGATAAAGTAAAATCTGTACCTGCAGGCTTTAACATCATTGCTAGCACCCCCACCTTAGAAGTCGCCGCCATGGCTGACGAAGCTAAGCAAATTTACGCAGTGCAATTTCACCCCGAAGTGCATCACAGCGTAGATGGTGAAAAAATCATCCGTAACTTTATTTTTGAAATTGCCAAAATCACCCCAGATTGGTCCATGTCTTCTTTTGTGACCCGTTGCATTGAAGAAATGGCAGCTCAGGTAGGCCCTGATAGCCATGTGGTATGCGCCCTTTCCGGCGGTATTGACTCCACCGTGGTAGCTGTGCTCTTGCACAAGGCCATTGGTCACCGCTTACACTGTATCTTTGTAGACAATGGCGTACTACGCCTCAACGAAGGCGAAGAAGTAGTTAACTACTTGCGCGAGCACTTTGACCTTAATTTGAAATTTGTTCAGGCGCAAAAGCTGTTCCTTGATAAGCTTAAAGGCGTAGATGACCCTGAGAAAAAACGCAAAATCATTGGTCATACCTTTATTGAAGTTTTTGACGATGAAGCCAAAGCCCTTGGCCATGTGGACTATTTAGCGCAAGGCACCTTGTACCCAGACGTTATTGAATCCATCTCGCACAAAGGCCCCAGCGCCGTTATTAAGAGCCATCACAATGTGGGCGGACTACCAGAAACCATGAAGATGAAACTTATTGAGCCCTTACGCGAGCTCTTTAAGGACGAAGTGCGTAAGGTAGCTGCTGAGCTTGGCATGCCAGACTCCATCGTATGGCGCCATCCATTCCCCGGCCCTGGCCTTGCCATTCGTATTTTGGGCGAAATTACCGAAGAGCGCCTAGACATTTTACGTAAGGCAGATAAAGTGGTACAAGAAGAACTTAAAGAGTCTGGCTGGTACCGTAAGGTATGGCAAGGCTTTGCCGTGCTCTTGCCGCTCAAGACTGTGGGCGTTATGGGCGATGGGCGCACCTATGAGCATGTTATTGCCTTGCGCATTGTAGATAG
>CAYJND010000145.1:0-4476 GCA_964371565.1 uncultured Desulfovibrionaceae bacterium
GACCCTGACGCTTAGCTTGCCACTTGGTAAAGGCATTCATGGCGCATAAAATAACCCCTAGGGCAATAAAAGCGCCCGGAGCTTCCACCATAACCGTAAAGGGCGAAAAACCTTCCCACATGACAAAATTACCAAAAAGGGTACCTGCACCTAAAAGCTCGCGCAAGCCACCAAGAAAGGTAAGCGATACAGCAAAGCCAATGCCCATGCCTAAGCCGTCAGCCACAGAAAGGGCTACAGTATTTTTAGCAGCAAAGGCCTCAGCGCGACCGAGAATAAGGCAGTTTACTACAATAAGCGGTACGAAAATACCCAATTGCTGATAGAGGGGATAAGCATAAGCTTGCATAAGTAATTCTACCGATACCACCAAGGTGGCAGAAATGGCAATAAAGCAAGCAATACGTACTTTTTTAGGAATAAAACTACGTAATAGAGAAATAATAAGGTTTGAGAGTACCAATACAAAAATAACAGCTACTCCCATACCCAAACCGTTATTGGCAGATTTGGTTACCGCCAGTACAGGGCAAAGACCGAGCAAAAGACGAAATGGTGGTAGCTCGTTCCATAGCCCCTTGGTAAATTCTTTCATTAGTTGTTGCATATCTACTCCCTAGGGCCAAGCTTTGATGATTTGGTCTTTTAACTGCGCGTATACCTTGGCGGCATTAGCCACAGCCAGCACAGAGCCAGCAGAAGAAACGGTGGCGCCGGAGATGGCGTCAATACTGCCGCCGTCTTTTTGCAATTTCACATCCATGGGCTTACCCACAAATTGATCCACAAAACGCGGTGCTAAGATAACATCACCAATGCCGGGGGTTTCCTTCATGGTAGTTACCCCAATTCCCACAAGGGTGTCATTGGCAGGGTTAATACCCACCATTACATTGATATCACCACCAAAACCCTTGCCTTTATCTTCTATGGCTACGCCCACAAGCTTACCATCTTTACGCGCGGGAAATACCATCACTTCCCTGCCGTCAGCCAAGGTAAACTTTTTGCGCTCATCCACGGGGGAGTTATCCACATCAGAAAACACACGCTTTAAAGCTGGCGACTGCACATAGGTGAGCACTTGATTTTCAATGGGCACAGCTGTGACCATTTTTAAGTAGGATAAACCAAAACCGGAAATCCCACATATGCCCGAAAGCACCACAAGCATTTTTAGTATATCACCCATTATTGACCTCCAAAAGGCTTAGGTCTAATGCCGTCAAGCAAAGGCGTTAGTAGGTTAATTAGCAAAATAGCAAAGGCCACGCCGTCGGTGTGCACGCCATAGATGCGAATAATAATCACTAGTGCACCGCCCAAAAGACCGTAGAGCATCATGGGGATGGGCCTATCTGGAGAAGATGCCATTTCTGTGGCTAAGAAAAAGCCCCCTAGAATGGTGGAGCCTGTAAGCACATGAAAAACGGCTGAAGCGTACATGTCTGGCGCAATGCTATGGAATACTGAAGCGGTGATAACAACACCTACAAAAAACGATGTTGCAATTTCCCAGCGAATAATACCGCGCATGGCTAGATAAGAACCACCTAAAATAAGGGCCAAACCTTGACCAGCTCCTAAACCACTAATTTGTTTACCAAAGGCCAAATCCATTACTGGAATTTGCGAAGCCACACTGACGCCAAAATATTTAAGCTGTACAAGAGGATCTACAAACAAAGTGTTTAGCTGCAAAGCATTAGGATCCATTTGTACAGGCCAAGATACATAAAGCAAGGCCCAGCCTACCAAGGTGCTGTTTACCGGATTGGCTCCAAGACCACCAAAGGCCATTTTACCAAGGGTAATACAAAGGGTTACCCCCACCACCACTATCCACCAAGGGGCAGCGGCCGGCAAAAGAAAAGCAAAGAGCAAGCTGGTAATGATTGCTGAACAATCATCAACGCTAATGGGGCGATCCATAAGCTTTTGACAAAAAGCTTCCACAATAATGCCTGTGAGCATGGCTAAAGCCATAACTCTGGCAGCAGGAATACCCCAATGCCATACAGCCATAACAACTGCAGGCATAAGAGCCAGTAAAGTATTATAATTTAAGCTGTGTATAGTACGCCCGCAATGCCAAAAAGGAGGGGCACTAACAGCAAGTAAAGCAGAATCAGGAGTTGTATTTGCCATTATATCCTCCAACTAGGCAGAAGGGTTAAGTTGAATTTCTTCCAGACCTTGCAAAGCTTTAGCCTGCTCAAGCTTATGCTTAGCAAGGCGTAGATATTGCAAAACAGGACGACGCGCCACACATACATAACCGCATAAACCGCAGTCAAAACAGGCAGAAATATGCTCTTTTTCACAGCGATCATACAAAGCAAACTCTGAATAGCGGCTTAGTGTAGATGGGCTTAAACGCGCCGGACAAATAAGCACACAAGCGCCACAATTAACACAAGGATTATGCCCTTGCATAGTAGGAACAGCGCTAGACTCTACCACAAAAACGCCGTGGGTACCCTTGGTCACACTACGCTCAAGAGTATCTAAGCTCTCCCCGCGCAATGGCCCGCCGCGCAGTACCGTATCACCTTCTTGAATGGTGATTTCGCCAAGTGCCAAAAGTTCGCCAATCTTACTGCCCTCTTTCACAATGTAGTTACCCCATTTAGTGTAGGAACCAATGGTAAGCACCGTTTCGGTAAGAGGTAAACCCGTCAGCCCAACGCGCCCAAGGCTCCATACATTATGTATACTTACAGTTGCCACATCGGGTGGATTTTCTTTACCGGTTACATTTTTAATAACCAGCTGAGAAATACTGTTGGGATAATCGGGGGACACATGCACTATTTTAACGCCATCATAGCTAAATTGCATACCATGAGGCACAGCTAAAATAATTTCTTCAGCACGCGAAAGACGTTTTAATAAAGTTATACCCGCATCAAAGTTGCGACCGTGCGCTGTAAGCATGGGCTCTGCCCAGCGTACACCTGGGTCAGGATTTAACCCATTTACAATAAGTGTTTTACACTTTCTGCCAAGCGAACGAGTATTTACGCCTAGTTTCTTTACGGCAAGACGCAGTTCATCACCCTGAAGATTGCCACCTAATAAGTCCACAGGGGTCACCTCTGGTGCATCTTCCATAGGCTCGGTGGCAGAAATCATGATACTGCGCTCGTTAATATCTGTAATTTCACCATGAATAGGCGAAAAAACATCGCCTTTTTCTAAAGATGCGTGTGTTGCCAAAAGCATACCAGGATACACCTTAGTCTTTTTCTTTATCCCCTCAGCTGGCACAAAACCTTCGCGGTTAAGGCGCACCGATGAAGGGCTATGCCCCTCGTGAAAACGCTGCGAAACATTATAGACAAGGTGAAAGCGTTCATCGTTAAGTATTTGAAAATGTTGCTTCATTCTAAACTCACTTGGTATGGCATTGGCTGCATTGTTCTTGAGTATAGGGGCCTTTGCCTACTTCACTATGGCAAGTAATACACTGACCATGATAAGCGCCCATACGATTAGGAATAAGCTCTTCTACCTTGGTAGTATGACATGTGGCGCACTTAACATAGGCATCGTTAAGCTTAAAGTTTGTGGCGCCCTCTGTCTTTAATCTTTTTCTATTATCAATGGTAGTATGGCACGAAGCACAATCTTTCACACCCTCATCAAACATATCCTCATGGCAAGACTGACACTTTACGTGCACAGCATCGCGTAAAGAAGGCATAGTTTCATCTCCAGTGCTTTCGTGACAATTAGCACAATTTTGTGGCTCTGGCTCAATGTCAGTATCTTCGTGGTGGCAAGAGGTGCAATCAAGGCCGTAATCTTCAGCGTGGGCTGTGTGAGTCCAGTCAACTTTAGAAGCAAACTCCATATGGTGACAGGTGGCACAAGCATCAACGCTTTGAATGGCTGTGGTATGCGTAGCTCGGAAGGTTTCATCATAAGCAATGCCGTGACAAGTAGCACAAGCTAAAACAGCTTCTTTTTCTACTATCATCTCGTGGTGACACGTAGCACAAGGGATATTATCCCCTTCCAAGTGCTTTTGATGATTGAAAACAACTTTTCCTGCGCTATTATCTAAGAGAATACGCGTAGGAATATCTTTCACAGGCTCTGGCATAAGATAACCGCCTATGGCTATCACGGCAAGAATACCTGCAAAGATTATGATGGGTATACATCGCTTTTGCAAGGGAACCTTCCTTATGAAAAAAGTTAATAATGAAAATTGTTAATAAATTTTCTTGAGCAGTTCTTTGTTATCAGAAAATTCGTATTTTGCAAAGGGGACACAGGACTTAAAGATTTTTTTCACATTAAATAACCTACTATTTTACTAAGTAAAATAAAATAGTCGCCCGAGCCAAAACTGCGGCTCAAACGGACTTACAAAAAAATCACATTTTTTACAAAAAAAGCTTGACCCTGTTACAAAGCTATGACATAACCCTCTTCGTGATGACGCCGGGATGGTGGAATTGGTAGACG
>CAYJND010000146.1:0-4355 GCA_964371565.1 uncultured Desulfovibrionaceae bacterium
TCCTTGAAATGCTATGGTGGTAGCCGCATATAGACAGTTCTTTTTCAACAGCCTGCTAGCCCCCCATGGTCATATGATACAGCATAAAAGTATGATAAAAAGTTTTTATCTGCGCCTCATCACCCTGTAAAAACATATAACAGCGCGGTAAAAGACGCACAGTTCGGCTAGGATCTGGAGGAGGCTCAGGTTGCGGTTCTAAACGAATGCTAACATCCCCATAATTAAAGGTAAAATTCCCCCTAGCGCTGACACCTTGCATTTGTGTAAGAAATTCTGTGAGCTGTTCATAAGAATAAGCAAGGTCTTTACATATTTCATGTGTAGGCATACTTTTTTCCTTTATCCTAAAAAGTGTCTTTATCCTTTTTGTATATCTATCTTTTTTATTCTGCACATTCAAGCTTAGAACCAAGAGCTTTCTTGACAATAAAGAGTACATTTGGTACATGCTACCCAGCAAGGAAGTAGTATTTATAATACTTATTAAAGTATGGAAATATTTTATACTTCCTGAAGTATATGGTGTTGTTTTCTGCGCGTAAAATGCTAAGACGTTGTTATATAAACAGCGCCGATTCCTTTGCTTCTTACACAACAAGAAGTTGCTTAGGGATGCGGCGTTTTTTTTTAGAGGAATATGATGGATTTGGTACGTCAAAAATCTGCCCCTTTATACGAAGCCTTAGAAGAGTTTCGTCGGCGCCGTGTGGTGCCCTTTGATGTGCCCGGTCATAAGCGCGGTCGCGGCAACCCAGAGCTTGTGAGCTTACTTGGAGAAAAATGTGTAGGGCTTGATGTGAATTCCATGAAGCCTCTAGACAATTTATGCAATCCCATATCTGTTATTCGCGAAGCAGAAGAGCTTGCCGCCGAGGCCTTTGGCGCAGCCCATGCCTTTTTTATGGTGGGTGGCACCACAAGTTCTGTGCAAAGCATGATTTTATCAGTATGCAAAGCTGGGCAAAAAATCATCCTCCCCCGCAATGTGCATAAAAGCGTCATCAATGCCCTTATTCTATGTGGGGGTATTCCTGTTTACGTTAATCCCATGATTCATGAGCGCATTGGCGTTGCCCTTGGTATGCGCTTTGAAGATGTGAAAGCGGCCGTTGAAAATAATCCCGATGCGGTGGCTGTCTTTGTAAACCATCCCACTTATTACGGTATTTGCTCAGACCTTGAATCCATCACCAAGCTTGCCCATGCCCATGGCATGAAAATGCTGGTGGATGAAGCCCACGGTACGCATTTATCCTTTGCTGAAGGCTTACCCATTTCTGGCATTAAAGCCGGCGCAGATATGGTGGCAGCTTCCATGCACAAGTCCGGCGGCAGTCTTACCCAAAGCTCTATTTTACTCTTAAATACCAGCATTGACCCCAATCATGTGCGCACCATTATTAACCTTACTCAAACCACCAGTGCATCGTATTTACTGCTTTCAAGCCTTGATATTTCACGCCGCAACCTTGCCCTGCGCGGTAAGGAGTCTTTTGCTAAGGTTATACGCATGGCAGAATACGCCCGTGATGAGATAAATAGCATTGATGGTTTTTATGCCTATGGGCGCGAACTTATTGATGGCGTTGACGTTTTTGATTATGACGTAACCAAGCTTTGCGTCTATACCCAAGATATAGGGCTTGCCGGCATTGAGGTCTATGACCTTTTGCGCGATGAGTACGATATACAAATTGAATTTGGCGATATTGGCAATATTATGGCCTATATATCTATTGGCGACCGTCTACAAGATATTGAAAGATTGGTAGGCGCCTTAGAAGATATAAAACGCCTGCATGCCAAACCCGCCGGCGGACAAAATTTCACAGATTTTGTCATCCCTGAAGTGGTGTATTCACCACAAAAACCCTTTCACGCCGAAAAAGAAACCTTGCCTATCAAAGAAACGGCGGGGCGTGTTTCGGCAGAGTTTGTCATGTGCTACCCTCCTGGCATTCCTATCCTCGCCCCGGGAGAGCTGGTGAGTCAAAACATTATTGACCATATCCTTTTTGCTCGCGAAAAGGGATGTTCCCTACAAGGGGCTGCTGACCCTGTGGTGGATTATTTAAAGGTCATCAAAACGTAATCTAAAGTACGTCAAGGCGTAAAGAGGGCACAATAGTTATGGATATGTGGATTCACACCGCCAATGGTCAGATCAGTCTTCGTGTTAACAAACAACTTTACTCTGCGGAAAGTGAGTATCAAAAAATTGAAATTTTTGACTCGCCAGAATACGGTCGCCTCTTAGTACTTGACGGAGATGTGATTTTTTCTCAATCAGACGAATTCATTTACAATGAAATGGTGGTGCATGTCCCCATGGCTGTGCATCCCAAAGTAAAAAAAGTGCTTATCATTGGCGGGGGCGATGGCGGCGTGGCAGCTGCCTTTACCCAATATCCAGAAATTGAACAAATTGATGTGGTAGAACCTGATGCCATGTTGATAGATGCGTGCAAAGAGTTTTTTCCCGAAACGGGTAAATGCTTTGATGACCCCCATGTAAACCTTGTGCAAAAGGACGGTCTGCGCTTTTTACGCCGTCGCCAAGCGGAATACGATATTATTATCAATGATTCCACAGACCCCTTTGGACATACTGAAGGGCTGTTTACTAAAGAATTTTACGGAAGTTGCTTTCGAGCCTTGAAAGATGATGGTATTATGGTCTATCAACATGGTAGCCCCTTCTTTGACGAGGGAGAAACAGCCTTTAGAGCCATGCATCGCAAGGTATATCAAAGCTTTCCCATTAGCCGCGTGTACCAAGCGCATATACCCACTTGCCCTGCAGGGTATTGGATGTTTGGCTTTGCCTCAAAAAAGTACCATCCCATACACAATTTTGACGCAGGGCGCTGGAATAAGCGCAAGCTTACCACATGGTATTATACCACAAATTTACATTTTGGCGCTTTTATGTTGCCTAAATATGTGGAAGATTTACTCATCGAAGCCGAAAGCTTTGAAAAAAAGTAACATTACAAGCTGTCCATAAAAATACAGACAGCGTATACGGAGAAAAAAATGGCCAAATTACTTATTGTAGGTTGTGGCGGCGTGGCCGGTGTAGCCATCCATAAGTGCTGTCAAAACAGCGAAATTTTTAGCGATATCTGCATTGCCAGTCGCACTGTGTCTAAATGCGATGCCATTAAGGCTGAACTAGAGGGCAAAACAAAAACCCGCATTACCACAGCACAAATTGATGCTGAAGATGTGCCTGCACTCACTGCCCTTATTAAAGACTATGCCCCAGATGCTGTGCTCAATTTGGCTCTCCCCTACCAAGACTTAACCATTATGGACGCATGCCTTAATGCGGGTGTAGATTATATCGACACTGCCAATTACGAATGCGAAGATACCAATAACCCCGAGTGGCGCGCCATTTATGAAAAGCGCTGCAAAGACCTTGGTTTTACAGCGCTCTTTGACTATTCTTGGCAGTGGAAATATCAAGATAAATTTAAAAACGCCGGCCTCACGGCTTTGCTTGGCTCCGGCTTTGACCCTGGTGTTACTTCCGTATTTAGCGCCTATGCCCTTAAACACTATTTTGATGAAATTCACACCATTGATATTTTAGACTGCAATGGCGGCGATCATGGCTACCCCTTTGCCACTAACTTTAACCCAGAAATCAATTTGCGCGAAGTTTCCGCCCCCGGTTCTTACTGGGAAAATGGCAAGTGGGTAGAAGTGGAAGCCGTAAGCATTAAGCGTGAATACAATTTCCCCGAAGTGGGCATGAAAGATATGTATCTTTTGCACCACGAAGAAATTGAATCCCTTGCTAAAAATATTCCCGGTGTAAAACGCATTCGCTTTTTCATGACCTTTGGCCCAAGCTATCTTATGCACATGAAGTGCCTTGAAAATGTGGGCATGCTCTCCACCGAGCCCATGGAATTTCAAGGACAGCAAATTGTGCCCATTCAATTCTTAAAAGCCCTCTTGCCAGATCCAGCCTCCCTTGGGCCACGCACCCATGGTAAAACCAATATTGGTTGTATCTTCACCGGTGTAAAAGACGGTAAGGAAAAAACCATCTATATTTACAATGTGTGCGATCACCAAGAATGCTACAAAGAAGTGGGTAGCCAAGCCATCTCCTACACCACAGGCGTGCCTGCCATGATTGGCGCCATGCTTGTAGTAAATGGCCTATGGAAAAAACCCGGCGTCTTTAACCTTGAAGAGCTAGATCCAGATCCCTTTATGGAGGCTCTTAACAAATGGGGTCTGCCTTGGGTTGTAGTTGAAAATCCTGATACTGTAGAGTAATAAATTTAGTAAAGCATGAGGCTTTCTTGAGGGGGAACTTTTTTGAAAAAAAGTTC
>CAYJND010000147.1:0-4196 GCA_964371565.1 uncultured Desulfovibrionaceae bacterium
GCCTTTTGGATTAAAGCCTATATTCTTAAGTATATTATGAATAATTGGCGCATGGTAAAAATTGGCACCACCCAAGTGCAGCGCAAACTCTTTTTTAACTTAAATAAAGAAAGACAAAAGCTTATATCGCAGGGTTTTGACCCAGATGCCTCTATGCTGTCTGAAAAGCTTGGGGTAAGCATTGAGCAAATTCACGAAATGGATCAACGCCTTGGCGCTTCTGACATGTCGCTGGATATGCAGGTAAGCGATAACTCTGGCGGCGCTTCGCGTATGGATTTTTTGCCAGCCCTTGAAGCAGGTGTAGAAGATAGCATTGCCAGCAATGAAATTGCAGCGCTTATTCAAACCCATTTAGAGAGCATTATTCCTAAGCTTAATGAAAAAGAAAATTACATTTTGCAAAATAGATTGCTCACTGACGAGCCCGTCACCTTGCGCGAAATCGGCGAAAGATATAATGTGACCAGAGAAAGAGTGCGTCAATTGGAAGCGCGTTTGCTAGAAAAGCTACGTCAGCACCTTAGCAATGATATAAAAGACTTCTCAGAAGATTGGATAAATACTTAAAATGACTACCATAGTAAGACATAGCCTGCTCTGTATTTTGTTTGTCTCCTCCTGCCTGCTTTTAGGTTGTGGCGGCTGTGCAAGCACAGAAATGCAAAGCGGCTCTGCCTTGCCGGCTGCGCAAGAGGTCGAGCAAAGCAAGCCGAAAAAAAGCGAATCAGCAGAGGCTGTCTATTTGTACTTGGTCTTTAGTCGCGCCATGCAACAAGGCCATACGCCCCTTATGGTGACAAGTCTTGAAAAATTAAAAGAATTTAATCCCCCGGTGACAGTGTATGTAGATGCCGGCATTTGGGCACTGGAACACAGCGCCCCGTCTCTTTTGCCAAGCATTAAACAAGGCATAGCTGCCCATCCCCAAAGCGTTGCTTTGCACTTGCTCTATGCTGAGCTTTTGCAAAAAACAGGAAAAACACCCGAAGCCATAGCCCATATGCAAGACTTTATTGCGGCTAATCCCCATGAAGTGGATGGCAAAATAGAGCTGGCTTTGCTTATGGCTCATGAAAAAAACTTTAGTGAGGCAGAGGCCATATTACAATCCATAAGCGGCGAAGAACGCTCTGGCCTTGTGGATTATTATCATGCCAAAGCTTTGCTTGGTCTTAAACGCAAACAAGAAGCGCAAGACTATTTAGAAGCCAGCGTAAAAAAGTCTCCTGACTTTATAGACGCTTTAAATGATTTAGCTTTTTTATATGAACAAAATAATGAGCTGAAAAAAGCTCGTGATACCTACGAAAAAATCTTAGATGATTATGGCGCCAATTATGAATTGGTTTTGCGCGTTATTTTGCTTTCTTTGCGTCTTAAAGAAGTAGATAAAGCTCTAGAATTTTTTGAAAATAGCCCCATGACGCCAGAGCTTACCGTTACTGTAGCCAGCATGTTTGTCAGCGATGGGCATTATGATGTGGCAGAGCCCATCTTGTTGGGCCTTGCAGATATTGAAGATGCTCCGCAAGAGCTGTATTTTTATCTGGCTGCCATTGCCTATGAGCGCGATAGAGATCCACACAAGTCTTATGAATGGCTCACCTATATTGATGCCAACCACAAAGATTATCCCAAAGCTCTTATGCTGCGCGTCAAATTGCTCATTGATGGCGAGCAATACGAAAAAGCTTTGGCAGAAACTCGTTTAGGTCAAAAACTTGAGCCGGATAATAAAGAATTTCAAAGTACAGAAATTCGTATTTTAGCCAGCCAAGGCAACTATGTTCAGGCGCTTAGTATTTTACAAGATATGGAAAAAAATAGCCCCTATGATGGTGAGCTTATATATTTGCGCGCCTCCATTTTAGACCAAAGCGGTGATAAGAAAAATGCTCTCAAAACCATGGAAGCCTTATTGCAAACAGAGCCAGAGCATGTGCAAGCGCTTAATTATGTGGGCTATACCTTAGCAGAGCAAAGTAAAGAGCTTAAACGTGCTATTGGTCTTTTGCGTAAAGCCAATGCGCTGGCACCAGATAATAATTATATTTTAGACTCTTTGGCCTGGGCGCTGTTCAAGGCTGGAGAGCGCAAAGAAGCCTGGGAAACCATTCGCAAAGCTGTGAAAGCACCCGGCATGCCAGAGCCCACCATTTGGGAACATTATGGTGATATTGCTCGCAGTTTAGGAAATGTGGACGAAGCCCATAAAGGCTATACCAAGGCCTTGGAATTTGCCCCCAATAATGCCGACACCATTAAATATAAGCAAGATCAATTATAAAAGATTATGAAGAAACACCTTTCTCGCCTTATTTTGGCTGTGTCTTTGCTCAGCCTCTGTGCTTGTGCCAAGCCCTCCATGGGCCCCATTGATAAAGATGCCGATGCCCTGTGGAAAAATTATGCCCAAAGTGCCAAAACTCTTGATAAACCCTTTCGTAATACCTTGAGCTTACGCTATGGCGTAGAGGGTAAGACAGATCGCGTTTCAGCGCTTTTATGGGGTAATTCTTCACAAACGTTGCGACTAGATATCAGCGCTTCTGTGGGCATTACCGTAGCCAAAATTTTTGAAAGCTCCGACAAGTTTACCCTTTACATTCCGCAAGAAGAAGTGGCCTATGTGCATGAGGGAGAGAATAAAGCTTCCTTTAATATGGGCGTGCCTTTGCCTCTAAGCCTTGAACATGTAAGCCTTATCTTACAAGGGCATTATGCCACGGTCTTTGGTTTGCAATTTGACGGCGCCCCCATGCCCCTTAATCAGGCAGATATCGCCCTTTTTGGCTCTCCTGAATTGCCCGAAGATGCTGTAGCCTATGCTTTAGAGCAGGCACCATTTCGCGGGGTTTTGGTGCTAAACTCTTTGGGGCAACCCATTTTTTGGCAAGAAGACAACTCCACAGGCTGGATTATGGAATTTGCATACAGAGAACATGCCAAACTGCCATATAAGTTACATATTAAACACATAGATTCTCAGCGTAAGGCCATTATCCTTGTGAAAGAAAGAGATTCTGACCTAAACCTCTTTACGCCAGAGCAAATGAGACTTATCTTGCCTAAAGAGACGGTGCTCTATACTCTGAAAGATTTAAACCCCAACCAGCTCTAGTTTTAGGAGAGTTCCATGACTTTATCCGTACATATTGCTTGCGACCACGCCGGTCTGGCGCTTAAAAACCTTATTATAAGTCAATTAGAAGCCCAAGGGCATACCGTGAAAGACCATGGCACTCATAGCACGGATAGCTGTGATTATCCTGTATTTGCACAAAATTTATGTGAGGGGCTCTTGCAAGATACCCCAGAAGCCAAGGGCATTCTTATTTGTGGCACCGGCATAGGCATGTCTATTATGGCCAATCGCTATAAAGGCATTCGCGCCGCCCTGTGCGCCAATGAATTTCAAGCCCGCGCCACACGCGAACACAATAATGCCAACGTCCTATGCCTTGGCGAGCGCGTTACTGGCCCTGGCCTTGCTTTAGATATAGTGCGCTTATTTTTATCTACGCCTTTTGAGGGCGGCAGACATCAGCGCCGTATTGACTTTTTTGATAATTAATCCTCAGCCTCAGCAGATTAACGACTTGGTTTTTCAGGAGAAAAAATGTTTATTTACAATACATTAAGTGGCAAGAAAGAAGAATTTAACCCCGTTACCCCTGGCAAAGTTAATATGTATGTATGTGGCATAACAGCCTATGATTACTGTCATATTGGTCATGCTCGCTCGGCTCTTGTTTTTGACGTTATGGTGCGCCATTTTCGCCACCGCGGCTTACAAGTAAATTTTGTACGTAACTTCACCGACGTTGATGATAAAATCATCAATCGCGCCAACAAAGAAAATAAAGACTGGCGTGAAATTGCCACCACATACATGCAAGCTTTCCATGAAGATATGGATAAATTAGGTGTGCTACGCGCCGACGAAGAGCCCTGTGCCACCGACTATATTGCCGAAATGCAAGCCATGTGTGAGCGCCTTATTGCCGATGGTAAAGCCTATGCCACCCCCTCTGGCGATGTGTATTTTCGTGTGCGCTCTTATGCGCCCTATGGCAAGCTTTCTGGCCGCAGCCTAGATGATTTGCAAGCCGGCGCCCGCGTAGCCCCCGGTGAAGAAAAAGAAGATCCCCTTGATTTTGCCCTGTGGAAAGGCGCCAAGCCCGGTGAACCTT
>CAYJND010000148.1:0-4134 GCA_964371565.1 uncultured Desulfovibrionaceae bacterium
TTCCGGCTTATTTTACGCGGCGGCAAGCCATGCCAAGGGCATGTCTTGAGTAGTCAACATCTAAAAAAAGCATTTCTTATGTCTAAACATTGCCAGAAAACGTATTCCATACGTTTATTTCTGGCAATGTTTATTACGCTATTTGATTTATAAGTTCTATTTTACTGATAGTTAAGTTTTTTTTCAGTGTCGACTAAGTAACTGGCGTGGTAAATGGAATAAAAAAAGGGAAGCTTTTTGCTTCCCTTTTTTTATGGTTACGTGTTCTATTAATTTTCTTTTTTGCTTTTTACACTGGTTAAACGCTCATTAACAGCTTGAGAGCCTTCGGCTGTGTTTAGCACCTCAGCAAGCTTTTCTACCACAGTGGCATCATAGGCATTGCTATTATCGCGTAAAATATTAAGCGCTTTATCTATGGGTAAACCGTCGCGGAAAGCACGGGGGCTTACCATGGCGCAGAAAGTGTTGATAATGCCTAACACACGACCATGAGTGGTGATTTCATCGCCATGTAATTTTTTAGGTGAACCTGAACCGTCTAGTTTTTCATTCATTTGCAAAATGGCTGCTGGTACTGGAATACCAAAGTCAATCGTGCTTAAGATATTATAGGCATACTCAGGAATTCTACCAAGCTCTGCTTGTTCTTCGGGGGAAAGTTTACCTGTTTTGGATAAAAGTTCACGTGGTACAAAAATTCTACCAATTTGGGAAAGTACAGCTGCTGTAGCCAGTGTATCTTTATCTTTACCTTCTAAAGTCATTTCATCAGCCAAAAGTTCGCAAAGGCGACGCATAAGGCTTGAGTGGCCAGCAAGATAGGGATCCACACGCTCAATGGTACCCACGAGGGCTTCGATGGTGCTCATTTGTTGTTTATTACGCTTTTCGCTGTTTCTGCGGAATTCAGTAATATCTTGCATGGTTATAACGGCAGCCGCAGTGCTGTCTTCTTTGTCTAAGAAGGGGAAAAGCGTTGCGCGGAAGAGTCGATCATCACCTTTAATATTGAGTACTAATTCAATGGTTTTAGAACTTTCAGTCTTGGCCACTGCAGAGATGGCTTCTTGTACCTGCAAGGCGGCTTTGTCAGACATGAAGGAGTGTAAGTTTTTGCCCTGTAATTCACTTTCATTCTTACCAAGAATTTCACCAAAGGCACGGTTGGCTAAATGTAGCATACCGCTTACATCTACCATGATAAGACCCACATCTAAAGAAACGTTGATGCTGTCTAAAAGATGCTTTTGCTTTCTGATAACTTGGTATAGCTTTCTAAATTCTTCGGCTACAGCGCGTTGCTCGCGGCCAATCATCATCCACCATACCAAGGCAAACATAAGAAGCACGCTTAAACAAAGAAAAATACCAGCACCATATACAAGGTTAAAAGCACGTCCTAATTGTGCATCTACAAGGCTAGCGGGAATTTCTTGTGTAACCATCCAATTAAGACCGCTTACACGCGAGCCAATGGAGTAAACATCGCCAGTACCAGAGAGAGTGCTGCGGCGATCAAAGGGTAAATTCTCTGCTTTGCTTGTAAGTTGTAATGACTCTGGAGCCGCTTTGGTGCCGTCAGAGCGTAAGACTTCCCATACATCTTTATTAAGTTGTAAAATGTTACAACGGATTTCTTGATTTTGCCCAGATGTACGGCTGAGGAAGTTAGCTAATTGCCCCGTTACAGGGGTAGTAATAAGAAAAGTTGCCACAGCGGTATTACTTTGACCTTGCTCTGCTAAAATAGGGGAAGCATAGTCAAGCATCATGCCTGTGGTAGAGTTACGCACAGGGGCATAGGTGGTGGCATTGCTCGCAGCTGCAGTTTTAATAGCTGTGAGCTGCGCTGCAGTAATAGGCAAAGGACGCGGTGCAGAAGAGAGCAAGGTACTGCCTTCTGCATTGGTAATGCGTGCATCTTGAAGCCCATTATAGGAAGTGAAGTCCAAAAGGATATTACGCATCATGGGTAATTGTTCAGCAATATAAGCTAAGTCTTCACTTTGTGAGCTTACGTCTTCGGCATCGTTGAGCAACTTCATATCACCGGCATTCATGCTGGCGATATCTTGTGCAAAAAGGCGAAAGAGTTCTGACTCACTTACACGTTCAGCTTGATTTTCAAGGCTAACACGCCATAAGCGTATACTTTCTGTGGTGGTATCCACATTAAGTTGTAAACGCTCTTGCTGTGATTGCAAAATGTCTTCTTTTTGTGCGGAATAAAATGTATGGCAGATAATAGCTGTTACGCCACAAAAAGCCAAAGCAACACCGGCAAAAAGAATTAAGCGCGATTTCTTGGAAGCGGTTTGCGCACTAGGTGTAAGCGCGTTTTGTTTTTCCTGGTACATGAGCATCTCCGTCTACTTTTTTTTGGGCATTACATGCATCCATCTATTTTTTTCATTTACAGAATACTGCGGAATGTAGTTGCGTATTCTTTTATGTGAAAGCACGTTTTTTGAAAGGTTATCCAAAATATATATTTCGTCGTCCACATAGACGGCTAAAATAGCGTGGGCCAAGCGTAAAATGGTATCTTTTACAACGACGATACGCATTTTTTCCATGGGAAAACCTGCGCTGCGTAAGGTAAAATATTTGGCAATGGCATAGTCTTCACAGTCGCCAGAGCGCTTTTTAAATTCACTGGGCGTAGCCCAATAATCGGGTGCTTTATACACTGCAGAATCTTGTTTGTAAGGCCATTGATTCCAAAAATTATTCACAAGTTTTAATTGATCTAGTACGCTCTTGCCTTTGAGTCTGCCCATGAGTTTATCCCATGTGGTGCCATGATTAAGCTGTGAACCTTCTTTTAAAATATCATCTTTATAATGTCTATCTTTGACGCTAAGCCACTGTTTTAAGCCTTTCATGGAGCCTTTAAATTCAATGGAGCCAAAAATTTTAGGCGCCGCAGCTGCTTGTGCTACAATAGGGTTGCCAGAAATACATATAAGACACAGGGCAAAGATAATGGCATAGCCTAGTCTACTCACAGAGCGCGAATATATTTTCTTTATACAGGTGAATAAATATAATTGAGTATGTTGCATATGACGCTCGTTAAATGGTCTAGACATTCTTTGCTTTCCAAGAGGTATAACTATTTAAAATATGCCCCACGGTCTTTTGCGTTTGTGTGAGCACATTATAGTTCTTGGTAATAGTATGTCGAGCAGCTTTTCTGATAGAAAGCATTTGATCTTTTCTTTCTAATAGAGAAACTATCATACTCTCCAAGGCATTACTGTCACTTGGGTCATATAAAAAACCATTTTGCCCATGCTGAATAACTTCACTAATGGGGCCAGAATCACCTGCAATAACAAGGCACTCGCAACTCATAGCTTCAAAAATACCCGAAGATAAAGCCTGTGGTGCAGAAAGAAATACATGCACATGTGACGCCTGTAAAAGCTTTCTATAGTTTTTGTGCGGATGGAATGGAAGAAAATGTACTCGGCGTTCATCAATAGCATAATTATCGCGTAACATGGCTTGCCATTTTTCTATTTGAGGGTTGTTATTGGCCGGCGAAGCAGCCATAATAACAATATGTGACTTGGGTCTCTCTTCTAAAATATGGGCAAAGGAATGTAAAAAAACGGGGCAATTTTGGTTGCTTTCCATGCTACGACCAGAAAAGGTTACTAACTCTTCTACATGTGTTAAATCGCATCCCTCAACAGCAAAACGCTCACCTGCTTTAGGGTGGAAAAAATCTGTATCGATACCTTCATGCAAGACCTCAATATCTTTAGCAAGAACTTCAGGGTATAAAGATTTTTGCCAATGTGTAGATGTGTAGGCAATTTGGCAATCGTGCAAGGCATTCCATTGAAATAAGTTGCGGACGCGATCTGGTGCAAAGTCTAGTGAGGGGTGGGCTTTACCTTTACTAAAAAGGGTAAAGTTGTTGCCCTGTTCATGAAAGCCTTCGGCGTAGGCTACCACAAAGGCTTTGGGAAAAATATCCTTGATATACATGGAGTAGCCAAAGCCAGCATTGGCTATCACAATATCAGGGTTAAAACCTGTACCTTTAAGGCGTACTAAAGCATGAGCCATGTGCGTGGCACGTCGTATGCCACGCACGGCTTCTAATTCTGCTCTGTCTTG
>CAYJND010000149.1:0-4109 GCA_964371565.1 uncultured Desulfovibrionaceae bacterium
TATTGCTTACCTTCCGTGATTATAGTTTTAATGCCTTCAAAATTCTTTTGAATAACTTGGGTCAAAGCTTGGTACTGCAATTGGTTTTTGGCAAGTTTTGTCATTTCTTTGTCAAGGTTCACTCTGTCTTCACCGTGAATTTCACGTGGGGTGAAACGCTTAAACCAATCGGCCTGAAAGTTTTGCGCATCGAAAGTTGTGGGCATGTGACCACCAGAGGTGCGAGCCATGGTGCCTTGGTTATCAAGATCCAGCGCCTTTTGTAATTCTTTTTCAAATTCAAGCTCTCGAGGCTTGTATTTTGGGGTGTTTACGTTAGCGAGGTTAGAATTGATAACATTTTGGCGTTGCAAGCGCATATCCAGCACTTTGCCGACCAATTGTATTTGTGATGAAAATAGTTCGCTCATAAACCTCTCCTGCGCTGTTGCAGTTTCAAAAGATACTTTAGGGATAGCAAAGGTTGTGCCATGCTAGTAATTGTTTAATATATAAAGAAAATTTTAGACGTAAAAAAAGGGGGGTCAGTCTTTTGACTCCCCTTTGTAGGTGATAATATGTAAAAAAATTAATCATCATCAAAGTCATCTTGGCATAAACAGTCATTGAGTGCTGATTGTAAACGTGTAAAGCGAAAGCTAAAGCCCTCTTGTAGTAGGCGCTGCGGCGAGCATTTTTGTCCTTGATTGAGCATTTCGTCTGCCATCTGCCCTAAGGCTAATCGAGCAATGGGCGCAGGTATGTGCCATGGTGCGGGAATGTCTAGGCAGTGGCTTAAATCTTCTACAAAGGTGCGCATAAGCGATGGATAGGGGCTACATATATTGTAGATACCTGGTGAAGATTTTTGCACAATATGGTTTATGCTTTGACTTAGATCAAATATATGCACCCAGCTAAGGGGTTGATGCCCACTTCCTATTACAGCGCCAAGACGTAAGCGAAAGGGCGGAACCATAGAATATAACAGCCCAGCTAAGGGGGTTTTAGCGCAGTTTACAAGGTCAAAGGAGGCAGGCTCTGTGGCTCCGCCCTTGGTAGGGCTAATCCAAGCCCTACCAAGTACAGGGGCAAAGCGCACAATGCAGGTTTTTATGCCAAGATCTTCTATGGGCACTAATGCCTTTTCCATAGCTTGGCATACAAAAGGTAAGAAAGCCTGCTTTGAGATAGAGGGCGCCGTAGATTCAGGCGTATTATGTGGTACAGGTTGGCTTTGCTCGGTGCAAATGGGGGCTGTATGGCAATTGTCCCAAAGGCCATAGTACCCGCTGGCTGAGGCCTGTATAATGTGTTTTGGTAGAGGAATATGTTCTTTGTGCATATGCTGCAAAGCCAGTTGTAAAGCTTTAATGGCTCTAAGTCTTGAACGTAAAAGCACTTTTTTTCTTTTTTTAGTCCAGCGTTTTAGGCCTATATTTTCGCCAATAAGGTTGATGATGATGGGGTGTTCCGCAAGCAAAGGCAAAAGACTGCTAGGGCTTTGACCATCCCACGATACAAATGACCAAGGCGCTGAGGGAAGCGGGGAAGATGTTTTTCTTGAGGTGCATTGTACTTTGTAACCAAGTTCGCAGAGGCTTGCTGCTATATGTTGCCCCAAAAAACCATAGCCGCCAAGAATAAGAATACGCATAATAACTCCTGTAAACTGTAGATCGTCCTTATGTAAAATTACATTTCCAGAATAACAGAAATTTTAGAGAAAAAAAGAAAAAAGATTTGTTTGCTAGGATTTAAAATGCAAGGTGTATGTATCGTTAGGCGCACTCTGTTTTAAAAATTTGTCAGTAGGCGCATTTTTTGGCGCTAAAAAAAAGCCATGCTATACTAGCATGGCTTTTTTTACTGACAATTTACAGAATAAAAAAATTAAAAATTACAAAATAAGCTTCAAATTTCGTCTCTTAAAAAATAAAAATATGAGCTATTTTATAATTTTTTGATGCGGTAAGAATTAACAAATTCTGGGTAATTGATCGCCTTCAAGCATAGAAAGCAAGCGTCTGCCCCCAATATCTGTTTTAAGGATAACTTGCCCAGGTCTGGTTTGCCCTTCCTGAGCAGGTACAACGCGCCCTATGCAGGCAGCGCCTTGTCCATAAGGGCTACGACGCATGGCATGTAATACTGCTTCTGCTTCTTGGGCAGGTACAAGGCAAATGAGCTTGCCTTCGTTGGCAAGATAGAGCGGGTCAAGGCCAAGAAAAGACGCGCCATTTTGCACCGAAGCATCTATGGGCAAAGCGCTTTCATCTAATTCTATACATATTTGTGATTGTTCAGCAATTTCGTTCAGGGTGGTGGCAAGGCCGCCGCGGGTTGGGTCGCGTAGTACATGTACCATGGCTTTATCTGAAACGCTGTGCAAAATATCTTCTACCATGTGGTTTAACGGGGCAGAATCTGACGTAACATCACTTATAAAAGAAAGCCCTTCGCGTTGCGCCATGATGGTGAGACCATGATTGCCCATGGAACCACTGACAAGGATGACATCCCCCTCTTTTCCTTGGCTTCCCGAGGTGGGGTGCGGGGTGATAATTTCTCCAATACCAGTGGTATTAATAAACATTTTATCGCACATACCTTTGGGCACTACCTTTGTATCGCCAGTGACAATGCTCACGCCAGCTTCTGTGGCAGCCTTGGCCATGTCGGCTACGACTTTTTCAAGTATTTGCATATCTAAGCCTTCTTCTAAAATAAAGGCACAGGTAAGATAGCGTGGCTTTGCTCCTAACATGGACACGTCATTAACAGTGCCATGCACTGCTAGGGTGCCAATGCTGCCGCCAGGGAAAGTAAGAGGGGTAACAGTATAAGAATCGGTGCTCATGGCTAAGGGGCCATTCATATGCAAAAGGGCTGCATCATCCATACGAGCCAAAATTTCATTGGAAAAATGGCGAAAAAAACATTCTTGAATAAGGCGCTGCGAAGCCTTACCGCCGCTGCCACAGTCAAGTAATAGGGTAGTATCTTTAGTCATATTAATTTCCTAAGCGGTATTTATAGTAAGCAGCGCACGAACCCTCGGTGGAGACCATGCAAGGTCCCACAGGTTTTGCAGGGGTACAGGCTTTGGCAAAAAGAGGACAGTCTGGTGGTGACATTTTACCTTTAAGCACATCGCCACAGCGGCAACCCGGCAGGGGCTTTACGTCGGGCAGTGTCATGTCAAGAACGTGTAAGGCATCTCGATGGGCAAAGGCAGGCGCTAAAGATAGACCACTTTGGGCAATACAGCCCATGCCGCGCCAAAGGGCATCTGAGTTTACAAATACTTGGTTCAAAATGGCTTGCGCTTTGGGATTACCCTGATCATTCACAGCGCGACCATAAGCATTTTTAATGCCACAGCTGCCGCTTTGTAATTCTTCTGCCATCATAACCAGCGCCAATAAAATATCGGCGGCGTCAAAACCAGCTACAATGCCGGGCGTTTTGTATTCTGTTAAAAAGGCATAAGGTTCAAGGCCTAAAATGGTGGAAACGTGCCCCGGTAAAAGAAAAGCATCTACTTGGCAAGAGCTGTCTTCTAGCAAAACTTTCAGCGCTGGCGGAACCAACTTGTGGCAAGAAAAGACGAGCAGATTTTCTACTTTTTGTTGCTCAGCCATGATGAGAGTGGCAGCCACAGTGGGGGCGGTAGTTTCAAAGCCAATGCCTAAAAAGACCACTTTTTGCTGGGTATTTTTTTGAGCTAAGCTGATGGCATCGAGGGGAGAATAAATAATTTCTATGCGCGCGCCTTGAGCCATGGCATGTTTTAAACTTGTGCCGTCAGGGCCAGGAATACGTAAGACGTCGCCAAAGGTAGCAATGATGACATCTTCTCTAGCGGCAAGAGCTAAAAAAGTGGCAACCTCAGCATCGTGCGTAACACATACGGGGCAACCTGGGCCGGAAAGATGCACGATGTTATCTGGTAAAAGATCGCGCAGTCCAGAGTGAAAAATGGAAACGGTATGAGTGCCGCATACTTCCATAAAACGCATGGTCTTGCCATCAAGGGTGCGGGTGAGCTTTTCTAAAAGGCCTTTACAGGCTTCAGGGTCTTTAAAGGCGCGAGAAAAATCCATATTTCTTTCCTCATAAAAATATTC
>CAYJND010000150.1:0-4053 GCA_964371565.1 uncultured Desulfovibrionaceae bacterium
GTTGAAGATGAAAATTTTAGCAAAGAAATAAGCTCCATGCCGGGGCAATATCAATTAGGTCTCAAAGCTTTAGAAGAGCGTGTGGCTAAGGCTGTGGAGCATGGCCTTATGGCGGTGATTCTTTTTGGTATACCTAAGGATAAAGATCCGGAAGGCACCGAGGGCTATGCAGAAGATGGCATAGTGCAAAAGGCTATTATACGCTTAAAGAAGCGTTTTCCTGCGCTGCTTGTTATAACTGATGTGTGCTTGTGTGAATATACATCTCATGGGCATTGCGGTTTGCTAAGCGATGAGGGCGAAGTGGAAAATGATTCTACGCTGGAGCTCTTATGTAAGGTGGCGGTATCGCATGCACGTGCTGGCGCAGATATGGTGGCGCCGTCGGACATGATGGACGGGCGCATCTTGGCCTTGCGTACAGCTTTAGATAGCGCCGGCTATGAAAATTTACCCATTATGTCTTATGCGGTGAAATACGCCTCAGCTTTTTATGGTCCTTTTAGGGAAGCGGCGGAATCTGCCCCTAAGAGCGGCGACAGAAAGTCTTATCAAATGGACATGAGCAATAGCCGTGAGGCACTGCGCGAAGCTGCAGCTGATGTGGACGAGGGCGCGGATATTCTTATGGTTAAGCCTGCCGGTGCTTATTTGGATATTTTGCGTGATTTGAAACATAGTTTTGATATGCCCTTGGCAGCCTATCAGGTAAGCGGTGAGTATAGCCTTATTAAGGCCGCTGGTATGCAGGGCTGGGTAAATGAAGAAGCTATTATTTTAGAGTCGCTTACGGCTATTAAAAGAGCCGGCGCTGACATTATTATCAATTATTTTACCGAAGAGCTTTTGCTTAAAGGAGTGGTGCGCGCATGAGTCATCCCCATGAAATGATGAAAGGCGGTCACCCCCACGGTGCGCACGGGGCACACGGAGTACAGGGCACACACGGTGATAAGCCTGCAGGACATCCACACGGTACACATGGTGGGCATCCCCATGGTGCGCACGGGGCGCACGGGGCACATGATGACAAACAAGCACTAGCTGGTGGTCACCCCCATGCAGCGCGCTTTTTGCCAGACGGTACCCCCAAATGTCGCTTAATAGCCTGGGAAGTAACCCGCTCGTGTAATTTGGCCTGTAAGCATTGCCGCGGCGAAGCGCATACCGAGCCCTATCCCGGCGAGCTAGATACAGCCGAGGCCAAGGCGCTTATTGATACTTTCCCAGAAGTGGGCGACCCTATTATCATTTTCACCGGCGGCGACCCCATGATGCGCCCCGATGTGTATGAGCTTATAGATTATGCCACGCAAAAGGGCTTGCGCTGTGTGTTTTCGCCCAATGGCACTTTAATCACGCCAGAAACCGCCCGCAAAATACGCGAAGCAGGCATTCAGCGCTGTTCTATTTCTATAGACGCCGCTGATGCCGCCAGCCACAATGACTTTCGCGGCGTACCCGGCGCCTTTGAAGCTTCCATGCGTGGCATTGAGCTTTTAAAGGCAGAGGGCATTGAATTTCAAATTAACACCACGGTGACGCGCAATAACTTGCACAGCTTTAAAGATATTTTTAAACTGTGCGAAAGTATTGGCGCTGCGGCTTGGCATATATTCCTCTTGGTGCCCATGGGGCGTGCCTCTGGCCTTGCTGATCAGGTTATCAGCGCTGAAGAATATGAAGAAGTGCTGCACTGGTTTTACGATTTTCGTAAAGAAACCAAGATGCACTTAAAGGCCACCTGCGCCCCGCATTATTATCGCATTATGCGTCAACGCGCTAAAGAAGAAAATTTGCCCGTAACACCAGAAAACTTTGGCATGGACGCCATGACCCGCGGCTGCCTTGGCGGCACAGGTTTTTGCTTTATTAGCCATGTGGGGCAAGTGCAACCTTGTGGTTACTTAGAATTAAATTGCGGCAATATCAAAGAAACGAGATTTCCAGAAATTTGGAAATCATCTAAGCATTTTCAAGAATTTCGTAATCAAGAAGATTACAAAGGCAAATGCGGTGTGTGCGAGTATCACAAGGTTTGTGGCGGTTGCCGCGCCCGTGCTCATAGCATGGATGGTGACCATTTAGGTGAAGAGCCCCTATGCACCTATAAGCCTAAGAAGTTAGAAAAATAGCGGAGAAAATATGGACAGCATAGATAAAAAGCTTTTGGATATTATTCAAACAGATTTCCCCCTTTGCTCGCGCCCTTATGAAAAGCTTGGGCAAAGCCTTGGCATTACCGAGTCTGAAGCCTTAGCACGGGTGCGCGCTTTAAAAGAAAGCAAAATTATTCGCCGCTTGGGGGCTAACTTTCAATCGGCAAAACTCGGCTTTCGCTCTACCCTTTGCGCTGCCAAGGTGCCAGAAGAGCAACTGGAAAGCTTTGTAGAGGTTGTTAATAGCTATACCGGCGTTACGCACAATTATTTGCGCAAACACCATTATAATGTGTGGTTTACCTTTATAGGCGCTTCTTGGGAAAAGGTAGAAGCAACTTTAGCAGAGATTACCGCCAAAACCGGTATTGAAGTCTTAAACTTACCAGCTACCAAGCTTTTTAAAATCCGTGTGGATTTTAAAATGGATGAGAAAAAAGCCGGCTAAGATTTTTATGTGGGTGGGTAGAAAGTGTTATAATATAGATAATAATCTAACAATACACAATCTTGCATCCTCACTCACCTATCAAACATGTTGTAATACGAAACTTGCTGCAGTGAGTATATATTTACGGCAAGTGATATGAAAATACATTTGCATCGATGTAGCCTGCCGCGTAGCGGTGGCGAAGTTGATGCACGCATTTGAATACACTTGCCGTGAAAAATACTTTCCCCCACCCCATATACTATATAAGCGTGCAGCCGTAAAAACACGCTCAAACACCCCATATTACAATTCAGCACACAGCCTTAAATATATTTACGGCAAGTGATATGAAAATACATTTGCATCGATGCAGCCTGCCGCGTAGCGGTGGCGAAGTTGATGCACGCATTTGAATACACTTGCCGTGAAAAATACTTTCCCCCACCCCATATACTATATAAGCGTGCAGCCGTAAAAACACGCTCAAACACCCCATATTACAATTCAGCACACAGCCTTAAATATATTTACGGCAAGTGATATGAAAATACATTTGCATCGATGCAGCCTGCCGCGTAGCGGTGGCGAAATTGATGCACGTATTTGAATACACTTGCCGCAAGAACTACCTAATAAATAAAGTTATTTTAGGCGCTACTATCTTCACTTTGCGCCTGCAAAGCCGCTAGCTGTGATTGCAATTGCTCAAGCTCTGATTGCAATTGCTCCACGCGAGCATTGGCACTCACATCGCCTGTTTTTATGGCGGCGCTGCTAGCTGAGGCAAGCTCGGCGCTTACTTGCTTAATGCGGTCTTCAAGGTCTTCCATGGCTTCAGCTGTGCCAGAACTTGTAGACCCGCCGCCAGAGCTTGCCCCTGCGCCGCCAGCATTACCAAGTCCATTAGCCCCATCAGAACTACCACTCGCACTCTCACTAGAGCCACTATTATTGCCCTTGTGTCTATACAAGGTATCTTTAAATTCCTGCGCCGCCGCGGCATACATATCTTGCTCTTCGGTGCCACTAGCTTGCGTAATCATAGCCGCCTGCTCAAGCTCCACAACTTTTGCCGCTGCCTTGGCATCTTGCTCTTTTTGCGCCAAAGATTGCTCATAAAAGAGCCGCGCCTCTGATGAAATATTCACCGTATCGCCAAGACTAGCACCAGCAGACTGGCTTTGCGCCTTGACAGAGCCATTTTGCTGCACTTCGTACACGCTTTGTATATTAAATAAACTAGCGCCTATTTGCATGATTTTCCTCCCTATGACGGGGTAAAAAGTTCCTTACAATAAGGACATACAAAAAATCGTGCAAAATTCATTCCGCGCGTGAGTGTGCAGATTTTACCCTGCCAAGGGATGCATGCATGAGGCACAAAAAAAGAGGGGCGGCAAAACCACCCCTCTTGAATAACCGTAATATCCGTAGATATTAACGCTTTGAGTATTGGTAACG
>CAYJND010000151.1:0-4046 GCA_964371565.1 uncultured Desulfovibrionaceae bacterium
CGTGGGTGGTTTCACACCTAACCCCTTCAAGGGCGTTACCGTGTACACACCTACTTTCACCGAAATAACCATAGCTCTTGGTGTATACGGTGTGGGTCTGCTCATTCTTTCCTTATTGTGGAAGATTGCTGTTGAAGTGAAAAAAGAAGCCGGCACCTTTGAATACAAAGGTTAAGCTAGCTTTTATGTAAAATTAAAGGGGGGTGTGGCAACATACTCCCCTTTTTTTCTACAAAATAAGCAGGTTGCATATAATTTTGACATATAAAATAAAATAGCTACTATATAGCCAAGGAGGATAGCAAACCAAAATATAAGCCTCGCTACGTATTTTTCTTATTAGGAATTACTTGCAATAAGTCTAGTAATACCCTATATTGTCTTTACTAAACGCGTTACAACGCACAAACAGACATTATCTAAGGAGAAAATATGAAATCTTTAAAAGGCTCTCAAACCGAAAAAAATATCCTCACTGCCTTTGCTGGTGAATCTCAAGCACGTAATCGTTACGAATTTTTCTCATCACAAGCCAAAAAAGACGGCTTTCGCTTAGTACAAGAAGTTTTTGCCGAAACGGCTTCTCAAGAAAAAGAACACGCCAAGCGCCTTTTTAAATTTCTCGAAGGTGGCGAAGTGGAAATCGTTGGTGCTTTCCCCGCTGGCATTATAGGCGGCACTGAAAGAAACCTTATGGACTCTGCTGCTGGCGAAAAACACGAATACGAGCACATGTATCCTGAAATGGCTGCCATTGCAGAAAAAGAAGGTTTTGGCGAAATAGCCTGCGTAATGCGCAATATTGCCATTGCAGAAGAATTCCACGAAAGACGCTTTCTTATGCTCGCCAAAGAAATTCGCGAAGCCAGCATGTTTGTGCAGCCTGAGCCTGTTATCTGGCGCTGTTTAAACTGCGGCTGGTTGCATGAAGGCAAAGAGCCTGCACATCTTTGCGGCGCCTGCGCACACCCCACTGCACACTTTGAAGTGCTTTATCATACCTATGGTTAGTGCATAAGCATATATTTTGAGAAAGCTGGGTTCGCCCAGCTTTTTTTATACATCAAATAACTGCACCTACCTTGACAAGCACAGTACATCTTTGCATGATGCCCTATGTCACAAAGCATGCCATATAAAGTTACAGCCATAGTTTCTGTGTATAAAGCAGAAGAATTTTTGCGTGGATGCTTAGAAGATTTAGTGGCGCAAAGTATTTTTGCAAGCACTCAAGTGATTATTATTGATTCGTGCTCGCCAGAAAATGAGAAAGCCATCGCCTTAGAATTTACCCATAAATACCCCAATATGTACTATTTGCGCACAGACGAGCGCGAGACACTATATGCCGCATGGAATAGAGGCATTGCTCTCGCCAAAGGGCAGTACATTACCAATGCCAATGCCGACGATAGGCATGCCCCCCACGCTTTTGAACGCATGGCTAAAGAACTTGATGCACACCCTGAGGCTGCCCTTGTGTATGCACGCTATCGCATCACGGCGCAAAAAAATGCGCATTTTGACACAGCGCCCATTAAGCGTCATTTGCAATGGTTTGAGTATGACCATCTTAACCTTTTACGGCGCACTGAGGTGGGGCCTCAGCCCATGTGGCGCAAATCTGTGCATATAACCTTGGGACTTTTTAATCCTCACTACACTGTGGCTGGCGATTATGATTTGTGGCTACGCATTTCAGAGCGCTACCCTTTTCGCTTTCTCACTGAAGAATTGGGACTATGCCTTGAATATGACAACAATCTAGAAGCTCAAAATAAACAGCGTAGCTTTGATGAGTGCTATGAAGTAAAAAAAGCAGGCCTTTTACGCTTTATGCAGGGAGACTTTACACCGCACAAGCCCTTGCGATTACAAATGCACAGAGCCTCTTCGCAGCTAAGTAAGGCCTTAGAGCGCATACATAATGGTGAAAAAATAGACGATTTAAGTAAGCTTGAATTGCAATTTTTCTCTTATATTTTACTGACGGCGCAAGTAGGCAATATGCAAGTGGCTTTAGACAGCATAAAAATTTTTTACAGCCTCATTACCGATGCAGAAAATATTAGCCACCTTTATCGTTTTTTATTACTCAGCTCTTCACCGCAAACACCAGGCGTACTACAAATACAGCCTGCGCTTTTAACGGCTGAAGCAAAACCTGTGCCGCCTGTTGTAAGCCTTATCTTGCCCATACAGGAAGCCTGCCTCTACCTTGATGAACTCATTGCAAGCTTACGTGCGCAAAGTCTACGAGAATGGGAGCTTTACCTTGTACCGTACTCAATGGAAGAAGATGCATGGCTAAAAATACAAGCCCTTGTACAAAGCTATGACGACCCGCGTATTAAAAGTCTTGCGAACACGTCCACAACAAGCCTTGCCGAGCTTTATAACACGACCGTCGCGCAAAGTTCTGCCCCTTATGTGGCTTTACTCAGCCCCAAAGACATGCTCAAGCCAAGCTATTTGCATGAAGCTGTGGCGACTTTACAAACACAACAAGATGCGCACTGGGTCAGCCCTAAGACTTTACGCTTTGGCAAGGTGAATCGCCTTGCTTGGGAAAAGCCCTATGATCTCACCAAGGCCCTTTTGCATTGCCCTTGTGCCACTGCCACAGTATTTCGCCGGTCCCTATGGCAAGAACTACAAGGCCATGATACACGCTGTAAACATGCCCCAGAGTGGGATTTTTGGCTACGTGCTTTAGAGCATGGCTATACAGGGCTTTACACAGAAGATGTGGAATTTTTACAACGTGAACTCTTTCATGCAGAGCGTGACACCATGCTCACCGATATGTTATCTAAGCGAGAAGTCATGCAACTACATCCATGGTGGTATAAAGACTTTGACACTCAGCAAATGCATCATATTTTAGAAAGTTCCCCGCTAAGCCCCCTCCCAGAATGGGCTTTGCATGAGGAGCATATACAACAAGCCAAAAACTTGCTAAAAAATACAAAAGCCTTTGTAAACTTTGTCAGCCAATGGCATCAAAAATATAGCCTTTAACTTACGAGGTGAGCCATGTTTTTTCCTGTAGCAGGTATAGAAGTACATCCGCTCATTCCCCCTATTGTAGCCTTTTGTATTTCATTTTTTGCCTCCATGGGCGGAATTTCCGGCGCTTTTTTATTGCTCCCGTTTCAAATGTCTTTTTTAGGTTATGTGCATCCTTCTGTAAGCGCCACCAATCAGGTATTTAATATGGTAGCCATTCCTAGCGGCGTATACCGGTATTGGAAAGAGGGTCGCTTGGTTTGGCCTTTAGTGTGGATAGTGATACTTGGCACTTTACCCGGAGTTTTTATGGGCGCTACCATACGCCTACTCTATTTACCAGACCCGCAACATTTTAAACTTTTTGCTGCAGCCGTCTTATTGTATTTAAGCGGCAAAATGTTTTTAGATATGCGTAGAAAAAAAGGTCAGGATAAAACTCCAGAAATAAATTTACAAAATCTTAGCTCTCAACAACAAGCTTCTAAGGTACTAAACCTCAATCTACGCCATTTGCGTTTTCAATTTTATGATCAAGAATATAATGTCTCTTTGTGGGGCATATTTAGTTTAAGTCTTGTGGTGGGCATAGTGGGCGGTATTTATGGCATTGGTGGCGGCGCCATTATTGCTCCATTTTTTGTGACATATTTTCGCCTACCTATCTATATTGTGGCAGGTGCAACCCTTATGGGAACCTTTGTCACCTCCATTGCTGGGGTAGCTTTTTATGAATTTATGGCGCCATATTATCCACAATTTTCCGTGGCGCCCGATTGGCTTTTAGGGCTATCCTTTGGCATTGGCGGCATTGCAGGTATGTATTTTGGCGCGCGCTGTCAAAAATATGTACCTGAAAAATATATTAAATGCTTACTGGGTGCTATTATGCTTTTTACTGCTTGCACCTATGTATGGAATTTTGTCTCTGCGTAAAAGCTTTGCTTGACAGCATAGCACCCCTATGCTAGAACCCTCTTGTTGCGAGAATGGCGGAATTGGTAGACGCACTGGACTTAGAATCCAGCGCCTGACGG
>CAYJND010000152.1:0-2400 GCA_964371565.1 uncultured Desulfovibrionaceae bacterium
AATTCCTTCTTGGTCTGCGGCAATAATGCGTCGTCTGACAGGTTTGTCATGCGTAGTCTCCGTAACATTCTTTTTCATATCAAAGGAGGGCAGGGCATTATACAAGGTCCAGAATTGTGGATACAAGGTAGTCATAATTCCGGGATTGCTAAGTTTAATATGCGGGCGTGCAGTGGCGCACAGAGCATAGGCCAGAGCCCAAGAGGGGCTTGGGGCTGTCCATACGGCATCTGGGTCGCGGCGTTCTTGGCTAGGCACAAGGGCGCAACCTTCGCCATCATCTTCACTATAGTCAAAACCTAAATGGTTAAAGAAAGATTCTAAATCATGCAAAGGTGCATCGCTTGGCAAAATCACATGCTTTTGACGGAAAGCTGCCAAGGTGGCGCATGCTGCCATAAGCGGGGCAAAGCGTGCGTCTTGATACAGAGCCATCTCTGGCATGGTGAGGGTTTCCCAAGTGATATCTTCTTGCTCTTCCTCTTCTGCTTCTTCTGCTACCATCAGGTTTTGCTGTGTCACTGAGTCTGTTTCCATGGCTTGCGCGGTGCCTGTAGCTTCTACAGTTTCTGTAGTGTCTAGCATATCAGCGGTTTCTGGGGAATCTGCGGAATCAGTGAAATCTGCGGAATCAGTGAAATCTGCGGCATCAGCGGTGTCTGCGGAATCAGTAGAAATAGCGGCTTCGCTATTTTCTACCAATGCATCTTCAGCGTATTCATCTTCGGATATAGGCTCTTGTGCATGGCGTGCAGGACTGATGACCTTCCACTGAATGGGCTCCATGGGGGCGTGGCTTGCGTGCATACCGTCGTTGGTATTTTCTAGCGTTAAGCCAAAGTGGGTAAGTAAGGCTTCAATATCCTTAGCAGGGGCGCAGTCGGGCCACAGGCCTTTAAGCTGCACATCGCCGCCCAGGGCAAGAGGTAAGGCCAAAAGATAGGCTGCCAATTGTAAATCCATACCAAGCTCGGGTTCAGCCGGGGTGGTGATGGGGCAGGGCACAAAGTGTATGAGGCTGCCGTCGCGACGTACCTGTGCACCGCAAGGGGTGAGCACAGATAAAGCTTCTTCGATGATGCTATCAGCATCATGGCGAGCGCGCATTTCAAAGCTAATGGCACTATCCCAGAAAGGCGCCGCTAAGAAAAGACCCAGCACCATGTCGGCAGGCACATCGGCAGGAATGCTCACTTGGCTTTCGAAAATGCCAGAACATTCTATACGAATGGGGAAGCCAGAGCCACTGGGCATGACATTGCTAAGTCTTGCGCCAAGTTGGGGCAAGAAAGAACGCACGGCGGTGAGGTCGGCTTCTTTAAGATTGGCTTCGCCGGTGAATTTGGCGCGGGTGTTTTTGCTCACATAATGCCCGAGGAGCAAGAAGAAGTTAAGAATATCATCACCCACATAAATAACTTTATCGGGTAAGGACAAACCACCGCCTTGGCGCGAAATAAGGGCGCCGCCATCATCCCATGCTAAGGAAGTGGCACATTGATTAAACATTTTAATGCATTCAATGGTGGCATCGTCCAAGAGGCTTGGGTTCATGCGGCATGCAGAACCTGAGGCGCCAGCAAGAGCCAAGAAAAAGCGCGAACGTCTGCTAGCTAGCGGGGCAAAAAGCTTTACATCCACAGGTAATTGTGGCGGTGCAAGGTTAAAGCCTGTACGTTTAGCCATACCTTCTTCTGGTTTGGCAGAAAAAGTAATTTCTTGCATAAGGGCAAAAAGCTGATGAATGATACGCGGGTCGCGGGTCATTTGTGTGGCGCCTTTTTCCCAAGATGCGCGCAATTCTTTTTCTTCCTTAGGTGCCATGTGGCCGGCTTTACTGCGCATTCTATCTAAAATATTACAGCGACGTGCAAGCATTTTAAGCAAGTCTCTGTCCATGGTCATAATGGTTTCACGCAAAGGGGGGCGCTTCATGGGGCGTTTGCGATCTCTGTCTTCGCGGTTAAAGCGAGGACGATCATCGCCATAGCGATTTTCCCAAGGGCGATGTTCTCCATACTGACGGTCAGAAGTATCTGCTGCGCCTTGTGCACTGGAGTTTTGCGCATCTCTTGCACCATCTGCACCTTGTTCTACGCCGCTTTCAGCAGATTCTGATCTTTCTGCAGGAGAAAGGTTTTCTTCTGTAGTATTGGTATAGGCGTAGCCAAATTCTGTATAGCCTTTTTCAGGAAATACGTAATTGTCATTGGGTACTTGGGCGTTTTGATCAACGTTTTTTGGCTCTTGATCGTCACGTGCATAGGACGAACGTTCAAAGTCTGGTCTTGGACGACGTGGTCTATCTTCGAAAGAAGGGCGTCTGTCGCCGCGATCAAAATTTGGTCTGCGGTCGCCACGGTCGCGTTGCTCAAAATCACCACGAGGGCGTCTGTCATC
>CAYJND010000152.1:2500-4009 GCA_964371565.1 uncultured Desulfovibrionaceae bacterium
TCGCCACGGTCGCGTTGCTCAAAATCACCACGAGGGCGTCTGTCATCACGATTGTAAGATGGACGATCTCCACGGTCGCCCCGATCTGAACGTTCAAAGTCTGGTCTTGGGCGACGTGGTCTATCTTCAAAAGAGGGACGTCTGTCGTCGCGCTTGAAATCTGGTCTGCGCTCGCCACGATCGTTACGTTCACCGCGGTCAAAATTTGGTCTGCGGTCACGATTTTCAAAGTCACCACGAGGGCGTCTATCATCACGATTGTAGGATGGACGATCGCCACCACGTTCGCCATCGCGTTCAAAGCGAGGCTTTCTGGGGCCATCTTCACGCGAAAAACGTGGTCCTTTGGAATCAAAGTCAGGGCGCGGGCGGCGCGGTCTTTGGTCGTCGCGTTCAAAGCGTGGTTTTCTGTCTTGTCCGCTGCCTTCAGCGCCGTTAGAACGATCTTGCCAAGGCCGTTCTTCGCGGGGGCCACGTGTGGGGCGCGAAGTGCGCATGGGGCGGCGTGGGCCGCGGTCTTCGCTAAAACGTGGTTTTTTCTTGTAGTCAGAAGAAGAAGTTTCGCGGTTGTCGCCTTGCGAGCGATGTTCTTTTTTCTTTTCAGTGCCGGAAAAGTCTTGATCTGGGCGCTGTGCTTTTTGGTTTTCCATGTTTGTTCCCTATGCTAAATATTGTTTCCCTCATGTAGCGTGAAAAGCTGTGATACGCAAGCAACAAAAAAGGCCTTTCGCAAAAAAATTATGTACTTTGTATCCAGTAAATTAAATAGAACTTTTTTTTACTTTATGGGCTAGGTTTGTGAGTATGTGATAGTTATAACGAAGATAAAAGTCTCGCGCTAGGTATTGCACATGCCGTATTGTTTAAAAAGGCATGTACGCAAGCAAAAAAAAGGGGCAAATTGGGGCAAAAAAGCCGCTCATTGTGAATTTAAGCACGTAGTAAATATTTTCTTTTGTAATTGCCTGGTATAATATGTTTAATTTTAGAGTAGAGTGCGTAGATGTGTCATTTTAGCTAAAAAAAGCCTGCGCTCTATACAAAGGTAGGCCTCTGTGCTATAGTACATTTTGAGAATTTCATATTATTTTTTTTTCTTTTGTCGCAAAGGCTTTAGGTGCAAAAAAAAATAGTAGAAAAGGGTATTTTTTCAAAAAGGGCTAGACAAGCAGACGAGCTTTTAGTAAAGTGTAATCAAGTGGTACGTACTTTGTGAAAAATAGTGCTAGTAAGAAAAGCATTATAGCAAACAAAGCATGAACTGCTTACAGTATACATGGTTTACGAGTTACAAATAGTTTTAGGTTTACATTTTTTCATTGGGTGGAACCCACAAAAGGCTGGACAATAACCAACCTTTTTAGGCTCCATCGGGTGAAAACCATTTTCCCCGCTTCGATATGGATTTAGCAATTAACCTGTAAAGTTGGAGGATACGTATGCCGACGTTTGTTGATCCGTCAAAATGTGACGGCTGTAAGGGTGGCGAAAAGACTGCTTGTATGTATA
>CAYJND010000153.1:0-3977 GCA_964371565.1 uncultured Desulfovibrionaceae bacterium
ACCTCGTAGAAATCACCTTAGACAACAACTACCAAATTTACGAAAACCTTTCTGCACACGTAGAGCTTGGTTACATCGTAAACGGTGTTGACGACGACGCTTGGAACAAAGCAGGTATCGAAAGCCCAATTGGTAATCGTGACGGCTACAAAGCCAACTTAATTCTTAACTACAGCTTCTAAGCTTTAGTATAGTCTTTGAGAGGGAAGAGCTATCTTCCCTCTACAAAATACGAAATCTAAGAAAACCCACATTTTTTTAGATAATGGGATTGCCTGCGGAATGGTTCTGCCTGCAATCCCATTTTTTATATCTTATATCCCTTGACCCTTACGTCGCTTGCTACTACACTGCCCAAACAATAATGAAGAATTTAGTAATAGGAAAAGTGACATGTCAAATGCCGTATCTTCGCGTCTTAAAGTTTTAGATCTGGTGCCTTTTGGCCCTGATGTTTCTGAAAAAGCATCATTTTTTGCCTTGCGCTTAGAAAGGCCCAAGTGGGGCACATGGCGTCCTGGGCAATTTGTGATGATACGCCCCACATCTTTTGGCTTTGAAATACCTTGGGCACGCCCCTTTGGTATTTGCCATGTAACAGAGCAGCACCTCATTTGCTTTTTTCAAGTAGTGGGTAAGGGTACTCGACGCATGGCTGAACTTAAACAAGGCGATACTGTGCAGCTTTGGGGGCCACTTGGTAATGGTTTTGTTTTAGAACCAGAAACTCCCACTTTATTGCTTGCTGGCGGTATGGGCATAGTACCCTTTGTGGGCTATGTGCATGAGCATCCTAAGCCTTGGAATCTTACCATGATTTTTGGCCATAAGCCTTCGCTGCGTTGTTATCCTTTAGATAGCATTAATGAGCGCATTACGGTGGATACATTACAAGAAACCACCCCAGGCGATTTAGATAATTTTATTTACAGCATGCGCGAAGGCATGAAGGATATGGCAGAGCAAAACGGCCTTGTGCTGGCATGTGGGCCTGATCCCTTTTTAAAGACCGTGCAAAAGATGGCACTAGAGCTCAAAGTGCGTACGCAACTATCCCTTGAATCTCGCATGGCTTGTGGTGTTGGCGCTTGTCTTGGTTGTGTGGCGCATACAACCCCAGAGTGGCCTGTGGAAGATAAGCAAAATTGGCCTGTGCAAACTTGCACCCACGGCCCTGTATTTTGGGCAGAGCATATTCGTCTTGATTAGAGCATAAGATAGGGAGTATATTATGAATTTATCAGTCACTTTACCAGGTGAAAGATCACTTACTTTAAAAAATCCTATCATTCCTGCCTCTGGCACCTTTGGTTATGGGGTGGAATTTGCTTCTTATGGGGATTTGGCAAAACTTGGCGGCATTGCCGTGAAAGGCCTTTCTTTAAAGCCGCGCGCTGGTAACGCGACCCCGCGTATTTCTGAAACGGTGGGGGGCATGCTCAATGCTGTGGGCTTGCAAAATGATGGTGTTGAGTCATTTATTAAAGATAAATTACCTCGATTGCCTTGGAAACAAACTGCCATTATAGCAAATATTTATGCTTCAAGTTCAGAGGAGTTTGCAGAGCTTGCACAAATTCTTGCTGCTGAAGAGGGCGTAGCAGCGCTTGAGGTAAATATTTCCTGTCCCAATGTGCATGAAGGCGGTATTTTATTTGGGCAAGACCCTAAAATGGCAGCAAAGCTGACTGAAGCTGTGCGCAAAGCTTCTGGTAATACGCCTGTGATGGTAAAGCTCTCGCCCAATGTGACAAATATTGTTGAAATAGCGCGCGCTGTAGAAGATGCTGGTGCGGATATGATTTCTTGCATCAATACTTTATCGGGCATGGCTGTGGATGCACGTCGTCGTCGTCCTTTACTTGCCAATGTTATTGGAGGGCTCTCTGGCCCTGCCATTAAGCCTGTGGCTTTACGCTGCGTGTGGCAAGTGTGCCAAGCGGTAAAAATTCCTGTGGTGGGTCTTGGCGGCATTAGCTGCGCTGAGGATGTGCTGGAATTTATGCTGGTGGGCGCCCATGCTGTGCAAGTGGGCACGGCAAACTTTATTCAGCCTGATTTTGCATTTACTGTCATTGATGAGCTTCATAAACTTTGCGAGCAATACGGTATAGATGATTTAAATGCCTATAGAGGTTCCTTGCAATTAGCTTAAACTTTTTCCCCCTTGCTCATGCTGGGGGATTTTTATTATGTCTGCTGTAACTTCTTTTCCTACTCTTTGGGCGCCTTTGGGGGACAATATTACCTGGCCTTGTACTGTGCGTGTGTCTGCGCGGGTTAAAAGGGTAAAAATCAGTGTGGATGGGCAAGGGCTTACAGAGATAATATTGCCAAGTCAGCGTGCATACACCTTGGCTGAGGTGCAAAGATTTTTAGAATCTATGTTACCATGGCTACAGCAAACTGTTGATGGGCTTTTACCTCGTTGTGAGCAGGCGCAAAGGGCAGAGCAATGTTTGCAAAAAATTACTGGAACTTTAGGCGCAGAAACTCTCCCCTTTAGTATTACTCTTCCGCCTCTACAGCGTATGTGGCATGTGGAGCTTCAGCCTAAACGTGGTGGCTATGCCAAAATACAAGAAAAAGGTGAAAACCATTTGGTGCTGTATGCCCATGGTGAAGAAGTACGCCCTTGCTGTAAGCTTTTGCAAAAATGGCTTATGCGTAAAGCCTTACCGTATTTGCAAGAAAAAACACATGCTTTGGCTGAGGGCATGGGCTTAGAGGTAGCAAAGGTGAGCGTGGGGGCACAAAAGGGGCGCTGGGGCTCTTGTTCTGCGCAAGGTAATATTCGCCTTAATTGCCGTCTTATGCTTTTACCGCCGCATTTAGTGCAGCATGTTCTTGTGCATGAATTGTGTCATCGCGTGCATATGAATCATTCTTCATCTTTTAAGAAATTGCTTGAACAAGTCTCACCAGACAGTGTGCAAAAAGATAAAGATTTGGCACGCGCCTGGAAAAATCTCCCTCTGTGGTCTTTAATTGCTTAAAATGTAAAGGAATAAAGATGAAAAAATTGGATTTTAGAACCTTGCCTTGCCCGCAACCAGTGGTGCAATGTCGTAAATTTTTGTCTGAAAATACGGTAACACAGCTGCAGGTGTTGGTAGATAATGATGCGGCTGTGGAAAATGTGAGTCGCTATTTGGCGCAACAAGGTTTTCAAGTGAAAAAAGTTGCACAAGGGTCAGACTTTTTACTTGAGGCTGAAAAAATTGCTCAAAGTGAGCAAAATATGTCTGCTGTGCCAGCTGCATCGTCTAGAAGCCATAGGGCAGATAGTGCTCAGGAAAGTGAAAAAGAATCTATTTTGGTTTTCAT
The DNA here is from genome assembly GCA_964371565.1 of uncultured Desulfovibrionaceae bacterium. Lineage (GTDB taxonomy): Bacteria > Desulfobacterota > Desulfovibrionia > Desulfovibrionales > Desulfovibrionaceae > CAYJAD01. The sequence goes on from CAYJND010000153.1 coordinate 3,328, forward strand.
AACCACAGATACCTTGGGGCGTGGTGATGATGTGCTTGGTGCTAAGCTTATGAATAGCTTTTTAGCCACTTTACCGGAAATGGGCGCCTCGCTATGGCGTGTTGTTTTATTAAATGGTGGGGTGAAATTGGCTGCCAATGCTGCAGGGGCTTATGATGATGCTTTAAAGCATCTGCAAAGCTTAGCCCATAGTGGCGTTGATGTGTTGGTATGTGGCGCTTGTTTGCAGCATTACGACTTGTTAGAGCAAAAGCAAGTGGGGGAAACATCTAATATGTTAGATATTGTAACTAGTTTGCAATTGGCATCTAAGGTTATTCGCCCATAATATATTTGTGCATAGAAAAAAGGCCAAGTTCTAAGGAAAGGAACTTGGCCTTAGGTAATATAGTAAAATATTTATGCGTGTCCGGCTTTTTTACTGCGGCCCCACGTATTGTGGTCTGCCTCTACACGATAAATTTGCACATGATACATTTTTCCCTTGCTGCATCTGGGGCAGCCATCGGTAACCAAAAGACAGTGCGGATCCAATTCCAAAGCGTCAATGCCTGCGCTGTGGAGAATTTCTGTAGCTCGACCTTGCTCCCAAACGATGGGACTTCCGCATTTTCCGCATTCGACAAAAAGCATTTCAGGGTCAAAGCCTT
>CAYJND010000154.1:0-3926 GCA_964371565.1 uncultured Desulfovibrionaceae bacterium
GCTGCTAGAAAGCGTCTTATGAAAAAGATCAGAAAGATGAACATGGGCTAAGCCCTTTGTATATAAGTGCTTGCACTTAACGTCAGAGATCCTGCGGGGAATTCGCTTATCGAGTTCCCCGCCTTTACTATTTGTTTTGTTCCTAAAGGTTTTCCCATGACATTGAATGAACGCATTGAAAAAGATTATATTGCAGCCTATAAAGCTAAAGAACAATTAAAGTTAGATGTGCTTCGCTTACTCAAAACGGCGGCCAAAAACCTTTTGGTAGAGCTTAAAAATAGCGGCGGCACCCTTGATGATGCGCAAATGATGGACGTGCTTTTACGCCAGGCCAAACAGCGCCAAGATTCTATTGTGCAATTTACCGAAGCCGGACGCCCAGACTTAGCGCAAAAAGAAGCCGATGAACTGGCTATTTTGCAAGAATATTTACCGCAGCCCCTTAGCCCAGAAGAGCTCGTCGCCGCCATTGATAAGGCCATTGCCGACACTGGCGCCAAAGACCCCAAAGAGATGGGTAAGGTTATGAATGCTATCATGGCTGATTATAAAGGTCGCGTAGACGGCAAAAGCCTTTCTGCCACCGTGCGTGAACGTCTTAGCGCTTAATCAATATATATGATACCAGCGCGCACCTTTACCGCCCTTGAATTTGACAAGGTGTTGGAACATCTGGCAAATTATTGCCTCTCTGCCTCTGCCAAGTCGGCAGCTCTTTCTTTGCGCCCTTATGCCAGCGCCCACGAAGCCACCGAGGCCGCACGCTTGCATGACGAATGCTGCACATGGTCAGCGCTGGCTGAAAGTTGCGGTAGCAGTCAAGGTAGTGATAAAAAAAGCTTTCGCCTGACATCTTTTCCCGATATTTCAGCCATTGGGCCTTTTTTGCGTGCCCCCCATGCTCTTTTAGACTTAGACGCCCTATGGACACTGCGCGAAGTTTTGCGCCTTGCCAGTCAAGCCAGCACCTCCATTCAAACACTTTCTCAAAACGCTCAAGGGGAAAATACCTGGCCTCGTTTACTGGCCTTGGTAGAAGCATCTCCCCTACCCGAAGCGCTCACCGCCGCTCTACGCCGCTGCCTTGGCGATGACGGCAATATTCGCGATGAAAGCTCACCAGAACTTTTATTAGTGCGCAGTGAATTGCGCCGCTTGCACCAAAGCTGCCTGCGCCGCGTCAAAGATTTTGCCAATGAATATAATATTCTGCACTATATGCAGGATACTTTTATGACGCTGGCTTCTGACCGCTATGTCTTGCCCCTTAAATCAAATTTCAAGGGCCGCTTGCAAGGTATCATTCACGACTGGTCGCAAACGGGCGAAACATGCTATTTTGAGCCCATGTTCTTGGTAGAAGTAAATAACAATTTACAAGATTTAAAACGCCAAGAACGCGAAGAAGAGCGTAAGATACTCGAATATCTTACCTCTCTTGTGCGCGAGGCTTTGCCTTTAGTGCAGCATGCCACAGACTTTTTGACCCGCATTGACCAATTATTAGCACTGGATAAACTTGCCAAAGCCATGGCTAAGGGGTGCAATCCTGCCAACCCATCTAAAGCGCAAGCCAAAAAATCCGCACAGGCCGCGTCCTTTAGTTGCCATTATGTGGAACTAGGCCATGGCAATAGCCCTGTCTATTTGCCCGATGCGCGCCACCCTCTGCTAGCCCTTGGCGGCTCTGCACAGCCCATTGATCTTATTTTAGAAGAGGGACAACGCGGTCTTGTTATTTCTGGTGGTAATGCCGGCGGTAAAACTGTTTGCCTTAAAACGCTAGGTTTACTGGTTCTTATGGGCATGAGCGGTTTTCCCTTGCCTGTGGGTGCAGGGGCTACCTTACCCGCCTTTACCCATATTCATGCTTTTATTGGCGATGCGCAAAGCCTTGAAGATCATGTGTCTACCTTTACAGGGCAAATTCGCCAGCTTTCCCATGCTTGGGAAGAAGCCAGCACCCATAGCCTTATTCTTTTAGATGAATTTGGCGCCGGTACAGATCCGGCTCAAGGGGCGGCGTTAGCTCAAGCGGTACTTGATGGCCTTTTAGATAAAGATGCCACCGTCATGGCTGCCACGCACTTTCCTGCATTAAAAACCTATGCCCTTACCCGCGAAAAAGCTCGCGCCGCCTCGGTTCTGTTTGACCCGAGCACCAAGCGTCCGCTCTTTCGCCTTGCCTATGACCAAGTGGGTGCAAGTCAGGCACTGGACGTAGCCCGCGAACATGGTCTGCCCGAGAGCATTTTGCGCCGCGCTGAACAATATTTACTCATGGACGGCGAAGATACCAGCGCACTCATTGAGCGCCTTAATGTGCTAGCTGTCAAACGCGAACAAGAAATTGACACCTTAAAACGCGAGCAAGCTGAGCAAAAGCACAAGCAACAAAAATTGCAAGAACGCCTTGAGCGCGAAAGTCAAAAACTTTATGAAGATGTGCGTAGTAAAGCCCAAGAGCTTATGCATGCTTGGAAAGCTGGAAAGGTAACCCATAAGCAAGCGCTAAAAAACATGTCTACCCTGCGTGCAGACTTAGTGCAAAAAGGCTCTGACGCAGCGCAAGATGCAAACAGCACCAAAGCCGGCACTCAAGCGGTGAATCTTGATACCCTACGTGTAGGCGCACAAGTACTGCACAAAACCTTTGGTAAAAAAGGTAAGGTGTGCGAAATAGACACGCGCAAAAAACGTGTGCAATTAGACATGGGCGGCGTAACCCTTTGGGCAGATATAAAAGACCTTGGCTCCGGCCTTGAATCTGTACCTAGCGGCCGGGCTCAGTTAGAAAAATCTGCCAAAAATTCAGGAGTCATTAGCCGCACTGAGCCCACAGGACCCCTATTAAGCCTTGATATGCGCGGGCAACGCGCCGATGTGGCACTTGGTCAATTGGGAACTTTTTTAGATAAAGCCATCTTGGCTGGGCGCGAAAGTGTAGAGATTGTGCACGGGCGCGGCACAGGGGTTTTACGTAAAGAAGTTCACAATTTTTTACGCTCTTTTCCTGGCATAGAAAGCTTTGCTTTGGCCCCCGAAGATAGGGGCGGAGACGGCATGACTATTGTGCATTTGAGATAAGGACTTATATATACACAAAGCAAAAAATATTTCGTCGTTTTTAGAAGTGATGAAATTTTTACAGTGTAAAACAAAGAGCTAAGGAATAAGAAAAAATGCAAGGCAAAGAAGCGGTTAGATATATAAAAGAACGCATAAGCCTTGTGGATATGGTGCGCCGCTATGTTGATTTGCAGCGCAATGGCCCTCGCTGGGCAGCGCCTTGTCCTTTTCACCAAGAGACGAAACCCTCGTTCTCTATCAATGAAGAGGAAGGTTTTTTTTATTGTTTTGGCTGCCAAGCCAGCGGGGACTTATTTGATTTTTACGGGCGCATCAATGGCCTTGATTTTAAAGAGACCCTAGAGCAGCTGGCTCTTGAAGCTGGCATTACCCTTGATACCTGGAAAGGCTCAGGGAATTCTGGGCAAAATGGCGGCCAAAGTGGCGCCCAAAATGTGCGGCAAAAACAATCGGCAAGGCAAAATATGCACCGCATGTACGCTTTGGCCGAAGCGCATTTTAAAGCAAATTTGCAAGGCCCTAGCGGCGAAGAATGCCGAAATTATATGCAAAGGCGCAAGCTAAGCCCAGAAATTATAGCAAATTTTGGTTTAGGCTGGGCGCAAAGAGAATGGCAAGCCCTCGCTAATGCCTTACAAAAGGCAGGCTTTAACGAAAAAGATGCCGTAGAAGCAGGCCTGCTTGGCACAAGCCAGAAGTCTGGGCGCGGCTATGATCGTTTTCGCGGCAGGCTTATCTTCCCCATTCAGTCCTTAGGACGGCAAGTTATTGCCTTTGGCGGAAGAATTATTGGCGATGAAGATGAGGCAAAGTACATAAATAGTTCTGATTCT
>CAYJND010000155.1:0-3804 GCA_964371565.1 uncultured Desulfovibrionaceae bacterium
CCGCGCGGAGTTAGCAAGTCTAGCAGTGCCGCGTAGGCGTACCGTGTACGCCGAGCCCCGTAGTGCATCCTTTTGGCGCAAAGCGACAAAAGATAACGGAGGGAAAGGCCACTGCAGACTGCCAAATAGGGGGAAGCCGGGGGGGCGGGGGGCTTGGCGAGGGGGACGGAGTCCCCCATGAAGCCCCACCGCAAAAAAAACGTATATGAAGCGTTAAATACTTTTACTACCTCGGTGATAGAATTCTAAGTTACCTAAACTTAAAACTAAACTTTTTGTGTTATGACTTTTGCACTCTGTATCCAAAGTTTATCTTTTAGTCGCTGGCGGTATCAGCGGTCTTTTTGGGGTGTTCACATGTTAGTGCTTTCGGATGACTTTTGCGCCCTGTATCCAAAATTTATCTTTTACGTGCGCACTGCGTCAAATTCCCTTTTTTGAACGCACGTACTTGAGTACGCTTACCTTCAAAAAAGAAAATTTTCCTTGTGCGCACGTAAAATCTGAAAATTTAAATACATCCCACAAAAACCAATCAGTCGCGTTTTTGTTGCTTACAAATTGCGTTAGCTTTATCTTTGCGCCCTGTAAGCGGAGACAAAAACGCGACGCCTCGAAGGTATCCCCCTGTCTTTCCGCTTCACTGCGTTTCGCGTCATGACATCCCCCTTACAGTGCTTCGCACAAGGGGGAGAGGTAGGGGATAGAAAGATTTTATGAAAGCATTTTCACCCCTCTACCTACGCACTAAGCATACGCAACTTTCCACATGCGGCGTTTGCGGAAAAAAGTCTAAAGGCACCAATTTTTCTAATTTATACTCTTCAGCAAGCAAGGCCATATCTCGTGCCAACGTTGCAGGATTACACGAAACATAAAGGATACATTCGGCTTGTGATTTTTTGATATTTTCCACCACTTCTGGTGCAAGCCCTGCGCGAGGAGGGTCTACCAGTACCAAAGATGCTTTAGGCCATGAGTGCAAAGCTTTTTTGGCATCACTGGCCACATAATGACTGTTTACACATTCTATTTTTTGAGCATTTTTTTCTGCCATATCAATGGCTTTTTGATTTATTTCTACGCCATATAGATGTATGTCTTTATTTTTTATATTGCGTGCAAGGCTTAAACCAGGGGCGCCCACGCCGCAATATACATCCCACAGGCATACAGGGCTTTGTTCTTGTAAAGAGGGTATATTAGCCACCATGGCGCTGAGCTGTGCGCAAAGGTTTTCTGCCGCTTGGGTGTTGATTTGAAAAAAAGCATTGTGCGCTAGCGTATATTCCACACCGCCAAGGCGCTCTTGCAAAAGCGTATCCCCAAGGCTGGTTATGGTGTGCTCGCCTTGTGCCAACATCACCGTGCTGCGGCGCTCTTCTAGCACAAAACCTGTTACCTCAGAACAGCTTTGCATAAGTTCTTTACCTAATTGGGTGAGCCGTAAACGTATCTCGCGCGAGGCAGGTGCACTAATAAGAGTAATGAGCAATTGCGGCGTACCATCGGCTTTAGGGCTATGGGGGCGGCGCACAATAACATGGCGTAAAACTTGAGAAGCGCCCTTAGCCTGCGCTGACCATGCTGTAAATCCGGCTTCTTGGCATAAGGTTTTTACTCTTTCCACCACTTTCATACAGCCTTCTGGTAAAAGGCGGCATTGCGGCACATTATGCACATCATGGGACCCTTTACCGCGCAAGCCCAATGTCATATTACCTTGTCCATCGCTGCCAAAGGCAAATTCCATTTTATTGCGATAATTCCAAGCCTTGGGCGAGGGTACCAGAGCATCAATGCGGCGTAAATCTTCGGGGCTTAGCTTAGCTATGCGGGTCATGGCCTCGGTAATAAGGCGTTCTTTCCAATATTTTTGCGTAGCTTCAGGCATGGTTTGCAAAGCACAGCCACCGCATACAGCGCCATGAGGACAGGGCGCAGCTATACTGTCTGGCGCTTGTTCAAGCACTTCTAAGCAAAAAGCTTCGGCAAAATTTTTCTTACGTTTTGTATATTGAGCGCGTACTCTTTGTCCGGGCAGTGCCCCTTCCACAAAAACTACGGCTTTATCTACACGTCCCACGGCGCGTCCATCGTGAGAAAGGGAATCTAGAACTATTTCAAAAATGTCTGTATTCATAATTTTACTTCTTTAATAGGGCTTGAGCATAGCGTTCTACTGGGGCAAAGTCATCGCGCAGTGCCGGCACATCTTGAGGCACAGTTTTGGCTATGCGTGCCTTAAATATTTTTTGTATCTGTTCAGAATAATTTTGTGTTTCTGACATATTTTCTAACACCTGTTGTACCTTTACATTGTCCTCTGGCAAGGCTAAGGCCATAAAATTTTGCACCTCATGCAAGGGGGCTTTTGGCTCCACAGCAAAAATATACACATGCTTGAATGCGCTTTGTAATGAGGCATAAATACTTTGTAAAATATAGCTATCTTCGCCCTCAAAGGCAGAAATAATATTCATCATTACAGCGCCGTTATCATTCACCGCACGGCGCAGCGCTGCAGCAGCTTCCACCGTGCCCATATGAAAGGGCACCGAATAATGCGAATTAAATACATCCACAAAAACTAAATCATAGTGCTCGGTATTGGTGGTAAGGTGGCGGCGTGCATCTTCATGAAAAATACGCATGCGGCTATCTTGAGGTAAGCCAAAAGCCTCTTTGGCAAGCAAGGTCATGCCAGGGTCAAGCTCTACCACATCAAGGCGCAAAGCCTCACTATCTAAGCCGCCATGTCCAGCTAGTAGCCATTTAGGTATGGAATAGCCCCCGCCGCCCAGCATAAGCACCTGATGCGCTTTGGGAAAAAGCACCGTGCCCAGCGCATAATATTTGGTATAATCAAAAAGCAATTCCGCCGGCTTATCCAAATATGTGCCCGATTGCGCATAGCCTGGATCTGTAGCCATAAGGCGCACAGGGCGCTGATTTGCATCCATGCCTTGGCTTATGCGAATGCTATTGTACGGCGTTTCCACCGGCGGTGGTGTGCCCTTTGCTGACATACCATATTCTACCTCGGTATTAATAAAGGCAATGGCAGGAATAGATAACAATAAAAGCAAGGTAGAAACACTTTGCTGACGCGCCTTCTTACCCTGCATGCCCACTAGCAATGAGAGCAAAAGCATAGCCGCCGCCGTGCCCAGCAAAATATGCGTGCTAGAAAAATAGGAAATAAGCACAAAGCCGCCCAAAAAGGTGCCAATAATGCTACCCGTGGTAGATAAAGCATACAAACGACCCACCGTGGCGCCCGAGGTGGCAATATCTGCCAGACGTAAGCGTATAATATAAGGCGAAACCATGCCAAAGGCCAAAGCCGGCAAAGCAAATAAGCACAACGCTGCCACCACAGCGCTCAAATAAATATTTTCAATGCCTGCGCTAATGCTCATGCCCACAAAGCGATGCCCCAAAGCAGTCAGCGCACAGCCAAGGCCAGCAGCTGATAAAATACGCGCCAACATAGTCATAGAAAGCTTTTTGTCCGCCAAGCGACCGCCCAAAAATGCGCCCACCGCAAGGCATGCCAGCACCACGCCAATAAGGCTTGTCCACACAATAACAGAAGTGCCCAAGTGCGGCGCCATTAAACGCGCGCCCACCATCTCTAAGACCATAATAAGTGCCCCAGAGGCAAAAATAATAAATTCTAACATGCAAACCTTTTTGATTTTTTAGTTTTTTATTTTATTTTTATTTATTTTATTTTTGTTTATTTTTTTTCTTGGGGGAACTTTTTTTAGAAAAAAAAAGTTCCCCCAAACCCCCTCAAAA
>CAYJND010000156.1:0-3768 GCA_964371565.1 uncultured Desulfovibrionaceae bacterium
CCCCTCCTTTTTCCAAAAACTTTTCATGGCCGCCGCGCCCTGCCCTTGGCAAAGTCATCTTGGCAATGGAGAACTTGAAAAGGAGGATTCTTTACTTCAAAAAAAAACTCTTAACGTTCAAAGCTATTAAACAGTTCAAAAGGGGGAGAGGCAAGCCTAACGAAGCAAATCCCCCTTTTTTCAACTATTTATTAATGTGTCCACATAAGAGCAGCATATTTAGGCATCTGCCAATCACTATCATCAATCATTTGTTCTAACTCATCGCAGTAGTGACGGCAAGTAGACATAAGCTCAGTTAAGTACTCTAAAGCAAATTCGGCTTGCTCTTCCACATCTTCTATGGCGTCCATATCAAGAACGCGGGTGGCAATTTGCTTGGTAATACTTTGCAATTTAATGTGCTTACCGCGGAAGGTTTTGAAGTGCTCTTCTTCCATGCTGGCATCGCCAATGGCTTGCTTGGTAGCGCTTACTAAATTTGCCAATTTAATTTGTGTGGCTTGTACTACAGGCAACACTTTTTCTTGCATCATAGACACCATAACCTTGGCTTCAAGGCAAATGGTTTTGGCATAAGTATCAAAGAGAATTTCTTGACGAGCCATGATTTCTCTTTCGCTCAGTACATTGGTTCTAATGAACACATCTTTAACTGCGTCGGTATGATACAATTTAAGGGCTTCTACAGTATTGGTAAGATTTAACAAACCACGAGTAGCAGCTTCTTCTTTCCACTCATCAGAGTAGCCATTGCCATTGAACACAGCCGGCATATGCTCTTTAAAGATTTGAGGTAAAAATTCTTGTAAGGCTTCATGAATATTTTTACCTTTTGCCATAAGGGCATCAAGGCTATTGGCAATATCATCTAAAGCGCAGGCTACGGCACTGTTAAGAGCAATATTTACCGGAGAAATAGATTGAGAAGAACCTACTGTTCTGAATTCAAATTTATTGCCAGTAAAGGCAAAGGGGCTGGTTCTATTTCTGTCTGAGTAATCGCGAGCAAGCATGGGCAAGGCAGAAACGCCAATTTCAAGACCCACTTGCTTGGTGGAAAGCTCTTTTCTGCCGGCAACGATGGTTTCGATAACATCGGTAAGTAAATCGCCAAGGAAGGCAGAAATAATAGCCGGAGGTGCCTCGTTGGCGCCTAAACGGTGGTCATTACCGGCGCCAATGGTACCAAGACGTAATACATCAGCATGCTTATGCACAGCGCGTAAGGTTGCCGCCAAAAATACGAGGAATTGAGCATTTTCTAGCGGAGTATCGCCTGGATCTAACAAGTTGTTGCCATCAGAGTCGCCAATGGACCAGTTGTTATGCTTGCCGCTTCCGTTCACACCGGCAAAAGGCTTTTCGTGTAAAAGGCACACAAAACCGTGCTCAGCAGCGGTGGCGCGTAGCAAGTTCATGGTAAGCATATTGTGGTCGGTGGCAATGTTGGCTTCTTCGTATAAAGGCGCCAATTCAAATTGACCGGGGGCCACTTCATTGTGACGTGTATGAATGGGAATACCTAAGCGGAATAAACGCACTTCAAGGTCTTGCATAAAGTCCATAACACGCTTAGGGGTGGCACCAAAATATTGATCTTCGAGCTCTTGACCCTTGGGGCTAGCAGCACCTACTAGGGTACGGCCTGTCATAAGCAAGTCAGGGCGCTGCTCGGCAAGCTTTGCATCTACCAAGAAATATTCTTGCTCTGCACCAACCATGGGGCGGGCGTAGGTAACGTGAGTTTTGCCAAAAAGATGCAATACACGCACAGCGCTTTTGGATAAAGCTTCAATGGAGCGCAGTAATGGAATTTTTCTGTCTAAAGCTTCGCCAGTGTAAGAATAAAATACTGAAGGAATATGTAAGGTTTTGCCTTCTCTACCGTCTACTAAAAATGCAGGTACGGTGGGATCCCACGCTGTGTAGCCACGCGCTTCAAAGGTAGAACGAATGCCACCAGAGGGGAAAGAAGAAGCATCAGGCTCGCCGCAAATAAGGGTTTTGCCAGAAAATTTTGATACCACTACCCCCTCTTCATTGGGGCTAAAAAAAGTATCGTGCTTTTCAGCTGTGGTACCGGTCATGGGCTGGAACCAGTGGGTGAAGTGGGTGGCACCATTTTCAATGGCCCAATCCTTCATGGAGTTAGCTACCACGTTGGCTATATCTAAAGGCAAACGCTCGCCGCGCTTAATAATGCCTTCCATGCTTTTATAGATGTCGCTAGGTAGGCGTTGGCGCATCACTTGCAAATTAAAAGTCTCTTGAGCAAATATATTTTTAAAGCAGGGGTTTTTTGCAGTGGGGGCGCTGGGGGTGCAGCAGCAGGTGTTTTGCGAATTCATAACTTTCTCCTTAAAGGTGAATAAAATTTGATAACATTTCCCTTAAAGCATATTGTGTGCCAAAGATATATTTTCTTTTTATTTTAATGAATTATAAATATTTTATGCTTTGAGGTACAAAATCATCGCTTAATTTTCTACAATTGTGTAGTTTTTAGGAAACTACCATTTGGGTATAAAATGCTTTTTGAATTTTATTTTCAAAATTAAGCCTTATTTTGGTAAAAAAGCGTAACTTTTTAAGGCAAAGCTAAGATTCCTCCCCTGTAGCAAGGCAAAAATACAAAAACTACGTTTTAGTAGAAAATAAAAATACACCTTGGGCGTAAGACAAAGAAAGACGTAAGAAAAAGGGCGTACGCTTAATACAAATTGAATGCTCAATCAATTTTGAAAATAATATTTTCTGTAACAGCTTTATATTATAAATTAAATTATTCTTTTCATCGCAAATGACAATGGTTTAAGATTCTACTATTTTGTAGAAATAGTACTAATTTGTACCAATCTCTCACTAGAAAGGGAAATGTCATGCGCGAAAAGCAGAATATAAGAGGTTTATCACTATGGGGGTAAGAGAGTTTTTTGGGCTTAGTATGGCTTAGAGATGCATCACCGTGGTGGTAAGAGAGTCATATGGGCTTAGTATGACTTAAAGATGTATCACCGTGGTGGCAAAAGAGCTTAACGCTTCATATACGTTTTTTTGTGGGGGCTTCATGGGTGGCTTTTCGCCCCCCTCGCCAAGCCCCCACTCCCCCGGCTTCCCCCCGTTTGGCAGTCTGCAGTGGCCTATCCTTGCGTAACTCTTTTTCGCTTCCGCTTAAAAGGATTTACTTCAGGGCTTCGGCGTACACGGTACGCCTACGCGGCACTGCTAGACTTGCTAGCTCAGCGCTGGATAGGGGATTAGGTAATAGCAATAACATATCTCAATTCTACATGCTTAATCACTCTGCACCCCTGTTTCATCTAAAACTATATACTTCTTTTTATCCCCTACCTCTCCCCCCTGTGCGCAGCACTGTAGGGGGGTGCGCGGAGCGGCAGCGATGCGCGGGGGGTCAGTTCGAGGCGTCGCGTTTTTGTCTCCTTTTACAGGGTACAAAGATAGAGTCACCAAAATATGTAGATAACAAAAACGCGACTGGTTGGTTTTTGGGGGGTGTATTTAAATTTTCAGATTTTAGGCGCTGGCAAAGAAGCGGTCTTTTTTCGAAGGCAGAGCGTATATGAATACGTGCGTTCGGAAAAAGGCCGATGATGCCGCCAGCGCCTAAAAGATAAATTTTGCATACAGGGCGCAAAAGGTAATACACAAAAAAAGCTTAGTATAATTTAAAGATGTATCACCGTGGTGGTAAAAGAGCTTAACGCTTCATATACGTTTTTTTGTGGGGGCTTCATGGGTGGCTTT
>CAYJND010000157.1:0-3761 GCA_964371565.1 uncultured Desulfovibrionaceae bacterium
CGCGAAAGTTCTATGACTTTCACATGGTTGTCATGCTCAGTTAAGCGTACAGCAATTCGAGGCTATTATCTGGCGAACCGTCATCTACCATGATAATTTCATAATCATCGCCCGCATATTGTTTCGCAGTGTCAGAAGCGCGACGGTGAAATTCGTCAATATACGCTGCTGAACGGTATAAAGTGGTTACAATGGAAAGTTTCATAGGGATATCGTCTCTGGTAGGTTATGCCACATAGCGCATATATTTCGAGGCATCTTTGCCACAATTAAAGAGCAAGTCTACTATACTGACTGCATGTTCAAAATCGCCCCAAAGTTGAGGGTAGGGGGGGTAGCCTGTATAGTCAAACCACGTGAGTTTAATATTTGCTTCTGCAAAAAGTTCTTCCCCTATATAATCTTTGGCAGCAGGGCCAGAGATATACTCGGTAGCTCCAGCTTTTTCACATAAGTCCACAAGGCGCTCTGTTTTGCCTTCAATGAGTTGGTATTGGCTTGAGCTCGTTATTTTTGTGCTAATGCCAAGGCTTTCGCTAATGAACTTTATAAAGGCATAATTGATATTACTAAGATAGGGCTCGTTTGCACAGCTTTCATAAAGTTTTTCAAAGCTTTTTTCAAATTGAGTAAAATGTGGTGACTTTGCATAGCTAAAGCGAAGGCTGTCCCAATGTTTTTTACACCATCTAGCATCTATTACTTTTGTTTCATTAATTTTTCTATCAAGATGCTTATTGTTTTCTACTGGGATAGTCAACCATGTTAGGCCATTGGGCGTTTTGATCTTATTTCGATTTCTCCAGTCATTTTTGGTATACTGCATGTCATCGTATAAAATAAACTCATCCACGGCGGCAATGAGATCAAAATATCCCTTCCAGGGAATGTAGTTGGACTGTAAAATAGCAACTTTTTTCATATTAGGCATACAGCTCCAGAGCCTCGTGTAATACAGCCACCACACGGTCTTGATCGGTATCACGCATTCTTGTGTAAAATGGCAGGCGAATAAGACGTGCTGATAATGTATCGGTATGCTCCATACTACCCACATGGCGTCCCCATTTTTGACCTGCCGGGGCTGAGTGTAAAGGCACGTAATGGAAGACTGCAAGAATATTGTTTTGTTTAAAATGGTCTAGTATTTTTTGTCTGTCTATATGCTCTGCCAGTAAAATATAGTACATATGCGCATTATGTGAGTCATAGTCTGGGATGAATTGACGGCGCAAGTATCCTTTTTCCTCCAACGGAATAAGGGCTTCATGGTATAGGCTCCAAGACTTTAAGCGCATATTTTGTATAACATGAGCTTCTTCTAGCTGCGCCCACAAAAAGGCGGCGATGAGCTCGCCAGGCAAGAAAGAAGAACCTATGTCTTGCCATGTGTATTTATCTACTTCTCCACGGAAAAAGCGGCTTCTGTCCGTGCCTTTTTCACGTATGATTTCTGCTTGCAGGGAGAACTCTTGATCGTTGATAAGTAGGGCGCCGCCTTCGCCGGCAATAATATTCTTGGTTTCATGAAAGCTTAAAGCGCCAAAATGACCTATACTGCCAAGGGGGCGCCCCTTGTATGTGGCCATAATGCCTTGGGCGGCATCTTCAATGACCTTGAGATTATGACGCGTAGCAATGTCCATAATGCTGTCCATTTCGCAGGCAACACCAGCATAATGCACCACAATTATGGCTCTAGTCTTGGGTGTGATGGCAGCTTCAATGAGGTTTTCGTTGATATTTAAGGTGTCTGGCCGAATATCCACAAAAACAGGCACTGCGCCACGCAAAGCAAAGGCATTGGCCGTGGACACAAAGGTGTAAGACGGCATGATAACTTCATCACCAGGTTGCAAATGCAATAAGAGAGCGCACATTTCTAAGGCAGCTGTGCAGGAGTGCGTTAATAAAGCTTTAGAACATGTGGTGTTTTTTTCAAGCCACGTGTGACACTTGCGTGTAAATGGACCATCGCCGGAAAGTTTACGCCCAAAGTGAGCTTCAGCTATATAAAAAAGCTCTTTTCCTGTCATGTAAGGCTTATTAAAACCGATAACTCTCTGCTCTGTGGTCATGATGTTCCTATGGGGTGTTTTAATTTATGTACTCGTGTAGGTAGCAATGATTTTAAGTATTGTAAAGCTTTGAACCAAATGGGTGGCGGAGAAGTTGCATAGTATCCGTAATGATGTATTTTAAAGGCAGGCGCGGCTAGACTTTTATGGCTTAACTGTATACCATACAGCCGATTTATATGAAAATAAATGAGTAAAACAAACTTGCTCATAGCATTAGGGGACACGGCACATGAAAAAAGCTCTCATCACAGGCATTACAGGGCAAGACGGCGCGTACCTAGCTCGTTTTCTTTTGGAAAAAGGTTATGAAGTTCACGGTATAAAACGTCGTTCTTCTCTTTTTAATACCCAGCGTGTAGATGATATTTATCAAGATGTGCATAGTCATGAACGCCGTTTTTTCTTGCACTATGGTGATTTAACCGACAGCGCTAATTTAGTGCGTTTGGTGCAAAAAATCCAGCCCGATGAAATTTATAATCTTGGTGCGCAAAGTCATGTGCAAGTGTCTTTTGATGCACCGGAGTATACGGCCGATGTGGTGGGGGTGGGGACTTTGCGCGTGTTAGAATCCGTACGCCTTTTAGGTTTAGAAAAGAAAACACGCGTGTATCAGGCTTCTACCTCTGAGCTTTATGGTCTTGTGCAAGAGATGCCGCAAAAGGAAAGTACCCCCTTTTATCCGCGTTCCCCGTATGCTGTGGCTAAACTTTATGGCTATTGGATTACCGTAAATTACCGCGAAGCCTATGGCATGTATGCTTGCAATGGCATTCTTTTTAACCACGAATCCCCCATGCGCGGAGAAACCTTTGTAACGCGCAAAATTACGCGAGCTTTGCCTCGTATTATTTTGGGCATGGAAGACTGCCTGCATATGGGAAATATTAATGCTTTGCGCGACTGGGGGCATGCTAAGGATTATGTGCGTATGATGTGGCTCATGCTACAGCAAGACAAAGCCGAAGACTTTGTCATTGCTAGCGGCGAGCAGCATTCTGTACGTGAATTTATCGAAATCTCGGCTAAGATGCTCGGTCTTACTTTAGCTTGGCAAGGCGAAGGCGTGAACGAAGTGGGCATGGTAGAAAGCTTTGACGAAAGTGTACTTGTGGCACTTTTGGAAAAACAAATGCAAGGGGAAAACTCCGCCACTAAGGACGCATTTATTGCTGACACCATGAACACTATCCGCAATAACAGAGTCTTGCAAAAGGGCACTGTGATTGTGCGTATTGATCCGCGCTATTTCCGTCCTACAGAAGTAGAAACTCTGCTTGGTCATGCAGCTAAAGCCAAAGAAAAACTTGGCTGGGTACCACAAATTACCTTTACGGAACTCGTGCAAGAAATGGTAGAAGCAGATTTTGCCGGTGCAAGGCAAGATAGCCTTTGTATTCAAGCTGGATTTACTGTGCCTACTGTGCAGGAGTAAGGCGGCTATTTTTAGAGGCACGGTTTAACTTGGTTGCAAGCCTATCAGCTTGTTGAAAAGTCGCTCTATCCCGGTAAACTTCTTCTCGCAGGCAGGATGTATGGCAATAGGCAAAAACAAGAAGAAGCAGGAGCGGTTATTTATTGATCCATCCAGTTTGCCGCCCTCGGCAGGGCATGCGCTTTATGATGTATTTTGAAGGTATTGAGTCTGAGCGTGGCATTGCGTGGCGTTGTGCGGATTCT
>CAYJND010000158.1:0-3743 GCA_964371565.1 uncultured Desulfovibrionaceae bacterium
GTAATAATTATTTTTCTAACATATCAGCAAGCTTACGATGTGCTGCAGGCAAGGCAAGTGCGTCAATATCTTCTAAACTCGCCCAGCTAAAAGCCGTAGCCGCCGTAAGCTCTGGCTGTGGCAGGCGGGTATTTTCACCTACCAAGGCCAGTTCAAAACAGTGCAGGGTAATGCGATAGGTTGTGTAGCCATGCTTAATAATACCGTATTTTTGTACTATTTCTACGTCAAAACCTGTTTCTTCTTTAAATTCACGCACAATGGCTTGCTCTGGGCTTTCACCTTCTTCTATGCGTCCCCCGGGAAATTCCCAAAGATGCGCCCATGCACCCCCAGGTAAGCGTTTTTGCACAAAAATTTTCTCATGATCATACAGCACCCCTGTTACCACCATAAGAGGCGTAATGGCAGCGCGTTTTCCGGGTACGGGGCGCTCTGTGGCAATGGAAAGTCTATGGCTTTCACAAAGGTGCTGCACAGGGCATTGCTCGCACAAAGGTTTTTTGCGGCAAATAAGAGCGCCCAACTCCATGATGGATTCATTGTGAGCTCGAATGTGCTTTTTAGGCACAGCTAAGGCCAATTCTAAAGCTAGCGCCCGTATACGTGAGGCCGCAGGCTCTTGCTTTACGGGGCTGTCTATATCATACAGCCTTGCCAGCACGCGCTCTACATTGGCGTCAATACAGGGCAGCTCATGCCCAAAAGCAATGCTGGCTATGGCACCGGCAGTATAAGGGCCAATACCCGGCAGGGCGCGAATGGCTTCTAGCTCGGCAGGAAACACACCACGATGTTTTTCTAGTACAATCTTGGCGGCTTTATGAATATTGCGCGCCCTTGAATAATAGCCAAGCCCTTGCCACGCATGTAAGATATCTTCTTCGCTGGCATGAGCTACGGCCTCAATGTTGGGAAAGCGCTGCATCCAGCGCAAAAAGTATTCGATGCCACGCTCCATTTGGGTTTGCTGCAGCATGACTTCGGCTATCCAAATATGATAAGGCTCTTGGCCTTGACGCCAAGGCAAGGGGCGAGCATTTTGCTTAAACCAAGGTAAGAGGGCCGCCACAATGTGCGTAGATTTTGTATTCATAATGCCCTTGTGTAAAATAGCTTGTATGGAATGTATAGTAAAATTCTAGGTCTTGGATGACTTGAAACATTGGAACTCAAAAGGGGTAACCAGCGTTATTGCGGGCAAAACAGAAAAAAAAGGTGTTCGTGTAAATTATGCAGACTTCTATGCCTTGACAAAAAAATGTAACAATTTATATTGCCATACCTGCGCAGTTTACTGTGCTTTAAATTATAAGGAAGTGAATTTTATGAAAAAGTATCTTTTTAGCCTTATTATGATAGCCATTTTAGCCACACCTGGTATGGTAGCTTTAGCTTTAGCAACGGAAGAGGCTCAAGAAAAAAGCATAAGTGAAGAAGTGAAAGAAGGGGCTGCAAAAGCTTGGGATAAAACCAAGGAAGTAAGCAAAGACGCCAAAGATGGCGTGCAAGAGGGCGCTGGTAAAGCCTGGGATAAAACCAAGGAAGTAACCAAAGAAACGACGGAAGTTGTGCAAGAAGATGCTGGTAAAGCTTGGGATGCTACCAAAGAAGTGACTAAAGAAGCCGCTGACTCGGTAAAAAAAGGCGCCAGCACCGTTTGGGAAAAAACGAAAGAGCTTGCAAAAGAAGCCAAAGACGCTATCTAGTAATGTATTTAGGTGATTATTGCTTTACTGCAGTATAAGAGAATTTTTTTTAATTCTATGTTGGTAATAGCTTAGCATTGCACATATAGCCAAGTTAGTTTAGGGCTTATGGCAAAATGCAATTGGTGTCGATGAAATTGACACCAACACTTTTGCATAAACCCTGAGCTAACGAGTAGTATACTGTAAAAATTTTTTAGCTGAGTTAAGAAAATAACTATCTTATTATAAAACATAATCCCCCTGTATGAGTATCATGCAGGGGGAATTTTTTATTGTTGCGCTTCTGATGGTGGCGGCACGTAAGAAGTGTCCATTTCCATAAAAGACGTATAGCGTGAAATATACATAAGATCCACAGCGCCCACGGCGCCATTACGCTGTTTACCAATAATAATTTCAGCTATGCCTTGAGGTGGTCTTTCTGAGGGCTTGGTAAATTTATAAACATCATCGCGGTATACAAACATAATCACATCAGCATCTTGCTCAATGGCACCTGATTCGCGCAAGTCAGAGAGCATGGGGCGCTTATCGGCACGTTCTTCTACCTTACGGTTGAGCTGTGAAAGGGCAATGACAGGCACATCCATTTCTTTAGCTAGTGCTTTAAGTGAACGCGAAATTTCAGAAATTTCCAATTCGCGCGAATCAATTCTGCGTCCTGCGCGCATAAGTTGCAAATAGTCCACAATGACCATGCCTACGCCTTTTTCAGTTTTGAGGCGTCGTGTTCTGGCGCGCAGCTCAAGGGTGCTGATAGAGGGCGTATCGTCAATATAAATGGGAGCCTGCGCTATAACCCCGCCGGCGCGAGTAAGGTTGCGCCAATCTTCATCGGTAAGCATGGAGGGGCGACGCAATAAAGAAACGTCTACTTTGGCGTATACAGCTAAAATACGCTGTAGTAGTTGTTCCTTAGACATTTCAAGAGAAAATACGGCCACAGGCGTGCCTTGAATAATGGCGGCATTAAGAGCCAAATTCATGGCAAAGGCTGTTTTACCCATGGAGGGGCGCGCAGCCAAAATAATAAGGTCTGAGGGCTGTAAGCCTGCTGTCATAAGGTCTAGGCGACGAAAACCCGTGGTAACACCGGTGATTTGCTCTTTAGAGCTTGCCATGGCGCTTAATTTAGCCACCACAGATTCTACCAGTTCAGCGGTGGAGCTAAATTCTTTACCGGCAGAGCGCTGGGCAATGGCAAAAACCGATTGCTGAGAGGCGTCGAGCAATTCTTTTACATCTTGCGAGCTGTCATAGCAATTGCCTATGATGCCGGAGCATGTTTCAATAAGGCGGCGTTGCAAAGATTTATCACGAACCAAGTGAGCATAGTGCGGCGCATTGGCACCAGCCACTACAGCCTTGGCTAAATCGCCCAAATATACAGAGCCGCCCACGGCTTCCATGTGATTATGATCTTTAAGATAGGTGGCCACAGTGACAAGGTCAATGGGCTGAGATTTATGATATAAATACAAAAAAGCATCGTAAATATATTGGTGGGCAGGCATATAAAAGTCTTCTTTTTCAAGACTATCTACAATAACATTGAGCATATTGGGCGAGTTTAAAATACCCGCTAAAACGGCTTGTTCTGCCTCCATGCTATGAGGCGGCACATGTTTTAGCAACATTTGCTCTGAGCTTTCCGCCTTGGGAGCGGGATTTTTAGTATAGCTTTTACGCCCTGCAGGAAATTCGGAATTATAGGTATTGCTCATAAAGTGTCCTTGTGTTGTAGATGCGTAAAGTACTCAGAAAAAGCTTTGCTGGCAAGATATAGCTAAGGGAAGGTGCAGGAAAAAGGTAAAGAGTTTCTGTAAAAAGAAGAGAATGTAGAGAAAAATTTTACAATAAAAAACCGCCCCTGCTTTTGCACAAGACAAAATAAGGGGGCGGTTATATATATAAAGACTACTTATTCAGCAGCTTCGTTTGCTTCTTCACTTGTTTCAGCAGCAGCTTCTTCAGCAGGAGCTTCAACAGGAGTGTCTTCAGCATAGGCGCGTTGTTCGCTTTCTACTTTTA
>CAYJND010000159.1:0-3722 GCA_964371565.1 uncultured Desulfovibrionaceae bacterium
CACATGTGGTACCACTTCATCAAGGTCAGCATCATCGTCAATAATAACAGCGTTTTTGCCGCCCATTTCAGAGATGACTTTTTTCACGTTGATTTGTGTAGGACCGGTTTTTCCGGCTTTTTCCACAATACGCAAGCCCACTTCCATGGATCCGGTAAAGGCTATGCAGCTTACATCTGGATGTTCCACAAGGTAATCACCCATAACAGAACCGCGACCAGGCACATAGTTGAACACACCATCAGGTAAACCGGCTTCGCGGAAAATTTCCACCAAGTGGTGACCAATGATACCGGTGATGTTGGCAGGCTTAAAGATAACAGGGTTACCAGCCACGATGGCGGCAGACGCCATGCCTATGCTAATGGCAAAGGGGAAGTTCCACGGTGCAATAACCGCGGTGATGCCCTTGGGCTCATAGAGGTAGTGGTTCAACTCGCCGGGGGCATTACCCAAACGACGAGGCTTAGCCATACGCTCCATTTCACGGGCATAATATTCTAAGAAGTCAATACCTTCTGCCACGTCGGCTTGGGCTTGATCCCATTGCTTGCCCACTTCTAAAACTTGCCATGCGCAAAGTTCGTATTGACGGCGTCTGGCAATGGCAGCAGCTTTTACAAGATAGCCGGCGCGCTCCACAGGAGAAGTATCACGCCATGCGGGGAAAGCGTCCTTGGCAGCTTTAAGGGCCATATCCACTTCGGCAATGCCACCTTGGCATACCTGACCCAGCACTTCAGATGGCTTGGCAGGGTTTACCGTATCAATCTTATCGGCAACTTCCACATCCTTACCATTGATATATAAGGGATAGGTTTTACCTAAATGCGAAGCGCGAATTTTAGCAATTTCTGCGGGGAAGATGGCGCGCATGTCTGCACGGGTAAAGTCTACCATGGGCTCATTTTTGAAAGCACCAAGGCCTTGCTTGGCAGCAGGGGCTTTACGCTCGGCTTGTTTTTTGTTGCGTTCGCGTTCGGCTGTTACGTGTGGATCTTCTAAAAGTTTTTCAAGGCTGGCTTCTTCCACAAAGCTTTGACGTAAGAAAGATTCATTGGCGGTGTTTTCTAATAAACGACGCACCAAATAGCCCATGCCTGGTACCATGTCACCGTAAGGGCAATATAAGCGTACGCGACCGGCAATTTTTAAGATGCCGCGACGTACGGGCTCTGCCATGCCGTAAAGTACTTGGAATTCATAGCGTGAATCATCAATACTATACTCTTTGGCAAGTTCCATAACGGCAGAAATGGTACGCACATT
Organism: uncultured Desulfovibrionaceae bacterium; assembly: GCA_964371565.1. Taxonomy (GTDB): domain Bacteria; phylum Desulfobacterota; class Desulfovibrionia; order Desulfovibrionales; family Desulfovibrionaceae; genus CAYJAD01. The sequence continues at coordinate 1,270 of CAYJND010000159.1, forward strand.
GTGCGATGCGCAAGCAAAGTGGCAGATGTCGCTATTTTTGAAAACAATTTCGGTAACGCGTTCAAAGCAGGCATCACTTTCGGCTTTCACTGTCCATACAGGAATTTCCCAGCCCATTTGCTTAGCTTTTACTACTTCATAATCCCAATAGGCGCCCTTTACCAAACGAATGGAAATGGGGGTGTTATGCTCACGTGCCCAAGTAATAAGCTCTTGGGTGTCTTTTTCGGCATCCTTTAAATAGGCTTGTAAAACTATGCCAATGTGCGGATAGTCTTTAAATTCTAATTTGAGGCGGCGGTACACTTCAATGGTAATGTCTTTGTGCTTGTAAGACTCCATATCAATGCAGAAAAAGGCGCCCATTTCTACGGCGCGCTTACATATGCGGCGGGCTTGGTCTAAAATGCCCACTACAGAGCCTTCAAAGTCTTGCGGGTTGGCAAGGCAGAAAGTGGCTGTGGGCTTAATGGCCACATTAATTTTAGGCGCATGACCCCAGTCGTAGCTAGAGCTGCCATCTTGCCCCAAAGCCTTCCAAGAGTTTTGCTCTTTTTCCATGGCATCAAGCACTTCTAAGTATGTTGCCACATATTCTTCGGCTTCTTTATGAGAAAGGGTGGCTTCACCAAGCACGTCTACCACGGCGGCAAAGCCTTCTTTGCGTAATTTAACAATATTTTTTACAGCGTCGGTGGTGTTTTCGCCCACAATAAATTGCTTAGCCATTTCGTGAATATTGCCAGAAATAACTTTGTTAAGCACATTACCGCCAAAGGTACCCAGCATGCCTGCTACCTTAGCTCCTGTGGATAAAAAGGCCGGCATGTCTTTTTCTTCACCAAAGTATTCTTTGATATGGTCGGTGAGTAATTTGGGCGTAGTGAGGGAGGGGAAAGCGTCCACAAAGCGGAAAATTTGCACTTTGAATTGCTCATTGCGCATACTCCAGTCCATAACCTTGCCCATCCAAGCTGCTTTGTTGAATAGGGAGGGTTTTTCACCGGAAATGCTCGAGAACATTTCCTTTCCTCTTTGAATGGCTTTTTGGTTAGTATTTTCTTGCATGATATCTCCTTATTTACACGGGTTAAGTTTTTTATGTAAATACTGTAAATACAGTGGCTAAACGCAAAAAATGTACGCTGAACCTCCTTGAAAAGGCTTATAATTCAATAAATTTTTCTAAGCCTGTGTTATTATGTTGTAAAAATTTTGACGCAAGGTCGAAATTTTTGTTTTCTATATGGTGTATAATTTGTGCGTGTTGCTCAAGAGATATGGCAATACGCTCTGCGCATAAGGTGCTGTGAAAAACAAGCACGGCTGTACGCGCACTAATGGTATTATAGGCTTGGTTTAAGTGAATATTATTACCGGCCTGTATAATGCTTGTGTGAAAGGCTCTGTCGGCTAAAGTCCATTTTTCATGATTATTGCCAGCCTCACGCATTTGCTCAAGATATTTGCGTAAATTTTTTAGCAGTGTTTTGGTCGAAGACAGTAATGCAAGAGAGAGTGCCCCCACCTCATAGGCATAACTTGCCTCGTGCATCACATTTATTTCTTCAAGGCTTGGGTTAAACACAAAAGATCCGCGCTGGGGAATAACATTAACAAGCCCCTCATTACGCAAGGTTAAAAGAGCGTCATGCACAGGGGCTCTGCTGGTATTAAACTCTTGAGAAAGCTTGTTTTCAGAAAGCTTTTGCCCCAAAGCGTACTGACCAGACATGATTTTTTTGCGAATTTCTTTTGCAACACGATACTTGAGCGAAATATTTTCGTCCTGTGTTTTCGTGGTATGTAAAAGACTGAGCATACATTTCTCTTTGGTTTAAATATACGTACAAAGCGACATTCTAACATGTCAGTTTAGAGTGTAGTCTGCCCAAGAAAAGAACTATAGTCAAGAGGGTAAGTGAGGAATTTTGGAGAAAATTAAAATTTTTTTTGCCATTGAAATAATAAAACAAAACCCGTCTTTTTGTGAAAAAACGGACTTTGAATGTAGACAGTGTTTTAGGACTTTTTATAGCTACCATAGTCGATGCTTAAAAACGTGCTTCCACCCGTTTTTAAGGAAGGCACGCTCACCCCAAATACCCCTTTTGGGGACGCCGTAGGCAAGTGACGGCTTATTTTACGTGGTGGCAAGCCATGCCTTAGGCATGTCTTGTGTAGCCGACAATTGAAAAAAGTATTTCATATGTCCAAATTTTGCCAGAAAAAGTATTTCATACGTTTATTTCTGGTAAAATTTATTAAGCTTTTTAAGTTATAAATTCTATTTTTACTGATGATTAAGTAGTTTTTTAGTGTCAATTAGCATATTTTTTTCAACATGGTAATCCGCACTTCGTCTGTGCCTCTTATACACAGGTTATTTTTATGCCAAGGAAAAGAGCGACTAGGGCTGGAGCTTGTGACATCAAATTACGCTCTCTGAAATG
>CAYJND010000160.1:0-3597 GCA_964371565.1 uncultured Desulfovibrionaceae bacterium
CGATTGAGCCACCGGGGAGTGTGTTACGCCACTCAGCGCAAGAGAGGTTTTATGGCATTGAGGCATAAGAGTCAAGGTTTTTTTTATATTTTTTCACACCCTTGCTATAAACCTGTAACATACTAAACATATCAAATGGTTACTAGTATATAAATTTTCATACAAGAAAATTATAAAATTTTGATAAATTCTTGCTTTTTCTTACCCTGTCCAAGATGTTGCTGAGAGTTCTTAATCCAATAATGCACTGTTTTATATAAAATTTCTGGATCTATGGGTTTCGTAATATGATCATTCATACCGTGAGACAAGGATAGCTCCTTATCGCCAGACATGGCATGAGCAGACATGGCCACAATGGGCAAAGAATTAAACTGCTCTAAAGAACGGATTTTTTTAGTAGCGGTATAGCCATCCATAATAGGCATTTGAATATCCATAAGCACAAGATCATAAGATTTTTTACAAAGCAAATCTAATGCTTCTTGCCCATTATTAGCTATATCGACCCTATTGCCCATTTGGCATAATAGCTCTTCGGCAATGAGCTGGTTAATTTCGTTATCTTCTACAAGAAGCAAATTGCCTGTTGCGTAGTTTTGATAATCTTCCCCCGCACCCCCAAGCTCTTGAACGGGTAATTGCTCTTGGCACACTTCAAAATCAATAGTAAAGAAAAAAGTAGACCCTGCCCCCTCTTCGCTTTCTACCCATATTTTTCCGTGCATTTTTTCCACCAAGGAACGACAAATGGCCAGCCCTAATCCAGTACCACCATATTTGCGTGCAATGGATCCATCAGCTTGTGAAAATGCCGTAAACATCTTGCTCAACTGATCCACGCTCATACCTATGCCAGAGTCTTTTACAGCAAAACAGCAACGCACTTGCGAGGTATCCTCTAAACGTTCACAACAAACGCGCAAAGACACATACCCTTTATGCGTAAATTTAATGGCATTGCTTAACAGATTAAAAATAACCTGTTTCACACGCAAGGCATCGCCAAGATAAAATTCTTGAGCACAAGGCAATCCGTCTACAGTTAAACGCAAGCCCTTTTCTTGACACAAGGGCGCATAAAGAGAGTAAGCTTCTTTGCAAACTTGCGCTAAGGTAAAGGGGGTAGCCTCTATTTCTAGCTTACCCGCTTCAATTTTTGAAAAATCTAAAATATCATTGATAATACGCAGTAAGTTATTGGCAGAGAACAAACTTTTTTGCATATACCCTTTTTGCTGCTCCGACAGTTTTGTACTATCCAAAAGATGCAGCAAGCCTAAAATACCGTTCATGGGTGTGCGAATTTCATGACTCATATTGGCTAAAAATTCACTCTTAGTGCGACTGTGTTGCTCAGCTAATTCTTTTGCACCGCGCAAATCATCTTGCACTTTTTGGATTTCTGCCATAACAGCCACCCACTCGCGTATATCTCTAAAATAACTTAAAATATAAAATTCATTGTCATACGAAATACGCGTCACCTTTACATCTAAAGGTATATCAAGCTCTGTAATGGGATCTTTAGCAATAAATTCAAACCGTATGGTGCCTTGCACAAGGGCTTGACGCAAACGCTCTTGAAAAAAATCCATGGAGGGTTCACCACTAGGTTGCCTTTCAGGAATAGTGCTTGCAAACTCTGCTATATACTCTTCTTTACTAAAGAAACCAAAAAGATTAACCACCTCTAAATTGCAATCTAAAAGCTGCAAATCCGCATCCCAAAAATGCGCCCCCATGGGAAAAGAGTCCAGCATAAGCTGATTATACACTTCTGCCATCTCGGCCTTTTTTTGCATAGCGCGCAATTCTGTTAAATCTCTAGAAAAACCAGTTATAAAATATTCATCGCGCACCTGAGTGCGAATAAAAGTCATTTCTGTTGGCATGGCATGACCATGCGCATTGTGATGCATCCACTCAAAATGCGCCGATCCATCACGAAAAGCCTCATTAAGCTTGCGTTGCATTTCGCGCGTACTTAAAGATTCATTGGGCTGAAATTCTGGACAAAATTCAAAAAAACGCTGGCAATATTCTTGTTTAGAGCGCAGGCCAAACTTTTGCATTTCACTTTCATTACAATCAATACATTGATGATTTTCATTCCAAAAGGTAGCCCCAAAAGGCATGGCATCAAAAACTTTTTGAATTCTTTCTTCATTGGCTTTTAATAAAGCTTGGCTTTCTTTCAGCTCTTGCTGCATTGTAACCGGAGAGTGCGTACAATCCGCCACTAAGGCAGGCCTCATATGCATGATAATGATAGGCTCTTGTTCAAAGTAAAGAAGAGTCAACGTGCATTCTAGCAAACAAGACTCTTGCTCTTTCACTGCATACTCATGCGAAAAACGATCAAAACCTTGCAATAAAGTTTTTTGCACATATGTTGAAACAAGTTTTGCTGCATCTAAACCAAAAACGTCACTTAAGGGAGTACCTGAAATATGTTGCTCTTTACCCATTAAGGAGAAAAAAGCTGGCGTAGCATACAAAAAATCTTCCTGTGCACTTATACAGCACACAGGAAGAGGGTTAGCCCCATAGCTATTTTGCAAAAAAGTATCTCGATAATTTTTTTGCTCTTGCGACATAAAAAGTCCTTGTGTTTATTATGCAATAAAAACAAAAAGGGATGTTAAAAAAAGGAAGAAATGCGCTTGTAAATGCGATAGATTTACTTTTATATCACCAAGTAAAACGCTTGGCAAGCTAGCCCAAGACGCAAAAAAAGGGCTTAGCCATGACAGCCAAGCCCCATTAATTCATTTATTATTTAATTTATTTAAAAGCTTTTTCAAAATTAGGAACAACTTGCTTTTTGCGGCTCATAACGCCGTCAAGCCATACAGAGGTTCCATCAGCTTTTACGCCAAAGGCTTTTTCCACTACGGAAGCATCGTCAGAAACAATAAGCATTTCAGAGCCTTCTTTCATAATATCTGTCAAAAGAAGGAATACAGAATGGCGACCTTCACCCTTTACACGAGTAATTTCTTGTAAAAGACCATCTTTCACCTTATCAAGAATGCTAAGGTCTACCACTTCTAATTGACCAATACCTACCTTATTACCGTTCATGTCAAAATCTTTGTAATCACGGAACACAAGATCTTCCATGCTGGCGCCGTCTACAGCACTCTTTACAGTGAACATTTCCATACCAAGAGCCATTACGTCTGCTACGCCGCATTGTTTAGCAAGGGCTTCAACAGCTTTTTTATCTGCATCGGTACAAGTGGGAGATTTAAACATAACTGTATCAGACAAAATGGCGCATAAAAGACCACCAGCAATACCCTTAGGTAACTCTACACCGTAAAAGTCATACATGCTTTTAATAACAGTGCCAGTACATCCCACAGGCCATGTCCAAATTTCTAATGGGTTAGAAGTAGTTACATCGCCCAGTTTATGATGGTCTACAATACCGATAACTTCAGCACTGTCCATGCCTTTAGGGCCTTGAGCTAAGTCAGAAAAGTCTACTAATACCACTTTTTGCTCAGCCACATCTTCCACTACGGCAGGGGCAGTCAAGCCAAATTTTTCTAAAACAAAATTTGTTTCAGGGGTGGGGGCACCTTGCGC
>CAYJND010000161.1:0-3569 GCA_964371565.1 uncultured Desulfovibrionaceae bacterium
TATTTAAAAGTTTCCACTCTTCCACAACCACTTCCACTTCACCGGTAACCATATTGGCATTGGTCATACCTTCAGGACGAGGACGCACCTTACCCTTAATGGCAAAAACATATTCAGAGCGTAAAATATTTGCTGTTTCGTGAGCAGTAGGGGCTACTTCAGGGCTAAATACCACTTGGGTAAGACCTTTACGATCGCGCATATCCACAAAAATAAGACCACCATGGTCACGGCGATACTGTGCCCAGCCCATAAGGCAAACATTTTCGCCATCGTTGGCAAGGGTTAACTCTGCGCAAGTATGGCTGCGTTTCCAGTCACCAAGATCTTGGATATATTGTTGATGCTCAGCCTGTACATTTAGATTTTGCTCATTACTCTGACTCATGTTGTTCCCCATCAAATTCTTCTTGCAATTTTGTATAAAGGTATTCTGTAACTTCTGTAACCTTCATGGTGACTTGATCGCCGCTATCCATATGCTTTACGGTAACGCTTTCAGAATTCATTTCATCTTCACCAATAATTAAAGCGTAACGGGCATTAGATTTGCCAGCTTGGCGCATTTGGCTTTTAAAAGAGCCCCCATTATGCGCATAATCACCAATAAGGCCCTCTCTGCGCAATACCGTAGAGAGTAAAAATGTCATATGTGATGCTGTAATATCATCACAGAAAATTATCTGAAAATCAGGGCGATTTTTAGGTAATTCTGGAACAAGCATGGCTAAACGTTCCATACCGCAAGCAAAACCAATACCAGGGGCATCTGGGCCGCCTAATTGCTTTACAAGGCCGTCATAACGACCACCACCGGCAATGGAAGTTTGCGCACCTACACCATTGGAAACCACTTCAAAGGTCGTACGGCAATAATAGTCAAGACCGCGTACTAAACGCGGATTTACTTCAAAATTAACCATATCTTGGAATTTTAAAAATTTCAGCACATATTCAAAAGCATTAGTGCATTCTGGGCACACATGGTCAGGCAGCTGCGGCGCTTTGGCAGTATGCTCTTTACAACTAGGTACCTTACAATCAAGTACGCGTAGTGGATTAGTCTCTACCCTACGGCGACAATCTTCGCACAAAGCTTCTTGATCTAGTTCACGCAAATATTGAGTAAGCAAAGCTTTATATTGCGGACGACACTCAGCGCAGCCTAAAGTATTTATTTCAACTTTAAAATCTGTAATGCCAAGCATTTGCAAAAAATCATTAAGCATAATAATAACTTCCGCATCTGTTCTTGGATGCGAGGCACCAAGGCATTCACAATTAATTTGATGAAATTGGCGCATGCGACCTTTTTGCGGGCGCTCATATCTAAACATGGGGCCATAGGTAAAAAGCTTAGACACCGTTTCAGTATTATGCTTTTTAGCTTGTATATAGGCGCGCATAACCCCTGCTGTAGCCTCTGGACGCAAGGTCAAAGAGCGATCTTTACGATCGGGAAAGGTATACATTTCTTTTTGCACAACATCAGTTTCAGTGCCAATGCCACGACAAAAAAGTTCGGTAAATTCCATAATAGGCGTGCGCAATTCTTCATAGCCATAGCATTCAAAAACGCGACGAGCGGTTTCTTCTATAAAGCTAAAAACATCGCTTTGCGGCGAAAAAAGATCAGCAAAACCTTTAATACTTTGTGTTGTCATAGGTTACCCTTATAAAATAAATAATTGAGCCTGCATAACACAGGCTCAATAAAACTATGTAAATAAACCTTATTAGCGTTTCATACAGCCAGAAGAGCACGCAGACTCAGCACCTGCACATGGCACAGGATATTCACCGGTAAAGCAAGCCGTGCAATAATGCTTTTCATGATTTACCGAGCGTAAAAGCCCTTCTATAGTTAAATAGTGTATGGAGTCAACATTTAAGAGCTTTTTGATTTCTTCAATACTATGTGTTGCCGCCACCAAATGTTTAGGATCAGCAAAGTCAATGCCATAAAAACAAGGGTACTTTACAGGCGGGCAAGAAATACGAATATGCACTTCTTTAGCGCCAAGTTCGCGTAATTTTTTAACCCTTGTTATCATGGTAGTACCACGTACTATGGAATCATCCACAATACAAATGCGTTTTCCTTCAATCATTTCGCGTACGGGGTTTATTTTAATACGCACCCCAAAATTACGCATACTTTGTGATGGCTGAATAAAAGTTCGCCCCACATAGTGATTTCGTATCATGGCATGTTCATAGGGCAGCTCTGCACATTGTGCAAAACCCACTGCAGAATACACGCCAGAATCAGGAAATGGCATAACAAAATCTACATCAGGGGTAGATTCATGCGCCAATTGCCAGCCCATGCGCTTACGAGCTAAGTACACATTTTCATCAAATATGTTTGAGTCTGGACGGGCAAAATAGACCAATTCAAAAATACATTGTTTTGGTGTGGCAGGCTTTGGTAAAAAGTACGAGAAAATACTTTCGCTATGCAACTTTTCACCGTCTACTACAAGCAGCTCACCAGGCTCCACAGAGCGTATAAATTCTGCTTCTAAAAGGTCAAAAGCACAAGATTCTGATGCAAATACAAAGGATTTACCAAGTTTTGCCACGCTTAAAGGGTGAAAACCATGGGGGTCACGTACGGCAGCCATTTTACCGTCAACCAAAACTAACAGACAATAAGCACCACGTACTTTAGAACACACTTCACGCAAAGCATCTTCTAAACATCGTGTACGCATGGCACGCACAAGTAAATGCACAAAAACTTCTGAATCAGTAGTAGTTTGAAATATGGAACCATGATCTTCTAATTCAGAGCGTAATTCTGCGGTATTAACCAAATTGCCATTGTGAGCAAGGGCAATTTGCGAGCCCTTAAAATTTACCACAAAAGGCTGTGCATTGCGTACAAAAGAAACCCCGGTAGTACTATAACGCACATGACCAATGGCAGTATTTCCATGAAGTTTTTGTAAATCTTGTTCACTAAAAACATCAGGTACAAGACCCATTCCACGGTGTTCAAAAATGTTTTTACCGTCCCAGGTAACAATACCTGCACTTTCTTGGCCTCTATGTTGTTGGGCATACAGTCCAAAATAGGTCAAACGTGCAGCTTCCTCATGGTCAGAAATACCTAGAAGTCCGCAATCGTGATGAATCATACATACCTCTGTGTCCGCCAAGGCGTCACTTATTTACTTTTTTTTGGTAATCTTTTTTCTAAAGAAGCAATGCGATTTTGCACTACTTTTTTATTTCCATACATGGTCAAAGCTAAGTTAAAATAACGTAAAGCTTCTATATATTTTTTTTGTTGTTCTAAAATATCACCATGCAAAAAATTTACTTGGCTCAATAAATACGCATCAATATCTAAATCTTTTAATTCTTCTAAAAGTTCATGCGCTGTTTCAAAAGAAGACTTTCCGGCATATATTTCTGCCAAAGAATATAAACAAAATGCCATATCATTATCAGATAAAGGCAAACTTAAACAATTATGCAGTACATCCTCTGCGGCAGTAAAATCACCTAATTTGAAATACCAAGTAAGCAATTTTTTATACGCTTCAAAGGCTTCAGCACTT
>CAYJND010000162.1:0-3560 GCA_964371565.1 uncultured Desulfovibrionaceae bacterium
CAATTAGCCTTTAAAAATACCATGGCACAATATGCCCATGATGAAATTCGCGAGCCTCTTGCCACTGTACGTTCAGAGCCTTTGTTCCCTGAGCCTAAAAACCTTTCGCGTACACGTATTGCTGTGTCAAAAATAGATTTTACGCAAGGGGCCATGAAATTTACCGGAGATCCCCTCGATGTGGCCATCTCTGGCGAAGGCTTTTTTAAGGTGGAAACGCCTCAAGGTGAGCGCTATACACGTAGTGGGCACTTTGTAAAAAGCGGCGACGGCACAGTGGTAACCCCAGAAGGCTGGCCTTTGCAGGGCGGCGGTGGCAATATTGTCATACCTGAGGGGGCGCGCGATGTGCACATTGCTGCAGACGGGCAGGTTTTTGCCGATGGTGAGCTTATAAATACCATTACTTTTGTTGGGTTAGATGATCCACAAGCTCTTGAAAAAGAAGGTAGCAATACCTATAGGGTTCGCCCTGGCTATGAGGCGGTAGAAAATGACCCCCTAGCCAATGGCTCGCGTATTTCTCAAGGTTTTGTAGAAGCGGCCAATGTGGAAGTTGTGACAGAAATGGTAAAAATGATTGAAGTTAATAGGCATTATGAAGCCATGGCAAAGATCATGCAAACTTCTGATGCCATTGATAGACAAGCTATAGATAAAGTTTCTAAGATTCGTTAGCCTTAACATAAGGAGCTAAAGTTATGATGCGTTCGCTTTGGACGGGAGCCACGGGTATGGTGGCCCAGCAATTAAATATTGACGTTATTTCCAACAACTTGGCTAACGTAAATACCACGGGTTTTAAGAAAAGCCGGGCAGAGTTTGAAGATCTTATGTATCAAACCATGAAAATTGCCGGTTCTATCACCGAGGGTGATACCACTTTGCCCACAGGTATTCAGGTAGGTATGGGTACGCGCCCCACCGCTGTGCATAAATTCTTCTCTCAAGGGGATTTTCAAAATACTGGCAACGCCCTTGACGTAGCCATCGAAGGCGACGGCTTCTTTCAGGTAGAAGTTAATGGCGAGCTTATGTATACTCGCGCCGGCGCTTTTAAGCTTAATCAAGACGGTACTGTGGTCACAGGCAATGGCTATGTGTTGCAACCAGAATTCACCGTACCTACAGAAACAAAAAATATTTCTATTTCTGCTCAAGGCCATATTGCCGCACTGGACGCTTCTGGTGCAGAAATTGCCTCAGCAGAAATCCCTTTGTATACTTTCATTAACCCCGCAGGCTTAGATGCTCGTGGTAATAATCTGTATACGCCCACCGAGGCCTCAGGCGAAGAGCAAGAAGGTGTGCCTGGCACTGACAATGTGGGCTCTTTGGCGCAAGGCTTTTTAGAAATGTCCAACGTAGAAGTGGTGGATGAAATGGTGAATATGATTGTGGGCCAACGCGCTTATGAGGTAAACTCCAAGTCTATTCAAACTTCTGACTCTATGCTTGGCATTGCGGTACAGCTAAAGAGGTCTTAATAATGCGCGCTGGGTACTTAGCTATAAGTGCCCTTTTGCGGGCTATATATGCATCTGTAAGGTGTGTTTTTTTGGCGCTAAGCGTTCGACTATGCACATGTTTTTGCGTAGTGCTCTTGTTTGCTATTGTAGTGCCAGCCACGCAGAGCACAGCCTCGCAGTGGAATTATGCCAAGCCTGGCTTTGCTTTAGACCCTGCTCATCGAGAGGGCAGCGCTGCTAAAACGCGTTCTAATTTTGCCGAGGGCAATTATAGTGGTGGCTCTTTGCAAGTGCAGGGGGCTCATGACTGGGCGCTGCGTATTCGCAATGCCGCTGTGGCGGCGGGGGATATGGTGACCGTTGGCGAAATTGCCGAACCTGTGGGTGATTTACCAGCAGGATTATGGCAATCATTACAAAATCAGCCCCTTTGGCCGGCGCCGCCAGAACCTGGGAAACCCTTACAAATCAATAAAACTCGCTTAGACAGAGCTTTGCGCGATACCCTTGGTGAATTGGCAGAAAAATGTATTTTGCCAAGCTCGTTAACCATTCAAAAGGGCGGGGCTGTGCTTAGCGAAGATGCTTTGCGCCGCTATGTAGTCAGCTTTTTGACGCCGCAAACCAATGCCATGCCCGGCACGGCAGAATGGGACGATTTTCGCCTGCCGCCTTATATATTTTTAGAACATGTGCATCAAAGAGTGAATTTAGAGCCCGGCACCGTAGCGCCGGGGCGAGTGACTTTTCGCTTTATTGTGCAAGAACCTGATGGCACGGTGGTGCGCCGTGCGGCAGGGGCGGCCTTTTTGAATTTGTGGGTAGAAGTGCCCGCGGCGGCGCGTCCGCTCAATAAAGGCGACTCTTTGCATGTGCATGATATTAGTTTTAGCCGTGTCAATGCGGCGCATTTAAAGTCAATGCCTTGGGATGGCAAGGGCGGCCCTTGGCAAATGGTGCGTAGTGTAGGTACAGGGCAAGTTATTTATAGCGATGATTTGCTAGGCGAAGCCATGATACAGCGCGGCGAGATAGTTAATCTTGTGTATGCAAAGGGATCTATTCGCATGGTGGTTAAGGCCGAAGCTTTAATGGACGGCGCCCCCGGAGCCATTATTTCGGTGCGAAATTTGCAAAGTAAAAAACAAATATATGGTACCGTGCAAGATAACACTACGGTACTTATAAAATGATTTTGTCAAACTGGATTTTTACTGTCTGGTTTTGGAGGAATATATGAAAGTTTTTCGTCATGCCTCTTACGGGCTTGTGCTGCTTTGTTTTTTCTTGCTAAGCGCCTGTCAAAGTGCCAAAAATACCCCCACAGTGGTGGCGCCTACGGTTTCTGCTGCGCCTGTGCAAACGTATACCCCGCAAGATCCTTATGCTAACCCTGGCTCTTTATATGCTGAAAGTGATGTAGACCCGCTTTTTGCCGATAGCCGTGCACGCCGCATTGGTGACATTGTGGTGGTAAATATTATGGAAAGTAGTCAAGCTACCAATACTGCCAATACCGATGCCGACAAAGAAAGCAATAATGATTATGGCATAACGGCGCTTTTTGGGCGTAGCAGTGTCAATATGCTCCCCTTGGTGGGCGGGCTTAATGCCCCTGTAGGGCCGGGCACAGCCGTGTTTCAATCTACTTCCAACAGCGATTATTCGGGCACAGGCTCTACTTCGCGCGGCAATACCGTTACTGCCTCCATTGCCTCGCGCGTTATTAAAGTTTTGCCTGGCGGTATTTTGCAATTAGAGGGCGTGCGCCAAACCCGCGTTAACAATGAGACGCAATATATGGTTATTTCTGGTACCATTCGCGCCCGAGATATAGCTGCTGATAATACCATTATGTCCACACAAATGGCCGATGCTAATATTCAATATTATGGGCAGGGCGTTTTGGCTGATAAGCAAAAGCCCGGCTGGTTTACACGTTTTATGGATAATTTATGGCCTTTCTAGCAGGCTGTTGAAAAAGTGCTTTTCATGTATAAAATACCTGCTTCGGCAGGTATTTTCAGATTGTTGACAAAGTCTACTGGTGGGAAACCTTTTTTGAAAAAAAGGTTCTCCCCCCAGACCCCC
>CAYJND010000163.1:0-3559 GCA_964371565.1 uncultured Desulfovibrionaceae bacterium
GCAAAAGCACATTGGGCTCTGTGGCCATGGCGCGGGCAATTTCTAAGCGGCGCTGGGCACCATAAGAAAGGTTTTTGGATTTTTCTTCATAAAATTGATGCAAATTCACCGTGCGTAAAAGCTCATAACTATAATCTACAGCGTCTTGCTCTTCTTGTCTGGTGCGTTTATCGCGTAAAATGGCGCCAAGCACGCCGGCCTTGGTGCGACAATGGCGACCAATCATAACATTTTCAAGCACCGTCATATCGGGTAAGAGGCGAATATTTTGAAAGGTACGCGCCATGCCAAGGCTAGTAATTTCATGGGGTTTACGCCCATTTAAATGATGCTTTTTGCCATCTTTGGTGTGCAAATACACATCGCCCTCAGAGGGTTCATAAATGCCGGTGATGCAGTTAAAAAAGGTGGTTTTTCCGGCGCCGTTGGGACCGATAAGGGCTACAATTTCGCCTTCTTTAATTTCTAAGTCCACATCATTCACAGCGCGCAGGCCGCCAAAGTTGCGGGAAAGAGAAGAAACTTCTAAAACGGTTTTCATGGCATTACCCCTCAGTTCCTTTTGAATCTGGGCCATTGCTCAGTTTGTAGCGGCGTTGTTCGCCGGTCACAAGACCTTGCGGGCGGAAAATCATCATCAGCACCATGATGGCACCAAAGATAAGCAGGCGATATTCAGAGAAAGCGCGTAAATATTCTGGTACAAGAATAAGAATAAGCGCTGCCATAATAACCCCCGAAATGGAGCCCATACCGCCTAAAACAACCATGGATAAAATCATGGCTGATTCCATAAAGGTAAAGGATGCCGGATTGATAAAGGAAGTCTTAGCGGCAAAGATAACGCCGGCAAAGCCCGCCCAGCACGAACCCAGAGCAAAAGCAGAAAGTTTTACCTTGGTAATATCAATACCCATGGCCTGTGCGGCAATTTCATCTTCGCGCAGGGCTTGCAAAGCCAGACCCACGCGGGAGTTTTTGATGCGCGAAATAATCACAATGGTGATGAGCACAGCAATGAGCATAAGGTAGTAAATATAGGTAGTGGTCATGGGCAAATCCATTTCCATACCAAAAAAGCTTGGCGGCGGGATGTTTGATATACCGCGGGGGCCGCCGGTGATATCACTCCAGTTTTGTAAGAAGATACGTACAATTTCGCCAAAACCAAGGGTTACGATGGCTAAATAGTCACCGCGCAGGCGCAGCACAGGAAAGCCCAGCGCCAGACCAAAAATCACTGCCACAAAGCCGCCAAGGGGTAGGCATACCCAAAAGCCCATATCAAAAAATTGATTGAGCAAAGCATAGGTATAAGCGCCCACAGCGTAAAAGGCCACATAGCCAAGCACTAATTGTCCGGCAATGCCCACCACAATATTAAGACCCAGTGCCAACATTACATAAAGCAGGGCAGAGATCATAATATTGGTTTGATACATAGAGCTTAATAAAGGCATGGCTATCATGCCTATGCAAATAAGGGCCGGCAAGCCGCGCTTAAAGAAAAGGCTTTGCGCAAGGCTTGAGCAACCATCGGTTAAGCCTTTGGGAAGCGGAATAATAGGCAAGCCTTCAGCTTTGCGCTTAAAGCAAATATGCCACAAAATAGCCAGCACAAAGGTGGCAATGCCCATACCTATGACACGTTCCCAGCGGAAAGAAATGGTAGACTCTACTGCATTGATTTGCATGCCCATAAGGGGAAAGGTCAAGACCATAAACCATAGGGCTACAATGGAGGCTTTAACAAAAATATTCATATGCGCCCCCTATACCTTTTGTACTTTGGCTTTGCCAAGAATGCCATCGGGGCGGAAGATAAGAATGAGGATAAGAATGCCAAAGGCAATCATATCTTCATAGTTTCCGGAAAAATAGCCCGTGGTGAAGCTTTCGCACAGCCCAAGCACAATGCCGCCAAGCATGGCACCTGGGATGGAACCAATACCGCCAAGCACCGCCGCCGTAAAGGCTTTAATGCCGGCTAAAAAGCCAATGGCAAAGTTTACTTGCCCCATGTGCGAAGCAATAAGCACACCGCCCACAGCCGCTAGGGAAGAACCAATAATAAAGGTAAGGGAAATAATGCGGTCAGCATCAATGCCAAGCAAAAGCGCCATTTTGCGGTTTTGCGCTGTGGCGCGCATGGCCTTGCCCATTTTGGTGTAATTGATAAAGAGGGTTAAGGCCACCATGGCAATGGTGCTAGTTACGAGAATAACAAAATCGCTGGAGCCCATAATATCCCATGCATAGAGAAATTCCAGTTCAGGTATAAGGCGCGGGAAAGCTACGAAGTCTGACGTTTGCGCTAAGATAACGTAGTTTTGCAAGAAAATAGACATACCGATGGCAGAAATGAGCGGTGAAAGTCTAGGCGCGCCGCGCAGGGGCTTATAAGCTACCTTTTCTAGGGTATAGCCATAAGATGCGCACCAAATAATGGCCACAAGGGCGGCTATAAGTAAAATGGCAAGGGCAGGAAAACCCATAATGCCAAGGGCGCTGGCCACCACAAAGGCTGTGAAAGCGCCAATCATATACACTTCGCCGTGGGCAAAGTTAATAAGCTCAATAATACCATAAACCAGCGTATACCCAAGCGCTATAAGAGCATAAATGCTCCCGCGGGTGAGGCCGCCAAAGAAAAGTTCTATAAAATATTGTATGTCCATACATATCCATCCATGGGGGGGAGTCTTTTGGGCTGCGCCCTAACGAGGTTAGGAAAGGAAATAAGGGGCAGGTAAAGATTGGTAAAAGACGGGGCCTTTAGCAGTAAAAGGCCCCGTGAAATTAATTAGTCAATAAGGATCTTGCTGTCGGTTTCCACAAACTTACCATCTTTAACTTGGTACATGGAAAGGCCAACACCAATGGGGTCGCCGATGTTGCTAAATTTAATGGTGCCGGCGGGAGTTTCAATGGTCTCAGCGCGTAAGGCTGCCATAACTTTATCAGTGTCGGTGCTGTCTGCCTTATCAATGGCGTTAAGCAGAGCCTGTGCAGCGGCATAAGCATTATAGAAGAAAGCGCCGGGCTCGGCATTGTACTTCTTTAAATGTTGCTCACGAGCTTTTTGGTAAATGGCTAAAGAGCTGGTGTCAGAAGGGGAAGAAGCATAAACGCCTTCAGCTTCTTTACCGGCCATTTTGATGAAGGTGTCATCTTTTACGCCGTCAGGGGCAACGAAGGGAGCGCGTACGCGGTCACGCTTCATTTGTTGCACAAGCTTAGAAGCGGTAGGATGGTAACCACCAAAGATAACGGCGTCTACTTTTTCTCTCTTGAGCTTTTTCACCGTGGCGCCGTAGTCTACAGCGTCAGGGTTTACAGCTTCAAAAAGTGCTATTTCTACACCGCCAGCAGCTTCAATAAGTTTTTTATTGTTTTCTGCATAGCCTTTGCCATATTCGCCATTGTCGTGGATAATGGCAACTTTCTTAGCTTTCAAAGTATCCTTTACAAAAGCAGCGGAAAGTTTGGCTTGGGCATCATCGTTGGCGATGGTACGGAAGAAGTAAGGATTAGTTCCGTCGGTGGTAAGGCTAGGGGT
>CAYJND010000164.1:0-3546 GCA_964371565.1 uncultured Desulfovibrionaceae bacterium
ACCAATGTGGAACATCCTTTAGCTCACGAATTGTGGCATATGGATGACTTGTTCACCAAGAAGAGCATTTGGGTATTTGGCGGCGACGGCTGGGCCTATGACATTGGTTACGGCGGTCTTGACCACGTTATCGCTTCTGGCGAAGATATTAACATCTTGGTTATGGATACTGAAGTGTACTCCAATACCGGTGGTCAAGCTTCTAAGGCTACACCTTTAGGCTCCATTGCTAAGTTTGCCGCTGCCGGTAAGCGCATTGGCAAAAAAGACCTTGGCGCCATGGCCATGAGCTATGGTTATGTGTATGTGGCTTCTGTGTCCATGGGCGCAGATAAGAGCCAAGTTATCAAGGCTTTCCGCGAAGCAGAAGCCTACAAAGGGCCTTCCATTATTATTGCTTATGCTCCTTGTATTAACCAAGGCATTCGCAAGGGCATGGGTAAAACCATGGAAGAAGGCAAGCTTGCGGTAACTTCTGGCTACTGGCCATTGTATCGCTACAATCCTTTATTGGCTGAAGAAGGACAAAATCCCTTCACACTCGAAAGCAAAGAGCCTGACGGCACCATCCAAGAATTCCTCATGGGTGAAACCCGTTTTGCTTCTTTAGATAAAATTGCTCCTGAAGTGTCGCCGCAACTTAAGGCAGACCTTGAAAAGCAATACAACAAGCGCTACAAGCATTATAAGTTGCTTGCAGAAATGCCTGGCATTGCTGACTAAGCGTTTTAGATAATACACAAGGGGGTGGAAGATTTTTCACCCCCTTATTAGCATATACAGTGTGAAAAAAATCACGTCATCCCTTTAACAAGTCGGTGTATTATGTATAAAAGTCTTTATATTTCTGCTACAGAGCCTCGTTCCGGTAAGTCTGCCATTGTTCTTGGCATGATGCACTTGCTTACCCGTAATATGCAAAAAGTGGCCTTTTTTCGTCCCATTATCAATGAACCCATTTTAGACGATAAAGACCATGATATTAATCTAATGCTCACGCATTTTAAGCTCAATCAGTCCTATACAGATTCTTTTGCGTACACCTTAGACGAAGCTCGCCATTTGGTGAACTATGGTCAGCGTAACTTGCTTATTTCTAATATTTTGCAAAAATACCACAGGCTTGTGGAAGAAAACGATTTTGTGCTTTGCGAAGGTACGGACTTTTTGGGGCAAGACTCTGCCTTTGAATTTGAACTGAATGCCGAAATAGCTAGCAATTTAGGCTCTGTTATGTTGGTGCTGGCTAATGGACATGGCAAAAATGTAGACGAAGTCATTGACGGCACAAAAATTGTGCTAGATCAGCTCGATGAAAAGGGCGTAGATGTGGTTTCTGTGGTGGTGAACCGCGCAGACTATGGCGAAACAGAAAAATTTGACTTACGCGAAGGCTTGAGTCAAGAAGGTGCAGAAAAACAAATACTTATTTATTCTGTACCCGATGAGCCTGCCCTTGGTAAGCCTACCATGAATGATGTGGCCAAATGGCTTAATGCTGAGGTGCTGTACGGCGATAAGCGCTTGGATACCTTAGTGGGTGATTACCTTATTGCCGCCATGCAGGTGCATAATTTCTTAGATTATCTTAATGACGGTAATCTTGTTATTACCCCTGGCGACCGTACAGATATTATTTTAGCGGCTTTAGCCTCGCGTGTTTCTTCGGCTTGTCCTGATATTGCCGGTGTGCTTTTAACCGGTGGCTTGCGTTTGCCTGTCAATGTGGCGCAGCTTTTAGAGGGCTGGACGGGCGTGCCTGTGCCTGTGCTTCTCACCGAGGCTCATACCTATAAAACCGTGCAAATGCTGTCAGAATTGTACGGTCGCATTGAGCCAGAGAATATGCAAAAAATCAATACGGCGCTGGGGCATTTTGATAGGCATGTAAATTCTAAAGAAATTGCTAAACGCATTATCACCGACAAACCCACGCGCGTAACGCCCATGATGTTTGAATTTGACCTTATTGAAAAGGCCAGACAAAGCAAGATGCGTATAGTGCTGGCTGAGGGGCAAGAAGAGCGCATCCTACGTGCCACAGATATTTTAATTCGCCGCGGCGTGGCTGAGGTTATATTGCTTGGCAATGCCGATTCCATAGGCAAGCGCATTGCGGATTTGGGGCTTGATTTATCGGGCGCGCGCATTATTCAGCCAGACCTTTCTCCGCAATTTGAAGATTATGCCAATACCTATTATGAGCTGCGCAAAGCCAAGGGCATGACCCCAGAGCAGGCTCGTGAGCGCATGATAGACAGCACCTATTTTGCCACCATGATGGTGCATAAAAATGATGCCGACGGTATGGTGTCCGGCGCGGTAAATACCACCGCTCATACCATTCGTCCGGCCTTTGAATTTATTAAAACTAAGCCCAATTGCTCCATTGTGTCTTCAGTCTTTTTAATGTGCTTAAAAGACAGAGTGCTAGCTTTTGGTGACTGCGCTGTAAACCCCAATCCAACAGCCCAGCAATTGGCAGAAATTGCCATAGCTTCAGCCCATACTGCAGAGGTGTTTGGCATTGAGCCGCGCGTTGCTATGCTCTCGTACTCTACCGGTTCTTCTGGTAAGGGCGCCGATGTGGAAAATGTTATTGAAGCCACAAGAATTGCAAAAGAATTGGCACCAGACCTATTATTAGAAGGTCCCATTCAATACGATGCGGCTATTGATCCAGAAGTGGCACGCACCAAGTTGCCTGATAGTCAGGTGGCAGGACGCGCTACGGTCTTTATTTTCCCCGATTTGAATACAGGCAACAATACCTACAAGGCGGTGCAGCGTGCAGCTGATGCCGTCGCCATAGGGCCGGTCTTGCAAGGACTGAATAAACCTGTTAATGACTTATCACGCGGGTGTACTGTGGCAGATATTGTGAATACCGTTGCCATTACAGCAGTGCAAGCTGCCGCGGAAAAATCTAAATAACCTTTGAGGAGCGTATGAAAATTCTTGTAATCAATGCTGGTTCTTCTTCTTGCAAATACCAGCTGTTTGAAATGGCAGATAAATCTGTATTGTGTTCTGGTATTGTAGAGCGTATTGGCGCAAGCATGGGCAAACTAGCACATAAGCTTTTCCCCGACAGCGACAAAGAAGAGAAAATTGTTATTGAAAGAGGCTTCCCCACCCACGTGGAAGGCATGGAAGCTGTTATCAGCTTGCTTACAGATGCTGAAAAGGGTGTAATTAAAGAAATTTCTGAAATTTCCGTCATTGGTCACCGTGTATTGCACGGCGGCGAAGACATTAAGCAGCCTGTGCTTATTGACGAAAATGCCAAAGAAATTATCAAAAAGTACATTCCCCTTGGCCCCTTACACAACCCAGCCAACCTTATGGGTATTGAAGTGGCAGAAAAATTGCTTCCCGGTATTCCCAATGTAGGTGTATTTGATACTGAATTTGGTTCCAGCATGGCTCCTGAAGCCTATATTTATCCTCTGCCTTACGAAATTTACGAAAAGCACAATGTGCGTCGTTACGGTTTCCACGGCACTTCCCATAAATATATTGCCAAAAAGACCGCTGAGTTCCTTG
>CAYJND010000165.1:0-3502 GCA_964371565.1 uncultured Desulfovibrionaceae bacterium
ATTAGAGCCTCCCGGAGATGAGAGCCGCTTGCGGTCTTTGTTTACCCATATAGCCGCGGCGACCATAGGTGGCGCTGTGCTTGGGGGTAAGCTGCGAATGCAAGCGCTGCATAACACGTTGACTTTGATCTAAAAGCGCTAAAGAAAGCTGGGCATTACGCGAAGCCTTACGTGCAGCTTGCTGCTCGTGGGCATCCATATCTTTAAAGAGCGCCATTAAATTTTCGCCTTGATCTTCAGGTAATAGAGTCACATATACCTTAAGCTTACCGCCATCAAGCATTTGCTGCACGGCGATTTTTTCCGCCGCCAATTGGCGAATAAGCTCGTGAATGGACATTTCGAGGGCAACCACTGCAGGTGTATCGTGCTTACGCAAGTAGGCATATTCTTCCTCAAGCAAGTCTACCAAAAGGCGCATGGCTTGCTTTTGTCTTTGTAATGCGTCGTGTATGCGATCGTACATAATGGTTTCCTCTCGAAAAAATTTAGGACTATGCAGGGAAAAATCTACCCTGCCCATCTCAGCGTAATAATATACTGCAAGATTAATGCCTAAACTTTAGTTACACCTAACTCTCTTGTCTTGGTACCTGCGGCACCACCGGCGGCACAGTATAGGGATGCTGCGGTGCCGCTTGCCCATTAGCAGGGCTTAACGTTAAACCTTGCTCTTGAATTTGCGCAACTTGCGTTACTTGCTGTTGCGTAGCTACGCTTTCTTGCGCTTTACGTAATGCTTCTTGCACAGCATAATGTGATTGCTGCTGCGCTGAGGCATGTTGCCATCCTTGGGCTGATACAGCATTGGTAGCTGCAGCCTTAGCCATTAAATCTTTCATATGACTTTCAGCATCACCAGAGCGCTGATTTTTGGGCACATTGGTGGTATAAGTAATTTTGGTAGGCAAAACTCCATGTGCTGGCGGCGGCGAACCCACAATTTGCTCCACCTGTGCAGCGCGCTCAGGCCCTGTCATAGCTGTAGCTTGTGCAGGGGCAGCATTGCCTTGTTTTGCTTGCAAAGAAGCTAAAAATTGCTGCACAGCCGAGGTATTTTGCTGGGCAGAACTAGCCATCGCAGCGCTAGCAGTGCCATTTGCATTACTTGCAGAGCTATTAGGCACGCTTTCATACAAAGCTTCAAATTTCTGCTCTGGCTTTTGGCTAGGCACCTTGGCAGCGTCATAAGCTTTCAGACTATTTTCTTGCTCTGTTAGTGCCACCGCCGGCAAAACCCCTAAAGAATTGGGCATCATAGGCGCCGCTTGCACCTCAAAACCCTTACCGGCGCTAGCCGCAGCTGTGGTTTTGCTAGCAGTATGCAGATTTTGCGAAAGCTGCTCATACATCATATCAGCAAGGCCAATACCGCCGCCTTCTGCCATTTTTTTAGAAAACTCTTGATCATACATGCTTTGCCAAAATTTTTCTTCACGACCCACCAGAGGGTTTTCTTGAGGTAAGGTAGCGCGCATTTGTTGCCACATCTTTTGAATGAATATGGATTCAAAGCTTTCGCATGTTTCGCGCAACTTAGCAGCTTTTTCTGCATCAGAGAGCTTGCTTTGCCCAAGCCCTTTGATATCATTTTGTGCCATTTCCATTTTTTGGGTTTGCACTTGAGCCGCAGAATGTGCGGGGTTTTGTAGCATATTAATGGGGGTTGTCATGTTATATAACCTCCAATTGGGCATGTAAGGCACCAGAAACCTGCATGGTGCGTAAGATGGAAATCAAATCGCGCGGGGTGGCGCCAATGGCATTTAGCCCATCCACCAGTTCTTGTAATGTAGCGCCCTCTACCATGAGTAAGCGACGATTTTCTTCGCGCACGTTAAGCTCTGTTTCGGGTTAGACCTCTGTTTGTCCTTGCGAAAAAGCTCCGGGCTGTGAAACTTGCTCTGACTCTTGCACAGTAATTTGTAAACTGCCGTGCGCCACAGCCGTTTGCGAAATACGCACATTACGCCCCAGCACCACTGTGCCGGTCTTTTCATCAACCACCACCTTAGCGGGAGCATCGGGGGAAACTTCAATATTTTCTAATGAAGCCATAAGAGGCACTAGATTATTAGTATATTGCGGCGGCACCTGCACAAGCACTGTGGCGGCATCCATGGCTTTAGAAAAAGCTCCGCCCATGGCCTCATTAACACGCTCTGAAATATTTTGACTGGTGCTAAAATCTGGGGTGCGCAAATTTAAGGTAAGCTTGCTTTGATCGTTAAATTGAAAAGGTATGCCACGCTCTATAATACCACCACCGGGAATAATACCCACGGTGGAAATATTTTTTTGCGTTTTAGCAGCAGCGCCTTCAGCGGTAAAACCACCCACAGTGAGAGAACCTTGCGCCAAGGCGTACACTTTACCATCCACACCCTTCAAGGTAGTTTGCAAAAGCACGCCACCAAGCAAGGAAGAAGCATCACCCACAGAAGAAAGAGTTACGTCTATGCGAGAGCCCGGCTTGGCAGATACAGGCATGCGCGCTGTGACCATAACCGATGCCACGTTTTTGACCTTTACATCTTCCGGATCTACGCCAATACCCATCTTATCCATCATATTGGCGATGGAAGCCTGAGTAAATGTGGCACCTGTTTTATCGCCTGTGCCGGCAAGGCCCACCACCAAACCATAGCCAATAAGTTGGTTATCACGCTGACCAGAGAAGTTCGCGATATCTTTGATTCTTACCGCCTCAGCAGGCATGGAAAAGCACAAAAATAAAGCAACAAAAAGCATGTATGAAAGAGCCTTAATAGGCCTATATGTAGGTACTAAAGTAGAGGTCAAAATCATGACGCAATCTCCTTAAAGGGTGGTTCCCTACGGGGATGATTGCACAAAGCGTTCCATAAACGCACCAAACGAGCTTATACTTTTTAAAAGGCTCATGTTTGCAAGAAAATACTTTTACAAAAAAACTCTACGGCTTGCCACTTCCTCTAAATATCTCAACGCTTCTTTGCCATAAAAAAAGGCCGAAATATTCGGCCTTTTTATATTTATTGCATATTCAAGTTTAGTGCACTGTGGCAGTATCTTCTTTTTCAGGCTTGGCCGTGGCAGCGCTCATCATCTTTAAAGCAAGGTCTTTAACGCCTTCCGTTTGGCGCCACTGTGAAAAAAAGTTACGCCAAGCGCCAAATTCTAAAAAGCTTTCATCTAATTGCTCTTCATGGGCGCTGACCCATGTGTTAAAGAGCTGTAACTCCACTTGAAAAGTAATACTGTCAAAAACCATATTAGACATATCTTTTGCAATGGTTTTACCATCAACTTCCATAATAACGTGCTGGCAAACAGCAGTGCGAGAAGAATCGAAGGTAATAGCCTTGTTATTTACTTCTTCTGCCAACAAAAATAAATGAGGATACAGTTCTTTTATGCGCTGCATACCTTGTTCTGGCACATGAATAAAAAGCTCATCGTTCTTTTCTTCTTCACTGATAAAATAAAAACGTAGCCAATTTTCAAACATGACCACTTCTAA
>CAYJND010000166.1:0-3482 GCA_964371565.1 uncultured Desulfovibrionaceae bacterium
CATCAGCATCTACTTTTTCGCAAATGGTGGCAATTTCATTGATAAAAGAAATCTTGGTAGCCAGCATGCAGTTGGCAGCATACTTAGTCATTTCTGCGCTACGCACGCTCATAACAATGATTTTATCGCGGGTGCGAGCAAAGGGAGAATAAAGTTCACGCATAGTGGCGGCGGCTTTTTCAGAAGAAGTACCAATAACCACGCGGTCTGGTTTCATAAAGTCGATGATGGCATCGCCCTCTTTCAAAAATTCTGGATTAGAAACCACTTCAAAAGGAATAACCGTTTGACGCTCCACTAAAGAAGCCTCAATAAGGGCGCGCACGCGATCTGCCGTACCCACAGGTACGGTGGATTTATCCACCACGATGATTTCTTTTTTAATATATTTACCAATGTCGCTGGCTACTTTTTCTACATAGCTTAAATCGCAAGAGCCATCATCACCAGAGGGGGTGCCTACGCAAATGAAAGCCAAGTCAGCGTTAGAAAGAGCCTGCTCAAGGGAAGTGGTAAAACGCAAACGCCCATCGGCATAGCTACGTTTAACCATATCTTCTAAGCCTGGCTCAAAAATATGCACTGAGCCAGCTTCTAATCTTTCCACTACCTTAGGATTTACATCCACACAAGTTACATGATTGCCCATTTCAGCAAAGCAGGCAGCACTTACCAGGCCAACATAACCGGTTCCAACAATACAAAGATTCATATAATCCTCTATACATGCAAAATAATTTACCTGCCCTGCGCCTTGACGCAAAGTGCAGGCATGTTTACAATACTATGGCCGCACAGGGCGGCTAAAAATACTTTTTTTAGAAGCGACAGCTTACACATTATCTTCTACAATGGCAAGGACATATGATTTGCGGATTAGGCACTGATATTATTGAAATTTCTCGCATAAAACACTCCCTTGAGCGTTTTGGTTTACGCTTTGTGCACAAAATTCTCACCCCAGAAGAGGTGGCCTATTTAGAAAATAAACAGTCAAATTTTGCCGCAAAACTCCCTGCACACAGCATTGCCGCACGCTTTGCTGCCAAAGAAGCCGCCGCCAAAGCTTTGGGCACAGGTTTTAGCCACGGCATTGGCCTGCATCATATTGCAGTACACAGTCTGCCCTCGGGGCAACCTGAAATTCATTTTTATGGCCCTGCCCTTGAGGCTTTACAAAAGCTTGGTGCCAATCATAGCCATTTAAGCATATCCCATGGTCGCGACTCAGCTTGCGCCGTAGTTATTTTGGAAAAAAGATGCATCTAAACGATTTTTGCGCCCCCCTGCCCAGCGCGCAGCAAATGCGTAACTGGGATGCTGCAGCTCTCACCTATGGCATTGCCGAAACTATGCTTATGGAAAATGCCGCCCGTGAAGCTTTTATAGTTTTACAGCAAGAATACGGTAACCTTGAGGGGAAAAATATTTTACTTTTCATGGGCAATGGCAACAACGGCGGCGATGCTGTATGCCTTGCGCGCCACCTGCTTGATGCCGGTGCGCGCCCTCTTGTGCTACACACAAAGCCTTTACAGCAATATAAAAGCACCACTAAACAGCACCTCAACATGGCTAAAAAATGCGGTGTGATTTTGCAATATTTAGGTAAAAACCCCTTGCATACCCAGCATCTACCTGCCCCATGGCAAAAAGCACATATCATTGTGGACGGCCTCTTAGGTACAGGCTTCACCGGCGAACTACGCCCAAATTTTGCACAATATATTACTTTCATCAACGGGTACAAAGAGCAGTCGTATATTTTTTCTTTAGATATACCCAGCGGGTGTGAGGCGCTTACAGGCACCCCCTTAGCGCACAGCGTGGGCATTACAGCCCATGCCACTGTGGCTTTTGCCGCCGCCAAACCTGGGCTTGTCTTACCTCAGGCGGCTCCCTATGTGGGTAAGCTTTTTGTGCGTGCCATTGGCATTCCCCATGCTGTGCAATGTGAATACGCGTCTTCATTTCGACTTATCCAAAAACATAGAATTGCAAGGCTACTTAATGACTGCGCCCCTAGCGCAAAAAAACAAAGCCACAAAAACAGCTGGGGGCATGTGTTGGTATTGGGCGGCTCCATACAAAAAGTAGATCTAAGCGGTGCAGCGCACTTAACAGCTCTGGCAGCACTGCGCACAGGGGCAGGTTTAGTCACGGCGGCTGCGCCCAAAGCCGTGTGCGCCAGTGTTAAAAATTCGTGCCCAAATATTATGACCTTAGCTCTCAGCCCGCCAAACGCTCCCCCAGAGCTTTGGCCAAGCGCCCTGCCCCACGCTTTAGCGCAAAAGCTTTCGCAAGTGCACGCTTTAGCCATAGGCCCTGGCATGGGTACAGACCAAGACAGCGCTGATATTTTACAAGCTGTGTTAGAGCTCCCTGAGCGCCCCAGAGCCGTTATAGATGCCGACGCACTCACCCTTATAGCCGCCTCTGCCACTTTGCAAAAACTCGTACGTCAAGACGATATCCTTTGCCCGCACCCCGGCGAAGCGGCGCGTTTTCTTCATTGCAGCAGTAAAGATGTGCAGGCTCAGAGATTTGAAACTATGATCAAGCTTACAGAATTACTACCCTGCGTGTGGTTACTTAAAGGGGCAGGCACGCTCATTTCACAAAAAGATAGCCCCCTATATATTTTACCAGAAGATACAGCGGCTCTGGCCATTGCCGGTTCTGGCGATGTGCTCACAGGCTGCATGGCGGCGCTTATGGCACGTATGGCAAGCCCAAAGCCCCTTGAAAGCCTGCCTCTAGCCGCTTTGGGCGCTGTTATTCATGCTAAAGCAGGTAGCAAAGCCCAAAAGCTGTACCCTCAGCGCGGGCATATGGCCTCTGACCTTGCGCATTTTTTGCCTAAAGCCTTGCATGCCCTGCAGAAAAAAAGTAATAATTCCTTACAATCAGAGGTATATAGCCTTGAATACAAGTAAAAAAATCTTGCCGAATCTCGAAGCTACAGCGCAAATAGCCGCGGCTTTGGCTCAACATATTTCTGCGTATATGCAAGAGCGCCAAGCCCTGCCTGTGCAAGCCTTACTCTTTAAAGGTGATCTGGGCTCTGGCAAAACCACCTTTACCAGAGCCTTTGTGCAGGCCTTAGCGCACGGAGACAAAGCCGAAGTCTCAAGCCCTAGTTTTACCCTTTGTAATGCCTATGCCACCAAGCCCCCCATCCTACATGCAGACCTATACCGCTGCCAACATTCTTTACCCGAAGAAGTATGGGAAGCCCTTGATAACAGTGGTACTCTCAGCATAATTGAATGGTCTGAATATATGCCTAAGGAGGCATTACCAAAGGATTTTCTAGACATTTCTCTAAAAATATGCCAAGAGGGTAGGCTTCTTGAGGTAAGCGCCTTTGGCTTACAAGCCGACGCTGTGCTTAAAGCTTGGCTCTAAGCACATTTTTTAACAGCCTTTCATCAACTATTAGGCAATACTATGAAAATTCTTGTACAAAAATTTGGCGGCAC
>CAYJND010000167.1:0-3481 GCA_964371565.1 uncultured Desulfovibrionaceae bacterium
CCCTTGTGTGGGAATAGTTTTTTTCTTGATAGTATGAATTTTAGAAAGGAACTTTGAGGAAAACTTTTTGTAAGAGAGAGTTTTCTTTAAATTATCTTTGATATCATTAAAAAAGGGATGTAGTGCTACATCCCTTTTTCTATTGTATATTATACATTCTCAGCGCGAACACAAAGTTTAGGCGCAAAGCGTTTTTTGCAATGTCTGGCTTGCAATTCTAAAATAATAAACTTTTCATATTCATAGGCCAATTCAACATCTGCTCCCCATTCTTCACGTAACACGCGCTCTAGTTCTTGAGTTTCGGCCCAGATATCTAGTAATTCGTCGTTGGTTAGTGATTTTAACCTAAGGGCAAAAGGGATGTCTTCAGTAAACACGCTCTTCGTCGCCATAAACACCTCAAGGCAGCGGAGGATATTTGCTCCCATCAGCAAATACTTGCTCCGTTTTTTCCAAATAAAAATGAGTTAACGAGTCTTGTCCTTGCAGGGCAAGCACAAGAGACAAGGGGGATAGGTACCCTTGTTGCCACTGAGTTGTAAACTGAACAGTACCTTGCTTAGCATCAATATGCGCTTCAGAAATAAGAGCGCGTATATCTGTCGTGCGTGGCCCTTTCTTTGTATCACGGGTCCATAGGTACTCGTCTAAATCAAGAAAATTGTGCCATTTTTGCAAAAAGATGTCCATGCTTATTTCGAGATTTTTAAAAGTAATGCAAAATTTTTCTTGCACAGCTTGTTCTGTACGTCCAGCCTTATTGGTGGGGACGACACAAAGCATGTCCATTCCTTGCGGTAAGTGCTTTTGCAAGCGCTCTAGCACTTGCTCTGGAGATAGAGGCTGGCGCAAGGTAATAGCAAACCATTCGGCCTCACTGCCAACGCTTACGGGTAAAGCTCTCCCAAAGGAAATCAAGGGGAGGGGGTGAAAACCTTGAGAAAAAGTCATGGGCAAGCCGGCGCGGCGCAGACAGCGCTCTAAAATGGCTTGTAATTCTAACTGACTTAAAAAGGCTGAACGCCCTTTGCGGCTATGCCAAATACGATATTCCACAGCTTTAATAGCTAACTCTTTTGCTATGGCAGGAGGGGCAGCTTTAGTGCGTGGCGGGCAAATCAGTTTACCTTCTGCATCAAGGCGTGCTTTATGTGCCTCTTGGTCGCGTTGAGGTAAGTTTAAAATATTACAGATTTTTTCATTGCCTAATTTGGGTAAACGCGAAGGCCCAGCCTTGGTATCGCACACGCCGCATTGACGACAAGCGTGATAGCGGCAATCATCGGTAACTTTTTCAGCTAAAGCGCGATCCCATTCTTTACGTAAATATTCAGGGCTCACACCGCAATCTAAATGATCCCACACTAAAGGGCCATCTACAGGGCGGGCGGCAATATAATCTTCGGCTTTAAGGCCGCATTCTTCTAAAGCTTCTTGCCAAGGGATTAGGCTAAACCCTTCCACCCAAGAAGAGAAAATACCGCCTTTATGGTAAACCTTTTCTACAACGTCGGCTAATTTTCTATCACCGCGTGAAAGAATACCTTCAAGGTGGCTCATACTGGGCTCATGCCAACGCATTTTAACAGCTTTATGTAATTTAAATTGATCACGTAGGTAGTAAATACGACTGTGGATTTCTTCCATAGAAATTTGCTCTACCCATTGGAAAGGGGTAAAGGGCTTGGGCACAAAGGGAGAAATGGCAGCTGTTACTTGTAAACGCGGCCCACCACGCCCAGCTGCATCGCGTACTTTGCGGCATAGTTCCACAATGGCATCTAAATCTTCATAGGTTTCTGTAGGTAAGCCTATCATAAAGTAAAGCTTTACCTGCTGCCAGCCATGTTCCATAAGCTTTTGCACATGTAAAATAAGCTCTTCTTCGGTGATACCCTTGTTAATAACATCGCGCAAACGTTGGCTTCCAGCTTCTGGGGCAAGGGTTGCACCGGTACGACGAATATCAGCCATGCGTTGCATGATGCTATCATCAATGGACCCCACACGTAACGATGGTAAAGAAACGGAAATTTGTTCCTCAGCACAGCGATCTACTGTATCCATAAAGAGTCCTTTAAGGGCAGAAAAATCACCTGTGCTTAAAGATAAATAAGAAATTTCGTCAAATCCTGTACCTTTAAGACAGTCTTCCAAAATATTTTTAATTTGTGGTATTGAGCGTTCGCGCACAGGTCTGTAAATCATACCAGCATGGCAAAAACGACAGCCGCGCGTACAGCCGCGAGCAATTTCCAAAGATAATCTATTATGCACAGCCCCAATGGGCACTACTTGTTTGATGGGGTAGGCTGCTGCATTCATGTCTGCCACAAGGCGACGATACACCTTGGTGTAATCGCTCAGTTTGGGACTTAAAGTACCATCAGCATTTTCAACAAAAAGCGAAGGCACATACACACCTTGAATGAGGCGCGCTTGATGTAAAAATTCACTGCGTTTCCATTTTTCTTCTCTAGCTTTACTAAGAAGAGTGCAAATTTCTACAAGTACTTCTTCCCCTTCGCCAAGTACCATAAGATCCATAAAGGGAGCTAAAGGCTCTGCACTTAAAGTAGCACCGCCGCCGGCTATGACTATGGGGTAGGCAAAAATGTCTTCACCGCGATCTTTTGTGCGCAAGGGAATATGCCCAAGATCGAGCATATATAAAATATTGGTATAGGCTAGTTCATGAGTAAGAGAAAAGCCAATAAGATGCATATCTGCAAGATTAGTATCTGACTCTAAAGTTGCCAATGGGGTAGAATGCTGGCGCAAAATTTCGGCTGTTTCACGGCAAGGAGCCATAACGCGCTCTGCCCACCATGCTTCATGGGCATTTAGAACATTGCTAAGGGCTTTTTGCCCAAGATAAGACATGCCAACCTCATACGTATCAGGAAAAGCTAAAGCAATACGCAGTGTGTATTGGCTTGCATCTTTATAGACGGCGCCTTCTTCAATGCCTATGTAGCGGCTGGGTCTGGGGAGTAAGGGGAGCAATTCACGCATGATGTATCCTTAAAAAAGAGCTAAAGGGAAAGTACTTATATAAGTCCTTTCCCTTTGTGTAGACAAAAATTATATTGAGGACATTATTTAATTAGCTTGCTTTCGCCAGGCTTATTAAATTGTAATTGCCCCATACCACCTTGAGTTGCTATATTGATAGACACTTCAAGGTATTTATCTTTAATTTCTTGGGGGAATTTTTCAAAGCGATACAAGAAGTGCTTACCTTCAATGCAGCAGCCAAGCACATTTTCAAAAGGAATACCGTAAGGCAAGAGCATCATTTGCATGCCGCCTTGTTGCAAGGGCACATTTTGAATGGTGGCTACTTCGGTAACCTCGTCTTTTTCTGCATTGTATTTGCCAATAACAATTTCACCAGTAACCAATTTGAACATTCTAACATCTTGAGCCATAGTACTCTCCTTACAGATAATGTACTTCTAGGTAGACATAGCAGGGC
>CAYJND010000168.1:0-3452 GCA_964371565.1 uncultured Desulfovibrionaceae bacterium
ATTTTCAGGACATTATCCTCACTTTACAAAATTTTTGGGCAAAGCATGGCTGCGTTATTGAGCAGCCTTGTGATATTGAATGCGGCGCAGGCACTTTTAACCCGCACACCTTTTTGCGCGTCCTTGGGCCAGAGCCTTGGTCTGTGGCCTATGTGGAGCCTTGTCGTCGTCCCACCGACGGGCGCTATGGCGAAAATCCCAACCGCTTGCAGCGTTATTATCAATATCAAGTTATTTTAAAGCCTTCGCCAGAAAATGTGCAAGAGCTGTATTTAGAAAGCCTCAGCGCCTTAGGCCTTGATGCCAGCAAAAATGATATTCGTTTTGTGGAAGATGACTGGGAATCCCCTACCTTAGGTGCTTGGGGGCTTGGCTGGGAAGTATGGCTTAATGGTATGGAAGTCACGCAGTTTACCTATTTTCAGCAAGTGGGCGGCATAGACTTGCACCCCATTAGCGTAGAGCTTACCTATGGTCTTGAGCGTCTTGCCATGTATTTACAAGGTGTTGAGTCGGTTTATGATCTTAAGTGGAATGAAAATGTCACCTATGGCCAAATTTATCATCAAAATGAAGTAGAGCAGTCGCGTTATAATTTTGAAGAAAGTAATGCCGCCATGTTGCTTACCTTTTTCAATGAATACGAAGCTGAATGCAAAAAGCTCATTGAGCTTGCCTTGCCTTGGCCAGCTTATGACTATTGTTTGAAATGCTCTCATGCTTTTAACCTGTTAGATGCGCGTGGTGCTATTTCCATCACAGAGCGTACTGGTTATATTGGTCGTGTTCGTGCTTTAGCCTCTGGCGTGGCACAATTGTATGCGGCGCAGCGTGAAGCCCTTGGGCATCCCATGTTACAAAAGTAGGGGAAATTTGCATGTCTTTATTTGTTCTTGAAATCGGTAGTGAAGAAATACCCGCACGTTTTTTAGCCATTGAAGAAGCTGAATTACACAAACGCTTTAGTGCAGCCTTTGAAGAAATGGGCATAGCCTATGGCGCCATAGAGGTGCTTTGTGCGCCGCGCCGCGCTGTGGTATTTGTAGAAGATATCCAAGCGGTACAGCAAGAAAAAGAGGAGTTGGTTTCTGGCCCGCCAGAGCGTATCGCCTACGATGCGGACGGTAAGCCCACCAAAGCCCTAGAAGGCTTTTTGCGCACCAATAATGTGACCCTTGATCAAATTTTCCTTGAAGATACCTCCAAGGGAAAATACCTTGCCGTGCGTAAAAAGATTGGCGGCGCCGCTGTAACTGATCTTTTAGAAGAAATTTGCCCTAGCATTATTTCGGCTTTACCCTTTGCCAAAAAAATGCGCTGGGGGGCTCAATCCTTTGCCTATGCCAGACCTTTACGCTGGATTGTGGCTCTTTTTGACGAAGCTGTTATTCCTTTTACCGTGGGGCCTGTCTCTTCTGGTAGAAATACCTGGGGGCATCGCATTCATGGTAAAAATAGCCAAGGCATTAGCCATGAAGTGAGTTCTGCAGAACAGTATTTGCAGGTGGTGCGCAGCGCCGGCGTAGAGCCTGATGCTCAAAAGCGTCGCGAAAGCATTATCGAAGCCGGCAATGCCTTAGCGGCTAAGCTTGGCGGAAAAATTCTTTGGAAAGACTCCTTATTAGATGAGGTGCAAGGCCTTGTGGAGCATGCTGTGCCCATCATAGGGGATTTTGATGCCTCTTTCTTAGAAGTACCACGCGAAGCTCTACTCACCAGTATGGAAAGCCATCAAAAAAGCTTTGGCTTAGAAGACAGCCAGGGCAACCTTTTGCCGCATTTTTTAACGGTGCTCAATATGACTCCGCAAGATATGTCCATAGTGCAAAAGGGCTGGGAAAGAGTTTTGCGCGCGCGCCTAGAAGACGCTCGCTTTTTCTGGAACTCTGATTTGCAAAGCCCTCTAGATGCATGGTTGGAAAAGCTGGACTCTGTTATATTCCTTGGCCCACTTGGTTCCATGGGAGATAAGACGCGCCGCCTAGAAAAGCTATGCTTGTGGCTAAAAGAGCATTGCGGTGTGCAAGAGGGTAGTCATACGCCAGCCTTTGATTCTGCCGATGCTGCTCGCGCTGGTCGCCTTTCAAAGGGTGACCTTGTGTCTGGCATGGTAGGGGAGTTTGATACTTTACAAGGCATTATGGGCGGCATTTATGCTAGCAAAAAGAATGAAAGCCCCGCTGTGTGCCAAGCCTTGCAAGAGCAGTATTTGCCTGCAGGTCCAGACAGTCCTGTGCGCAGTTCCTTGTTAGGTGCTTTGCTCTCCATGGCAGACAAAGCCGATACTTTAGTGGGCTGCTTTGGCCTTGGTATGGTACCTACAGGTACTGCCGACCCCAATGCTTTGCGCCGTTGCGTGCTTGGTATTACTCGCTGCATTTTAGAATTTAATATGCGTCTTGATGTGCGCGCTTTCTTTGCCGAGGCTCTTTCTTTGTACGGTGATAAAGCATGGAAGCTTGAGCGCGAAGCGTGTTTACTCAAGCTTGAAGAATTCTTCGCTGCTCGTGTAAAAAATTATTTGCAAGGGCAAGGGGCAGATACACTTTTGGTTGACGCAGCTCTTGGCGCCGGGAGCCAGGATGTATGGAGCGCTGCGCAGCGTTTGCAAGCGCTAGAAAAATTCCACGCCAGCGAGCATTACACTGCTTCTGTGCAAACCTTTAAGCGTGTTGCTAATATCATTCGTAAGCAAGGGCAAGAATATAATCTCACTGGTCAGTACAATATAGATCTTGCTGAGGAAGATGCAGAAAAAGCCCTTATGCAAAGTTTAGATGTGCTTTTACCGCGTTTTGATAGTCTTTGGCAGGCAGACTCTTTTGAAATTATCCCCGGTTTACTTTTAGAAGTACGTCCTGCTGTGGATGCTTTCTTTGATTCGGTTATGGTTATGTGCGATACACAAGATGTGCGCCTTAATCGTTTAAATACTCTTAAAGCTTTAACCCAACGTATGGAAAAGTTTGCTGATTTTGCAGCCTTGCAAGTGTAGCATAAGTACTTTTATCATAGATTAACATTAAAATATTTTTGGAGGAAATTATGGCTAACCATAAATCTGCCTTGAAGCGTCACAAGCAAAGCCTTGTACGCGCCGGACGTAACCGCGCTGCACGCACCCGTGTGAAAACTGTTATTAAAAGCGTTCGTGCTGCTATCTTAAAAAAAGATAAAGTTGCCGCAGAACAAGCCTTGGTACTTGCTACATCTATTTTGGATAAAGCTTCCACCAAGGGCGCCATGCACTGGAAAACAGTGGCACGTAAGATTTCCCGTCTTGCTAAAGCTGTAAACACCATAGAAGTAGAATAAGCGATATTTTAGCGGAAAGAAAGAGGGTGCCTAGGCGCCCTTATTTTCGTATTTCGTTAAATTATGTTTAAAAAAACCGTCATGCGAAAGTATGGCGGTTTTTTTGTGCTAATAAAAATTTCTGGGGGAAAACCTTT
>CAYJND010000169.1:0-3443 GCA_964371565.1 uncultured Desulfovibrionaceae bacterium
GTTTGGATTGTTTAACTGACGCAGTAGATGGTGCTTTTTCAACAGCCTGCATTACTTATTTATAATGCCATAATGATGCGGCCGCCTGTCTCTGAATAATCCCCAATGCAGGCGGTTTTGCGCCAGTGCATCAAGGTCAAAGCTAGCACAGAGAATTTCTTCTTGGTCGCGGCTTGCCTCTATTACTTTATCTCCTGTAGCATCGCTAATGAAGGATGAGCCGTAAAAATTCAGCGAAGAGCTTTGCCCGCCATTGGCTTCGCAAGGCTCCACCGACTCAAGACCAATGCGATTAGCCGCCACCACTGGCATAATATTAGCAGCCGCATGTCCTTGCATAACGCGCTGCCAGTGGGGCATGGAATCACACTCTAAAATAGGTTCAGAGCCAATGGCTGTGGGGTAGAGTAGCATTTCTGCCCCCATAAGCGCCATGCTACGTGCCGTTTCCGGAAACCATTGATCCCAGCAAATGCCCACGCCCACCTTGGCAAAGGCTGTATCCCATACTTTAAAGCCCGTATCACCCGGCGTAAAATAGAATTTTTCTTGATAATAATGATCATCTGGAATATGCGTTTTGCGATAAATACCCAATATTTCACCGCCGACATCTACCATGACCACAGTATTAAAAAGGCGATTGCCATCGCGCTCATAAATGCTTACTGGCAAAACCACATGCAGTTCTTTAGCAAGCATTTGCATGGTTTTGACGGCAGGGTTCTCATTTACGGGCAAGGCATAGTCATAATACTCATAGCGTCTCTCTTGGCAAAAATAGGGGCGTTCAAAAAGCTCCGGTAAAAGAATAATCTGCGCACCCTTAGCTGCGGCCTTACGTACCATTTTTTCTGCCGTGGCTATATTTTCCTGCACATCTGCCGTGCAGCGCATTTGAATGGCGCTTAAAGTTACGTTGCGCATGGCTTACTCCTGTGTCTTTAAGGGTATTTGTTGGGTAATGCAGTGAATATTGCCGCCGCCTACTAAAATATCGCGTGCCGCTATGGGCAAAATTTCTCGCTCAGGAAAAAGCCTTGCCAATATGTCCACCGCCACTTGGTCGTGTATATCGCCAAATTGTGGCAAAAGTATATGTCCATTGGCAATGTAAAAATTCACATAGCTGGCGGCTAATCTTTCGCCAAGTTCGCGAAAATCTTCCCCCTCAGCAAAGACATAGCCGGTAAGATCATCTTCGGTAATACACACAGGCTTTGCCGGAATAGGCAGCTTATGCACCGTAAAAGGGCGCCCCTTGGCATCGCAGCTTGTTTCTAAAACATCTAAGCAGGCTTTGGACATGGCATATTGTGGATCATTTGCATCATCCGTCCAGGCCAGTACCACTTCTGCTGGGCGCACATAGGCGCACACATTATCCACATGCTCATTGGTTTCATCATTAAAAATACCGCGCGGTAGCCAAATGATTTTTTCAGCGCCCAAATAGCTATAAAGCTGCTTTTCAATTTCTTCTCGGCTTAAATGAGGATTACGCCCAGCAGATAAAAGGCAGCTTTCTGTGACCAAAATAGTGCCTTCGCCATCGCTATGAATGGCGCCGCCTTCTAGTACAAAGGGGCGAGCAGAGTAGCAAGTATCGCCTAGATAGTGGCAAAATTTCTCTGCCACAGCGTCGTCTTGCTGCCAATCTGCATATAGGCCGTCTACTTCACCGCCCCAGGCATTAAAGACCCAGTCCACACCGCGGCGCTCTCCCTTGGCATTGGTCACAAAAGTAGGACCCACATCACGCGCCCAGGCATCGTCGCTTTCCATGGGAATGAGTTCTATATTATTTTCTGAGCCAAGAGCCGCTTGCGCAGAAGGCATACCCTCAGCGCTGACTAGCATATATACTTTTTCTGAGCGGGCAATGCCCTTAGCCACTGCCGTAAAGGCGCAGCGTCCTGCTTTTGCCTCGTGGGGCCAAGAGCCAAGGCGTGAGGGCCAAATCATAAGGCAGCCTTCGTGAGGGGCAAATTCACCAGGCATGGTGAATCCGTCAAGTTTGGGAGTAGAGTCTTTTATCATAGTGTATTGAGATTTTTGTTTTTATAGTATTTTTTTCTGGGGGAGGGAAAAACCTTTTTGGAAAAAGCCCCTGTTAAAGCGGCCCCTCCCCCAGACCCCCACCCTTTTCCAAAAACTTTTAATTATGTCTCACTACGGTGATGAATAAATGGATTTTAGGAAGAAGGGGTAGATATTTTAAAGAGGTGCTAATTTAAGAAAGTCGTTGTTTAAAATCTTCATAACCAAAAGATTTAATAATTCTGCATTCACCTTCAGCATTCATACTTACAATATGAGGTAAGGGGATACCGTTAAAGGTATTGTTTTTTACCATGGAATAAATGGCCATATCTTCAAAAATAAGTTTATCACCTATATTTTTAGAAGTATCGAAGCTATAATCACCTATAATATCGCCGGCAAGGCAGGTAAAGGAAGAAAGTCTATAGGTATGCGCCTTTTCACCGGCAAGGCCGGAGTCTTTTAAAGGCGGTCTATAGGGCATTTCCAACACGTCCGGCATATGGCAAGCGGCGGAAGCGTCTAGAATAAGCGTCGTAATGCCGCTATTTTCTACTATGTCCAGCACTTCGCACACAAGATAACCGGCGCGCAAGGCAATGGCTTCGCCAGGTTCTAAGTACACTTGAACATTATAGGTTTTTTGTATGCGTGTAATAATGCTTTCTAAAAGGGCAATATCATAATCATGGCGCGTAATATGATGTCCACCGCCCATATTCAGCCATTGCACTTTATGCAAAACATCGCCAAATTGCTCTTCCACAGCTTGTATGGTGGTGGCTAAATCATTGGCATTTTGCTCACAAAGGGTATGAAAATGTAAACCTTGCACGGGGGCGCCGTCAGCGCTTTCAAGGCAGTCCATATCAAAATTTTCTCTGGTAATACCTAAACGTGAACCCGGAGAGCAAGGGTCATAAATGGCATGCTCCCCTTGGGTAGAGCATTGCGGATTAATACGCAAACCTATGGAAGCTTCACCGCATTTATGACGAAATTTTTCTAGTTGGCGCAGAGAATTAAAAACTATATGATTACAAATTTGAGGAATTTGCTCAAAGTCTTCCTCTTTATATGCCGGTGAAAAAATATGCGTTTCGCCGCCCATCTCTTCATGTCCAAGCCTTGCCTCATAAAGACCGCTGGCTGTGGTGCCTGCCAAATACTTGCCAATGGTTTTATAACAAGAAAACATAGAAAAAGCCTTTTGTGCCAATAAAATTTTACAGCCGGTACGTTCTTGCACGCCTTGTAAAATTTTTAAATTTTCTATGAGTTTCTTTTCATCAAGCACATAGCTGGGAGTAGGAATGGTATGTATGTTCATATTTTTTGTTTCTTATTTTTTATTTTACTTTTTGGGGGAGGGGAAAAACCTTTTCTGAAGAAAAGTTTTT
>CAYJND010000170.1:0-3370 GCA_964371565.1 uncultured Desulfovibrionaceae bacterium
CCCACCTAAAAGAGATTTTCTATGAACATGCTTGTGGCTGTACTCACAGTGGAATTTATGTTGCATGGCAATGATTCCCTAAAAGGTAAAAGGCGTATAGCCAATAGCTTAAAACAAAAGGTGCGTAATACCTTTAATGTGGCTATTGCCGAGGCTGGCACGGCGGATTCGCTGAGTCGTTTGCGACTGGCTATTTGTTCTGTGTCTAATTGCGAGCAACATTTGCAAAGCCGTATGGACAAATGCCTTGCCATGGTAGAAGCCGTTTGCCCCGAAGAAATGATTTACAGCGATATAGAAATTTACGCCGCCTAGAAGATACAGCTATGCCCTACCTTACATCCCTTTTCTCTAAAGCTTGTTATGCCCCCGCTCAGGAAATTGCCAACATATTGCAAAGTTATAACTGCATTGGCATTGTAGCTCATGCCAACCCCGATGGCGATGCCTTAGGCTCTTCCTTAGCTTTGGCTCACGGTCTGCAAAGCCTGCATAAAAAAGTGCTGGTAGCCAATGCTTCGCCCGTGCCTGAATATTTATCTTGGCTGCCTTTTACGGCGCCTATGTTGCAAAAATTTCCCTCACATACCCAACCAGAAATTGTGGTGGTGCTCGATTGTGGTGACAGTGCGCGCCTTGGTAAATTAGAAGAATCTGTACTTTCTTTCCCTACAGTAAATATAGATCATCACCTGGCTAATCCACTTTTTGGCTCTGAATACAACTGGGTAGACTCCAGCATGGCAGCCACGGGGCAAATGGTTGCGGCAGTATTACATGCCTTAGATGTACCTCTTACAGGGGAAGCGGCACGTTGTGTTTATACGGCGCTGCGTTCTGATACAGGCAATTTTAGCTTTGGTAATACCACCGAAGATGTTTTTTTACTCAACGCACAGCTTCTGCACCATGGTCTTGATATTATAGCCATTGGTGAACATATGGATAAAACCTGGCATATGACACGCATGCACCTTTGGGGCGAGCTTATGCAATCTTTACGTCTTGAGCGTAATGGCACCATTGCGCTAGTAGCCATTTCGCAAGAGCTTTTAGCTAAGCACAAAGCCACGAAAGATGACTTAGAGGGTTTTGCCGAGCATTTACGCCGTATTAAGGGCGTTATTATGTCTGGTCTTGTGCGTGAAGATAAGAAAAATGAATGCAAAGCTTCTTTACGTAGTAGCGGCGATATTGACGTGCGCGCTGTGGCGAGCGAACTTGGCGGCGGTGGGCATCGTAATGCCGCAGGTGTAACTTTACAACGCGATCTTGCCACCAGCTATGAAAAAATTTTTTCTGGCATGCTAAAGTGGCTAGACGAGCATGACAATAAAGGCTAAGGTGCAATCACAGTGGAACAAAAATCTTCTCTTGCCCCCAAAGCCCCTTACCTTTTACCTAGGTATGAAGGGCCACAAATAGCTCAAGCTCATGGTGTTCTCGTCCTGCATAAGCCCAAAGGCCCCACATCTGCACGTTGTTTAAGTACGCTAAAGCGCATGGGGCAGAAAAAAATTGGTCATGCCGGTACGCTAGACCCCATGGCAGAGGGTGTTTTGCTGGTTTTATTAGGCCATGCCACGAAGATTTCAGGTCATCTCTTGACAGATGGCAATAAAATCTATAGCGGTACTGTACAGCTTGGGCAAGAAAGCGATACGTGGGATGCCGAAGGTGAGATTGTAACTCAAAAACCTTGGGAACACATTAACGAAGAGACCGTGCGAGAAGCCATGAATGCATGGCTTGGCATAAGTCTTCAAGAAGTACCGCCTTATTCTGCTGCTAAGCATGAGGGACAGCCCCTATATAAGCTGGCCCGCGCCGGAAAAGAAACGCCGGTGAAAACAAAAGAAATAGAAATTTCGCAGATGGAAGTGCTCGATGTGCGCCTTCCCTTTGTACGCTTTCGTGTAGAATGTAGTTCTGGCACCTATATACGCTCCCTGGCCCACAGCTTGGGGAAGCGCCTTGGGTGCGGAGCCGTGCTCACAGAACTTATACGAGAGTACAGCCATCCCTTTAGTTTGGATCAAGCACATAACATGGAAAGCATTATGGCACAGCCGGAGCTTTTTTTACAAAAGCTTTTGCCCATTTCCACTGCCCTTCCGCACTGGCCCTTACTTAACGTAACGGATCATGAAGAAGATAGGCTAAAAAATGGTATGCCACTGCCCTATAATGCCAGCAAAGTACAAGTACCTACTGCTCTGCAAGATGCGCCTACCAAGGTCATCTTACAAAATGCTGCTGGTGTGCCACTGGCCTTAGCTGAAATGAAAATGCTGCAAAAGTCTGTAAAGGACAAAAGTTTGCAGCCCATGTGGACGGTATTGCGCGGACTTTGGTAAGCGCTATTACCCCTGATTATTAGGGATATCTGTTTAAGGACTAAAGATTTTCTTTAGCCCATAACTTTAAATTCTATGGAGAATTGCTGTGGCTATGAACGCTGATCAAAAAAAAGTGGTTATTGACGTACACGCCAAACACGAAGGTGACACTGGCTCCCCAGAAGTGCAGATTGCTCTTCTTACCTCACGCATTGAAGGCCTTACCGGTCACTTCAAAGCGCACAAGAAGGACTTTCACTCTCGTACAGGCTTACTTAAAATGGTAAGCCAACGTCGCAAGCTTTTAAAATACTTGCGCAACAAAGATGTACAACGTTACCGCGCGCTCATCGAAAAATTGGGCTTACGTAAGTAATTTTTGTGTGTTCTGTTCAAGGGGATTTTTCCCCTTGAACTTTACCTCTATGTAAAACCCTGGGTTTTACGAAGGCTAGCGTTGCCTTCTACACATTTTAACGCACAGTAGAAAGGGGGGGCCGAGAATGCCAGCGAAATAGAATTTGTAAGCTACAGATTTTATTCCCCAGTTTTATGATGAAGACCCTCTTCACCTTGCTCACGTCTTCGCATACTTTCCGTTGTCATACTCGGAATCCCCTTTGTCTTTGTGAAAGGAAAGCATAGATATGCAAGACATTTTTTCACCCACCAGACTTAGCGCCTTTGTTGGCGGTAAAGAAATTACCTTTGAAGTAGGTCGCTTAGCTAATCAAGCACATGGCGCTGTATGGATTCAATGCGGCGGCACCGTAGTGCTTGTAACCGCTTGTTGCCAAACCTTAGAACAAGATAAGGGCTTTTTTCCTCTTACCGTAGAATATACCGAAAAAATGTACGCCGCAGGCCGCATTCCCGGTAACTTCTTCCGCCGCGAAATTGGTCGCCCCTCTGAAAGAGAAACCTTGGTATCGCGTCTTATTGACCGTCCCTTGCGTCCCCTCTTCCCTAAAGGCTTAAAGCAAGCCGTACAAATCTTAGCCAATGTTATTTCTGCCGACCAAGAAAACGAG
>CAYJND010000171.1:0-3336 GCA_964371565.1 uncultured Desulfovibrionaceae bacterium
ATAAAAATATAAAACATAAAACCTAAAACCAAAAAACTACATAAGCACTTCTTGCACGTCTTTTTGCATGGCGTGCAAGGGGCAAGTTTTGGTACACAAACCACAGCTTACACAGTCTTTTTCGCTAAAGTCTACCAAACGTGTGCTGGTATTTACTTGCAAGGCTGTGGTGGGGCATAGGGCTGTGCAAAAGCCACAGTGAATACACAATTCGTCTTTACGACAAACTTTTTGCGCAACGCCTAACACTTTTACCCCATGGTCTTTTAAAAAGGCAATACCGCTTTGAATATTGCTTTGGCTGCCCATGAGCTCAAGGGTCAGCTTGCCTTCTTTACGGGGGCTGATTTGCGCTTTAAGAATGTTAAAGACCAGATTGTATTTGGTCACTAATTGGCACACAATGGGGCTGTTTGAATTGTCTGCAGTAAAAGACAGACGTACTTCTTGGCGATGTTCTTGTTCTGCCATGATATATCCTTTAGCGTCGCCGTGCTGTGTATATGAGGCACGGCGACGTTATAAATTAAGTATTGGTTTTTAAGAAAGATTTCGCACGTGCGGCTTCTGCCGATGTGGGGTATTTTTTCATAAGCTCTTGCATGCGTGCTGTGGCGGCGGCTTTTTGACCAAGCTTACTAAAGCAAATGGCTTGCTTTAAGTAGGCAGCTGGGGCGCGGGTGCTGCGAGGGTATGAGGTAATAACCTTATCATAGGCAATGGCTGCATCGTTAAATTTATTGAGCTGAAAGCTGCAATCGCCAATATAATACCAGGCATTGCCCACTTGGCTGTGATTTGCGTGTTGCTCGGTAAAGGCCACAAAAGAGCTTTGCGCCTCAGTATATTTACGTGCATTAAAAGCCGCTACGCCGTCGTTAAAAAGTTGCGTGGCTGGATCAGCAGTGGCAGTGGGGGCAGTGGCTACCATGGGGCTTTGGCTACCCGTACGCGGAGCAAGCGATGGCGTGGCAGACATGCCCACAGGGGCTACAGGGGCAAAACTTGAAGATCCCGTGCCTTCCATGGGCTGATCAAGGTTAAAATTTAAGGAAAGAGCTTGCTCAACTTGGCGCAGGGCTGCGTCATGGCTTTGAATGCGCTGTGTTACGTTTAAGCGATTCATTTCATCCATTTGACCTTTGAGCATGTTAAGCTCTTGGCGCATGGCTTGCACTTGAGCCCAAGAGTCTGCCATATTGGGTTGCAATTGGCGCAATTGCTGATCTTGTGTTTGCACACGGGCTTGCAATTGAGCATATTCGTCATTTTTCATACAGCCGGTAGTGAGAACCATTAAACAGGCGCTCATAACTAAGGCACGAGTAAGATTTTTTTTCATAATGTCCACCTTTTATGATTTATAATCCTTGCTCTGGGTGCGAGCTTTTCGCCTCGCAAGAGCAGGGGGGTGTTAGGGGTGTTTTGCTGGCTTTTTTGCGACCAAAGATGAGGTATATAATACCGCCAATGACGGGCACAAAGACAGCAAGTAAAAACCAAAGGGATTTTTGTTGCTCATCGGCAAAATAGTGCGAGCGAATATGCCAGATAGAATAGAGGCTGGGTATCATGGGCAAGGCCAAAATTACAAAATGCCACCAAAGCATATTTACCTCTTTACAGCGCTCTCTTGGAGCTTTTTTGTTGTATATCTAATAAATACATGGCTATGCATGTGCCAAAGGCGCCAAGGCATATGGCAATATCAGCCACGTTAAAGGCAGGCCAATGCCAATGCCCCACATAAAAATCTAAAAAATCCACCACGGCTCTATAGCGAATGCGGTCAATTAAATTACCCAAAGCGCCGCCAAGCACCAGTCCCAAAGCGCTAAAGAGCATTTTTGAGGGGGCAGAAGTGCGCACCAGATAAAAAATAGCCCCCACAGCAATGACAGTGGCCACTAAAAAGAGCCAAAACTGCCATTCTATATCTGACCTATTTAAAAAGCCAAAAGCCGCGCCGCGGTTATAAATGTGTACCAGATTAAAAAATCCGTCAATAATAGGCACAGACTCATGCAAGGGTAGGCTTTGTATGACCCACCACTTGCTGAGCTGGTCTAAAAATATAACCAAGGCCGCTAGGCCAGAAACCAGAGCGTAGCGCATGTTATTGGGCTTGTTGCATAACCTTAGTGCAACGTGGGCACAAGGTAACGTGGGCTGGGTCTGTGCCAAGCTCGGTGCTGTAAATCCAGCAGCGTTCGCATTTTTCGCCTTGGGCTTTATCAACGACAATGGCAAGACCTTCCACATCTTCAAAGCGCACTGCGCTGGCAGGGGCTTCAGCCAAAGGCTTTACTGTATATTGCGATACAATGGAAATGGCGCGCAAATCTACTTGCAATTCAGTTAAGGCTGCCAATTTGGCTGCATCCACAAATACTTCAACGCCTGTATCTAAAGAGTGACCTACGGTGCCATCTTTGCGCAGGGGCTCAATGGCGCGGGTAATGGCGCCGCGCACTTCATAAAGGGCAGCCCATT
Organism: uncultured Desulfovibrionaceae bacterium; assembly: GCA_964371565.1. Lineage (GTDB taxonomy): Bacteria > Desulfobacterota > Desulfovibrionia > Desulfovibrionales > Desulfovibrionaceae > CAYJAD01. The sequence goes on from CAYJND010000171.1 coordinate 2,494, forward strand.
GTGCCAAGGTGGCGTCATCTAACAAGAATTGTTCTATATCTTGCTTTGTCAAAGCAGGCAGAGCAAAGACAGTGGTAATATCCTTACCAGCCAGTGCACGTAAGCTTTCGGGCACATAGTCAAAAACTTCTTCGGCGGTAAAGCTCATAACAGGAGCCATATCGCGTAAAAGCAAGGTCAAAATATACCACAAGGCCGACTGGGCAGAGCGACGCTCTTGGCTGCTGGTGCCGCTGGCATACAGTCTATCCTTGATAATATCTAAATAGGTAGCCGACAAATCTGTGGCGCAGAGATTATGCAAGGTGTGGAATATTTTATGGAATTCAAAGTTGCTATAAGCCTCTTGCATGCGCATATGGGCTCTTGCCACCACGTCTAAAGCTTGGCGGTCTAGGGCGTCCATTTGGGCAGGTGCTATAATGTCTTCAGCTTGAAGGTCTTTAATATTGCCCAAGAGATAGCGGCATGTATTACGAATGCGGCGATACGCATCCACAAGACGATTTAAGATTTCATCCGAAATACGAATGTCTTCGCGGTATTCCACAGAAGAAACCCAAAGGCGAATGATTTCGGCGCCGAACTTATCAATAAGCTCTTGCGGCGCAATAACATTGCCTATGGATTTAGACATTTTAAGCCCCTTACCATCCACCACATAGCCGTGGGTGAGCACAGCTTTGTAAGGCGGCACTTCACGGGTAGCCATGGAGGCCAGTAAGGATGAGTGGAACCAGCCGCGATGTTGGTCAGATCCCTCTAAATACAAATCAGTGGGGAAGCCCAGCTCTTTGCGCTTTTCAGCCACAGCAGCAAAGCTGGTGCCTGAGTCAAACCATA
>CAYJND010000172.1:0-3282 GCA_964371565.1 uncultured Desulfovibrionaceae bacterium
TACGTAGCCTTGGTCGCATGGCTCGCGAAGCCTCTGCATCTTTAAGCGATGTACGTATTCCATTGCGTACCTTTATTAACAACGTTGTAGATGGTTTTGCCACATCCCCCGAAGGTATTGACCAGTTACGCATGCGTTCTGTACTGGTGCAAGCTGCTATTTTATCAGTAGAAATACCTAAAGAAGTTATACAAGCCGTAGCAGAAGCTTATAAAGCTATTTGTAATGAAAATGACGGCGAAATAGTGCCTGTGGCTGTGCGTTCATCTGCTGCTGGCGAAGACTCGCGCAAAAAAGCTTTTGCAGGCTTACAAGATACATATTTAAATATGGTGGGCGAAGATAAAGTTGTCACAGCCTATCATTGGGACTGCGCCTCTGCATATAATTTACGCTCTATGACTTATCGCCGTGAAGCTATTTTAGATGCTTTAGCCAAAGCAGAAGAAGTGGGTGATCAAAGCATTGCTGAAACAGCCAAAAAAGAATGGGCCATTGAAAATACCTCCCTTTCTGTCTGTATGATGCAAATGATTAACCCTGTCATCTCAGGTACAGCTTTTTCTGCTGATACAGCCACAGGTTGCCGCGGTACTGCACGTAAAGATTTGGTAAGCATTGATGCTAGCTTTGGCCTTGGCGAAGCAGTTGTGGGCGGAAAAGTTACCCCAGACAAGCTTTATGTCTTCCAAAAAGATAATGGATCTGAAGTTGTTATCCGTCAAATGGGCCGCAAAGACATGAAAATTGTCTATGATGAAAAAGGCGGCACTAAAGAGGTAGAAATACCAGAACTGGAAGCTTTACGCTGGGCTTTGTCTCTTTCTCAAGCAGAGCGTGTGGCCAAGGGTGTGCGCGCTGTAAGCGCTGCCTATGATGGCATGATCATGGATACAGAATTTTGTATTGATGCCAAAGATCGTTTATGGTTTGTGCAAGCCCGTCCGGAAACACGCTGGAATGATGAACTTGAGCTTTATCCTCATACCATCTTCATGCGCCGCAAAGAAGTAGACCCCAAAAGCGCTGCTAGTGCGGAAGTTTTGGTAGAAGGCAATGGAGCTTCTCGTGGTGCTGGGCAGGGTACAGTTAAGTTCTTACGCTCTGCTTTAGAACTTAACAAAATTTCTAAGGGCGATATCTTAGCCGCTGAACGTACCGACCCAGACATGGTACCTGGCATGCGTGTGGCCTCTGCTATTATGGCAGACGTGGGCGGTGACACCAGCCACGCAGCCATAACCTCACGTGAACTTGGTATTGCTGCCGTTATTGGTATTCAGCGTGTAGACAAATTACGTGCTCTTGATGGTACAGAAGTTACCGTGGACGGAACCACTGGCAAAGTTTATCGCGGCCTTTTACCCCTGCATGAAGTGGGCGGTGAGATGGATCTATCTAAACTGCCAAATACCCAAACGAAAGTTGGTTTGGTTCTAGCAGACGTAGGGCAATCATTATTCTTATCTCGCTTACGCGACATTCCAAAATTTGAAGTAGGGCTTTTGCGTGCAGAATTTATGCTGGGCAATATCAGCATTCACCCCGCAGCCTTAGAAGCTTTTGACAATGGCACCTTAGAAAGTGTTGTGCAAAAACAAGCTCGCATTTTAGATGATCGCTTGTCTAAAGTATTACGTGAGCAAATTTCTGCCGGCCTTATTGTTTCTAATTTAGATTTGCGTACCCACGTAGGTGAAATTACAGGTTTATCTTCTGAAGTAAAAAGATTAGCCGCAGATTCTGCCAGCGCTGCTCCTGATGAACTTTTATTTGTGCATCGCAAAATGCGTGAACTTGAAAATAAAATTGATGAATATTGGGAAGCTGCCGCAAGACGCATTGATATTATTAAAACCAGTGACGATCTACATGAACATGTGCGTATTATCATGGGCTTTGATGATGAGTTAGCCATGCTTTCTCCTAAAGATGCCGAAGATATTAAGCGCCGTGCAGAGATTGAAGCCACCATTGATGCCCATGTGAAAAAGGTAAATACCGTACCTGCTATTTTAGCTGTGCTGGAAAATATTACCCGTTTACGTGAAGAAGTGGGCTTGCGCTCTGGCCTTAAAAAAGAAATGGATGAAGTACATAATCTTATCGAAAAAATTCGTGCAATCATTAAAGAACGCGGATTCCGTACCGGTAAAGAACATTATGTGCAAACCTTAGCACAAGGTCTTGCTCTTTTTGCCATGGCCTTTTACGGCAAAACCATTATTTATCGTACCACTGACTTTAAGAGCAATGAATACCGTAACCTTTTAGGTGGGCATCTCTTTGAAAGCGTTGAAGATAACCCCATGCTAGGTTATCGCGGTGTATCACGTAATATCCACGACTGGGAAATTGAAGCCTTTAAACTTGCTCGCGGTGTTTACGGCGGTAGCAACTTACAAATGATGCTGCCCTTTGTGCGTACTCTTGAGGAAGCTCGCTCCATGCGCCGCTACCTTGACCAAGTGCACAAATTGCGTCCCGGTCAAGACGGACTTAAAATTATTCTTATGTCCGAAATTCCTTCCAATGCCATTTTAGCTAAGCAATTCCTTGAAGAGTTCGATGGTTTCTCCATTGGCTCCAATGACATGACGCAAATGGTATTAGCCACTGACCGTGATAATGCAAGCCTTAGCCACATTTATGACGAAGAAGATCCAGCCGTTATTTGGGCCGTGCTAGTAACTATTTTCACCGGTCAAAAATACGGAAAGAAAGTTGGTTTCTGCGGTCAAGGTGTATCTAATAGTCTTATTTTACGTGGACTTGTAGCAATTGCTGGTATTGCCTCTGCCTCTGTGGTGCCAGATACCTATTACCAAACGGTGCAAGATATTGCTGCCATTGAGCAAGAAAATATCAGTACTGCCGACCTTGGTAAGTGGCTTATCACTCAGCACCATGCACGTCTTGGTAAACTTATGGAAAAAGAAGGCTATGAGCATATTTTGAAAAAATATAATCAGCCTGAAGATATCAAAGAATGGTATGAGGGTGAACTGCAACGCCGTCACGAAAAATTACGCGAACATTTAGATACGCCTAATGAGGCTTTCTATCGCACAGAGCTTGATAATTTCCGTGATGCGTTCCATAAGCCTGTTATCTATGCAACTTGGGACTGGAATACAACTGTAAACGACGCCTTGCAACAGGCCGGTTTTGCAAACTTTGAAGAGCAACAAAAAGCTTTAGAAGTGTATCGCCAACAATCTTGGTAAAAGATTTTTGTGGGGGAGGAAAAAACCTTTTTTGAAAAAAAGGTTCTTTTCCTCC
>CAYJND010000173.1:0-3278 GCA_964371565.1 uncultured Desulfovibrionaceae bacterium
TGGCGCCGCAATCTAAAAGCACAAGGGGTTTTTTTTCTGTGGGCAAAAGCGCAGTCAAAGCGGGACGTTCCACACCGGGGATACGCCCAACAATAAACATACCGCAAGCCACCGTGGCGCCGGAGTGTCCGGCACTGACAGTAGCATGCGCTGCATTTTCGCGCACAAGACGACAAGCCACTTGGATGGAAGCGTTCTTTTTACGACGCAAAACTTCCGAGGGCTTTTCGTTCATATGCACCACATCATCGGCATGGACAATTTCGTAACGAGCACCACTAAGGTCTAAAATTGCAAGTTCAGCCTCTATCTTGGCAGTATCACCCACCAAGAGTACGGTTAAATCATGCAGCTTAGCCGCAGTAATGGCGCCCGGTACCACAACGGAGGGGCCAAAGTCCCCCCCCATGGCATCCACAGCAATGATGGGGCATTTTTCCATTAATTCTGATCGTCAGAAGTGGAAATTACCTTGCGTCCTTTGTAGGTACCGCAGCTTGCACATACAGCGTGAGGCACAGTGGGCTCACCGCAGTTGCAATAGATAACTGTAGGCACAGCCACACGGTCATGAGAACGACGCATACCTTTTCTGGAACGGGACTTTTTGTTTTGTTGAACTGCCATTGTATTCTCCTTAGCAATCGAAACTTATTTCGATTTGGTAATTTTAAGTGCACGCAATGCCGCAAGTCTGGGGTCGCCCTCATCTTGGGTACACGAGCAAGAATTTTCATTTAAATTGACGCCGCAGGTGGGGCATAAGCCTTTGCAAGCCTCTTGACATAAAGGGCGCATGGGCAATGCCAGCATAAACTCTTCCCAGCAAAGCGAGGCCACATTAAGCATGGGAGCATTGTTTTCCATGGTAATGCGTGTGTCGCTGTCCATAAGGGCATGGGCAAAGTCTTCGTTCTTGTCATCCTCTTCATTGTCAAAGGGGATGGCTTCACCTGGTATGGCTTCAAAAGTGTCTATTTCATGGTCAATAGTTATAGGTGCATCTTCTGCGCATAAATCGCACGATTGCACAACTTGACCAGTCAATCTTCCCCGCACTAGCATTCCGCCTTGCATGGGAAGAAGCGTAAATTCTGCACGAATAGGTGTAACTATCTTGCATTCTATAGAAAGTTCTTTCATGGGCTCTGCCCATACAGCAGCTTCATCCACTATCATGTGGCGTCCTGCTGGGGCTATGTCATGTATTGCAATGTAAGTATTCACCATATGTAACCTCGTGAACTGTGCCTTTTACATGTAGGGGGGCTACCCTGTCAAGTATGTAAAGGGGGATTTTGCAAGAATTTTTTTCTATAACTTTCCCCTTGCTGGCACTACAATAAAATTTCCTCGGTGTAAAGCCATAGTACCTTGGTAGAGCAAATTAATTTTACAGGTAAAAAAAGGCAGTGCCCTATGGCTCTACCTTAATAGTTTGTAAATGAGTGATTGGTAAAAAAAACTACAATCTTGCAGGCCCGTCATAAGGGCCTTGTTGTATGGGGGCAACAGGCTGACTTACACCAGTGTTAGGTGTGGTAGTGCCCTTGGGTGCTTTATTGGCAGAGGGCTTTGGCGCATTTTGCACTCCAGCCGAGGGCTTGGGTACTGGCTTATGCGTGGTAGGTGTTGTTATTTTTGCCGGAGCCGTAGGAGCTGTGGGCGCTGCAACAGGCTTGGTTACCTTTTTCTGCACTACAGCTTTTTTCACTGCGGGCTTAGTATAGGTAGGGTAGAGAGGGGGCAAATGCACTAAGGCAGGGTCTTTTACAGGTCTGCCATTGGTATTCATTTGAATGGGGCCGCGCAGGGCATCATATTGTAAGCGTGCGCCGCCATGGCGCATCCACACCTCGCCAAGGCTTGGATTTGTTCCAGCAGGTGTGGGCATGTTAGATACATATCTATTGGGTTCTACGCTGGGCACGCTTTGAGGCTGAGCAGCGTAAGCAGTGCCACGCGGCACATAGCTTGGCGCATAATTTACCGCCGCGCCAGAGCCTTGTAATTGAGGCGACGCCACTTTAGGGCCGTAAGGATTTGGCGGATACATGCCACAAAATTCGCAAGGGGGGCATAGGGCAATGGAAGAGCCCCCAAATGAGGCAGGTGAGGCAGGCAGAGCAGGTGAAGTAGCAGGCGCATAGGCTGCGGGGGTTTTAGGCGTAGTAATGGGTTTTGCCACGGTATTTGGCGCTATAGGGTGCGCGGCTGTGGGGGGTGCACCTGCAAGGGCAGGCATGATCATAAGTGCTGTAAGTGCCATGGCAACCAGAACGACACGCAGAGAGTAAGATATAGAAAACATGGAGAAACTCCCAGTAAAAATGCTTATATATAGCTTGTGCTCATTAAATATATCGGCATAAAAGAGAAAAGGATTAGAGCTTAAGTCGATATATAGCATGAGCTTACAAAGTTCTCTTGGCGCTGTCTAGTGTTTAAAAGTAACTCTGCTATATTTTCATGGCGATAGCACAGGGCTTGGCGTTGTGCTTAGCCAGGTTTTTCTCTCTTGACCTTTATCTCTTCTCTTTGCATGATATTGTATTCATTTTAGAGGAAGGAATCATGACATCTACATTTACCCCCACATCACCCCAAAGTCATAAAACCCCCTGTATTACCCTTATAGGAATGCCCGGCATAGGAAAATCCACTGTAGGTATGGCTTTAGCCAAACAATTAGACTGGGCCTTTGTGGATACAGATTATGTCATTGAGTCATTGTATGGCGTGCCTTTACAAGAAGTGACCGATGCCATGACGAAGGAAGAGTTTTTAGATGTAGAGGGGCAAGTTATAGCATCTTTGCGCCTTTTTCGCACTGTGGTAGCCACGGGGGGCAGCGTTATTTATCGTGAACCTGCCATGATGCATTTGCGTTCCATGGGGCCTGTGGCGTATTTGCATGCGCCTTTAGAGCTCATTTTAGAGCGCATTGCCCGCAACCCTCAGCGCGGTATTGCCATTGCGCCTGGGCAAACCATTGAAGATCTTTTTGAAGAGCGCGCAGCTTTATATACCAAATACGCCCAATGCTCGCTGGATGTGACAACACTGAGCCCAGAAGAGTGCGCCAAGGCTCTTTTACATCTTTTACGCACCGAACAGCTTTTATAAAAAAGAGCCGCCTGCAAAGCAGGCGGCTCTCAGAGTGCTGACAAAGTCGGCACGACCCAAAAGTCAAGAGTAGGCGCAATTCACTTGCGCTGTTAAGCGATTGATTTTTGTGCCTTTCCGCTTGACAGCCATGCTGACAATAGCGGCGCAAA
>CAYJND010000174.1:0-3250 GCA_964371565.1 uncultured Desulfovibrionaceae bacterium
CTGATTACGAATCAGTTGCTCTACCAACTGAGCTAAGTTGGCCCGCGAGGATTATCTGCCCTAAAAGGGAGGCGTTGTCAATGCTATAGCTCTTATTTTTTGTTGTTGCTGGCATTATAGCTTTTTTTGCTAAGGGTGCGAGCTACCTTTGTAGAAGAGTTAGGGCTTGCAAAGCCAGCTTCAAGTATTTTAGTAGCTTCCGCGTCGCGAATGGCGCGGGTAGGGCCGCCCATGATAACGCCAAGCAGTTCTACGTTACCACGTTTTGCTGTAAAAATAAGGTTAAAACCTGAAGCATTGGTATAGCCTGTTTTTAGGCCATAGACGCCAGGTACACGTCCAAGTAGTTTGTTAGTGCTTTTATGTAGTACTTTATTATGTTTAAAAGAGCGTGTATTGTGGAAAGACATGGCTTTAGGATGTGCGCTAATATAGCTACGAGCCATTTTAAGCATGTCATAGGCCGTGGTGAGCTGACCAGTGGCAGGAAGACCATGAGGTGTTTTAAATGTGCTATTTTTCATGCCAATTTTTTTAGCTTTGGCATTCATCATTTTTACAAAAGAGTCATTACTTTTTGCCACGGCTTGCGCTAGAGCTGTGCTGGCATTATTTCCAGATGAAACAGCCATTCCTAGCAAAAGTTGTTTAATGGTAACTGTTTCACCGCGTCGCAAATGCATTTTAGAGCCGCCGGTTTTAATGGCACTAGTGCTGATTTTTGTTTTCTTGGTAAGGGAAAGTTTTTTTGCTTTAATAAGATCCATGGCTACATACATACTAAGTACTTTAGTAAGGGAAGCCGGTGGGATGAGATCGTAAGGATTGTGTTTATATAAAATGCGCCCGTTAGACATATTCATTAAAATGGCAGCGCGAGATTTTAATTCTGCCAAAGCTTCAAAAGCTGATATATGTAAGATGCTTAAAGCAATAAAGAATATAGATATGCGTTTTGCAGTGTTCAAAGTGCTATCCTTAGGTTTGCGTGATGAGGACAAAAGTCCACCACCTTTGGGATCTTTCAAAGGTGTTTTTATGAGAAAATTACTCAGAACTTTTTACCTATACCTCACAACGTATAGGTATGACAAGTGAATTTTTTTTTGATATATTTTTTCTGTGTAAAGTAGCTAGGATAGCTTTGCCCCGCAAAATGAATCATCTTGCGGGGCAGCTTTTTTGGTAAGTAATAAAGCGTAATTTAAATGTTTTTTTATACGTCAAAGAGCATTTCTAAATCTTCACGAGTCAAAGAGTGCATGGTGTCTTGACCAGGAATAATAGCCTCTGCCACGCTACGTTTGGCTTCTTGCAATTTAAGAATTTTCTCTTCCACAGTGTTTTGGCAAATGAGCTTGTATGAAAATACTTGCTTGGTTTGTCCAATACGGTGAGTACGGTCTGTGGCTTGATTTTCTACAGCTGGATTCCACCATGGATCATAGTGAATAACATAGTCTGCAGAAGTTAAGTTTAACCCTGTACCACCAGCTTTCAAAGAAATAAGGAAGATAGGGATATTAGGATCATTATTAAAGGTATCTACCTGTTCAAAACGATTTTTGCTGGCCCCATCAAGGTAGCAGAATGGAATCTCAGATGCTTGCAACCATTGACGAATGATATGTAGCATTTGCACAAATTGTGAGAAGACCAATACCTTATGACCACCTTCCACAATGTCTGTAACCATGTTTTTAAAAGCATCAAACTTACCGGAGGGCAGGTTAGTGCTAAAGCCAGGCATATCAATTTTGAGTAAGCGCGGGTGACAGCAAATTTGACGTAGCTTGAGTAATGCATCCAGGATAGACATTTGGCTCTTGCCAATGCCTTTTTCATCCACGTCAGCTAGCACTTGCATTTTAAGCTTATGGGCCAAAGCTGCGTAAAGTTCTGCTTGGGCTTCTTCCAAAGCACAGCAGGTGACGCTTTCCACCTTGGGCGGTAAATCTTTTGCCACTTCAGATTTGGTACGGCGCAAGATAAAGGGACGCACACGCGTGCGCAAATATTCCAAGGTTTCCACATCACCATCTTTGATGGGTTTAATTATGCCACGTTGGAAAGCATGCTGCGAGCCCAAAAAGCCCGGCATGAGAAATTCAAACAGCGACCATAGCTCAAAGAGGTTATTCTCAATGGGCGTACCTGAAAGACATAAACGCATTCTGGCATTGATGTTACGTACCGAGCGCGCAGTAATGGTATTAGGGTTCTTAATATTTTGTGCTTCGTCCAAGATAATGGAGTTAAATTCAAACTTTTCAAACTCTTCCAAATCTCGGCGTAAAAGGGCATAGGTGGTAACTACAAGGTCAGAGTCGTCAATTTGTTTAAACATATTTTCACGGCGCGTACCATAAATGATAAGACGGCGCATATTTGGCACAAATTTTTCTGCCTCTCTGTCCCAGTTGGGCAGTACTGATGTGGGCACAATAATAAGGTTTGGGCCATGGTAGTTGTTTTCAATCATATATTGAATGAAAGCAAGCGTTTGAATTGTTTTTCCCAAGCCCATTTCGTCGGCTAAAATGCCGCCAAAGCTGTATTCGGAAAGGAAGTTTAAATAAGAAATGCCTTGCTTTTGATAGCTACGCAATTCAGCATTAAGTCCCTGTGGTGTATCAATGGGGCGTACTTCTTGGAAGTTACGGATTTTTTCGCGCAATTTATTCCAGAAAGAGTCCGTATGTACCGTGGGGAAGTCTTCCAAAATATTATCAAGTATGGGCGCTTCGTATTGTTTAAATTGCTGCTGAGGTGGCTTGCTGGGGTCAAGGCCTAGAGCGTGCAGCTTATGCGAAAGCTTTTCAAGCCAAGATTCAGGTAAGCTTGTGTATGATCCGTCTTTTAGTTGCACATAGCGCTTGCCTTTAACCCAAGCTTTCCAGATTTTATCCAAGGCCACAGATTGCCCATCGTATTCTATATTGATATCCAGCGAGAACCATTTTTCGTTTTCATCGCTTTCTACCGTGGCGGTAATGACCGATTGCGAAGTGCGAACCTTATAGCGCGACAAGGCTTTTTCGCCAAAGACGCGATAGGTTTCTAGTAATTGCGGGTATGAATCTAGCAAGAAGGCAATGGCTTCTTCTGGTTCAAGGAACCAGAGTTTATTGCTTCTATGTTGAAAGCCCATGCCGTGCAATGTTTCTAAAAGTTCACGTTCTTCGTCTTGATGTCTTTGTACTAAGAATGTGGAGCTACCGTAGGTATAGCTACCTGTTTGAAAGTCAGG
>CAYJND010000175.1:0-3245 GCA_964371565.1 uncultured Desulfovibrionaceae bacterium
TCCTTTCGTAACTCTTTTTCGCTTTCGCTCAAAAGGATTTACTTCAGGGCTGCGGCGTACACGGTACGCCTACGCGGCACTGCTAGACTTGCTAGCCCACGCGGGGGATGGAGAATGGTGATAATAAAAAAACGGTCTTTTTTCGAAGGCAGAGCGTATATGAATACGTGCGTTCGGAAAAAGACCGATGATGCCGCCAGCGCCTAAAAAATAAACTTTCGCTACAAAACAAAAAAGTCACTACGCAAAAATCTACTCCTTACCCCAAAGCATTTTCCACTCAATAATTTTTTGAAGTGCGTCCATGGGGCTAAGATGCTCTGGGTCACAATCTTTAATAATACGCACCAGCGGATGCTCTTCTGGCGGTGCACCACCATCTATATGCGGCAAAGGCGGCGGCGGACTAAGATCTTGCTTTGGCAGCTCTAGCCCCGGTAGTGTGCTCACTTCCACACGCGGTGAAGGATCGCGTTGCCCTTGGCTCGTAGATTTTTTTTCTAAATCTGCCAAAATTTGACGCGCACGTTGCACCACAGGCATGGGCACACCGGCAAGGCGAGCTACCTCCACACCATAACTGCGATCTGACGGCCCAGGAACAAGCCGGTGCAAGAAAAGCACTTCGCCGCCATGCTCGCAAATGGCAATATTCATGGTAAAGACACTGGGCAACTGCGCTTCAAGGGCGGTGAGCTCGTGATAATGGGTAGCAAAAAGGGTGCGAATGGTACCTTGGCAGCGCTTTGTGAGCTCTTCTACCACAGCCCATGCCAAAGCAAGACCGTCATAGGTGCTGGTGCCGCGCCCTATTTCATCCAAAATAACAAGGCTTTTCTTGGTAGATTGACGTAAAATACGTGCGGTTTCCATCATTTCTACCATAAAGGTACTTTGCCCTGCGGCTAAATTATCTGAAGCGCCCACGCGGGAGAAAATTCTATCTATAATGCCCAGACGCGCGTGGGAGGCAGGCACATAAGACCCCATATGCGCTAGTAAAGCAATGATGGCAGTTTGTCGTAAAATGGTAGATTTACCTGCCATATTGGGCCCCGTGAGCAGGCAAAGGCGGCGGCGTTCATCCATGGTAAGGTCGTTGGCCACAAAATTGCCTGTACCTATGATGGCCTCTACCACGGGATGACGCCCCTCGCGAATATACATATCTTGCGAGGCGTCCAGCTCTGGCGCAGACCAATGCTGTTGGCGTGCCACATACGCCAAACTTTGCCAATAATCTAACTGCGCAATGGCATGGGCAGCAAAAAGAATGCGGCTACGCTGAGCATTAACGGTTTCGCGTAAATCTTGAAACAATGCGTACTCAAGACTTTTTCGCTTTTGGGCGGCCTGCATAATATGCTCTTCCAGCTCTTTAAGCGCCTCGGTGGTGAAGCGCTCAGCATTGGCAAGGGTTTGACGGCGCTGAAAATAATCGGGAATTTCCCCTTGGGCAGAGCGCGTTAACTCAAAATAATAACCAAAGACACGGTTAAAACCAAGTTTGAGCTTGCTAAGCCCGCTACTTTCTTGCTCCTTACGTAACATATCTTGCAATTTTTGTTCGCCATGCTCGGCAAGGTCGATGAGCTCATCAAGTTCTGCATTATAACCAAGCTTAAAAAGGCCGCCCTCGGTGATGAGGTTTGGCGGCGCGTCCACTAAAGCTTTTTCAAGTAAGGCCGTAATGTCGTCGATATTATCCCAATGCTCTAAAAGGCTTGCCAAAGCCACGGGTAGTGCAGAGTCTTGTGCCTTTTGGGAGCCAGTTTGTGAGCCAGTTTGTAAGGCAGCTTGCTGCACGGCGGGTAAAGTAGCCAAAGAATTACGCAAGGCAATATAATCTCGCGGGTTAGCCCTTTGCAAATGAATTCGGGTAGATATGCGCTCAAGATCAAAGACGCTTTTAAGGGCATTACGCAAGGCGCCGCGCGCTTCGTGCTCATTATACAAATGGCTCACCACATCTTGATGCTTCATGATGGTTTGACCATCGCGCCAAGGGTGGCGTAGGCATTGCTCTAGCAGGCGCCCGCCCATGGGGGTGAGGGTGTGATCAAGCACATGCCACAGGGTACCAATGCCTTTGCGCCCATTAAGACGCACAAAAATTTCTAAATTACGCTCGGTGAGCTCATCAACAAGGAGGTGCTTTTGTAAATCTAAAGGACTAAAGGGCTGTAAATGGCGAATGTCGCAGCGCTGCACCTGACTTAAATATACCAATAAGGCGCCACAAGCGCGGGTGAGATCTGCCTTGTTGTGCAGGCCTAAAGCCGCTAATTCTTTAACCCCTTGGGCTTCGAGTAACAAACGAGTATTACTGCGTAAATCAAAATGACTGCGCTCTGGCACGCGCAAAAGCTGCATACCCTCTAAGAGTACGCCGGCGGGGGCTTTTTCTGTATCTTGCAAAAGCACTTCGCGCGGAGCGAGTTTTTGTATCCACTGCCACAGCTCTGCTTTTTTGGCACCGCTAATGCCAGACCATTGCCCAGTGGAGGTATCCACCCAGGCCAGCGCACCGCCGCCTTTGCCGCTATTTTCATCGCCCTCTATATATAGGGCAGCAAGATAATTGTGACTTTTGGCTTGTAAATTATCATCTTCTATGACGGTGCCGGGGGTAATAACCTGCGTAACTTCGCGCTTTACCAGCCCTTTGGTGGCTTTGGGGTCTTCCACTTGCTCGCACACAGCCACATGATAGCCCTTGGCAATGAGCTGAGAAATATAACCCTTGGATGCATGCCACGGCACACCGCACATGGGCACTGGTGAAGGGCTGTCTTTATGGCGCGCGGTGAGGGTAATTTGTAATTCTTTGGCTGCCGTCACGGCATCTTCGTAGAAAAGTTCGTAAAAATCCCCCATGCGATAAAAAAGCAAGCAATTTTTGTATTCTGCTTTAATGCGTAAATATTGCTCAAACATGGGCGTAAGCTTTACCGGAGCAGAATTTGCTTTAGCGCTTTCGGGCGCATCTGCGTTGCCGCTTGTGGACATGTCTGAAGTAAGCTCAAGGTTTGCCGATGCAGACTCTACAATATTTTCGCTGGGCGGGGGAGTTTTTTTCATACTGTGGGAGGGGGTAAAATGTTAAAAAAGGGGCAAATATGTACCCCTATAAGTAAATTTTTTACATATTATCATGGTGCCAAGAAGTATCATTATAACGATAATGCTACCGCCATGAAAGTTTTTTGGAAAGGGGGTCTGGGGGAAGAACCTTTTCTTCAGAA
>CAYJND010000176.1:0-3123 GCA_964371565.1 uncultured Desulfovibrionaceae bacterium
ACATTTGACGCAAATCGCTTTCAAGGCCAATGCCTGTGGTATCTTCGCCAAGGCCGGATTCAATAAGGGCTTTACGTAAGGGGGAACCTGGCAGTGCCTCAAGGATATGCTCGAGCATTTCAAAGGTTAAAGCCTGAGTAACATCGGCTGTTTCGCATAAAAGCCAGTTCACAGTAAAAAGCGCCTTATTTTCTTCTTCACTGCTAGCATAGGGCACTTCAATATGACGTGGCATGTCGAGCTGTTTTTGCAAAGCAATGGCTGAGGTGGCTTTTTTGGCAGGATCTAAAGCTGTATAGCGAGCAAGCTCAGCGCCCACAATTTCTAAGCGGCGGTCTTCATCATCATCACCCCAAAAGAAGAAACGTGCATTGGAGGGATGATAGTAGGATGCGTGAAATTCTTTGAAAGCATCATAACTAAGGGTAAGAATGCTTTGCGGATGCCCCCCGGAATCTAGGCTATAAATCATATCGGGAAAGAGCGATTGCTGGGATTGCTCGGCTAAAATGGAGTCTGGCGAAGAGTATACGCCTTTCATTTCATTATACACTACACCTTTGAAAGACCAAGGCTCATCAGCGCTTTCAGCTTCCACATGCCAGCCCTCTTGGCGAAAAATATCTTCGCTAATACGTGGATGAAAAACTGCGTCAATGTAGACATCTATGAGATTATAAAAATCTTGAGTATTGGTGCTAGCTACAGGGTAGCATGTTTTATCAGGAAAGGTAAAAGCATTGAGAAAGGTTTGTAAGGAACCTTTAAGTAACTCCACAAAGGGTTCTCGCACGGGAAATTTTTCTGAGCCGCACAGCACAGAGTGCTCTAAAATATGCGCAACGCCAGAAGAATCGGCAGGTGGTGTGCGTAAAGTGACGCCAAAGCATTTGTTTTCATCATTATTATTAATGGATAAAAGCTCAGCACCTGTGATATTGTGCTTCCAAAGGCGCGCGGTGCCAAATACTTCTTGTACTTGTTCTTCACGAATAAGGGTAAAATCTTTTTTATACATAAAACCTTCTTTGATATAAAAAGAGGGCGCATTAAAACTAATGCCCCTCTGCTATTTTGTTATAAAATATTAAAAAGTACGTAAAAGCACGTCATTTAAGGGGCGCTTGGGTACAAAATGAACTCCTTCATCATTGCGCCAATAGGCAAAAGAACCATCTTCTGGCATATCTGCTAAAACACGGCGCTCTTTTTCTATACCAAGGCCTAAGATAAGGGCAATTTCCATGCCTTCAGGTACTTCAAAAATTTCTGCGCACTCTTTCGGATTAAAAGAGGCATGCATGCAGCAGCCAATACCCTTGCTTTGCGCAGCTAATTGTATGGTTTGAGCGGCAATGCCCACATCCATATGCACCAATTTACCGCATTTTTCTGGGGTAAGAATGGCAATATAGGCTGTGGGGCGTTCGCTATTTACAGGGCCGTCCCATTTTAATGCGCCAGCCCAGCGCGTATGAGGAAAAATAGCTTCGCAAGCAGCTTTGCTTTCAGCGCCCATAAAGCGTAAAACCTGCGCATTGCGTGCGCAAGGGGCTATGCGTGCGCAATCTACAAGCCAGTGCACGGCATCTGCACCAATTCTATCATTTTCTACAAAGCGGCGGCAAGAACGCGCCTCTTTTATTAAAGTTATAAAATCCATATATTACCTCACAAGGTTTGTTATTTTACATTGTATTTTTTCATGAAATTTTAAAGCCCTTGAATTTAGAGCGTAAAATCTCAAAGAGCATAAAAGTAATGTCGCTCTTTGTAAAGGGTAGTGTGAGGCATGTGTAGGGGGGAAATACGTGTTTGGTATATGTATATTTTGCTTTTTTTTCAAAAAAAAACGCTGCCTCAAAAAATTAAGGCAGCGTAAGAATGATGTGTGAAAAGAACACTTACGAGGCGCGAGTATTCTTAAAGGTAAGGGTATAAAGATGGTGGAAAAAGTCTACATACTCAACCACAATACCATCGGGCACACGCACGCGAGCAGGTGAAAAATTTAAAATACTGCGAATGCCTGCATCAATCAAATGGTCGGCTGCGCGTTGTACTCTTTCTGAGGGGGTGGCAATAATGCCAATATCAATATGATGCTCCACCACTTTTTCTTTAAGGCGTTTGGTACACATAACTTCTAAATTGTTTACCTTTTCGCCAATTTTGAAAGGGTCACAATCAAAGGCGCCTAAAATATGAAAGCCTTTATTGCGAAATTCAGTGTGGTTTAAAATGGCACGTCCCATATTACCAACACCAACAAGAGCCATACGCCACTCGCGATCCATGCCAAGGGCTTCAGAAATAGAGGTAATAAGCGCTTTAACGTAATAGCCTACACCGCGCACACCAAATTCACCAAAAAAGGCGAGATCTTTACGCACTTGCGAAGCATTTACATCACAAGCTTTCGCTAAGGGGTCAGAAGAGATAACCTCGACGCCTTCTTGATTTAAATGCTCAAGTACTTGTAAGTATACGGCAATACGCTGAATAGTAGCTTTGGGTATATGGACGTTTTTGACCTGGTTCATGTTTTCCTCCACGCTAGGCCTACGGTATATACTTGTGATAAAACAGACAAGGTGAGTGTAAGTCTAAGGCCTTAATATGTCAATGCACTTGTGACATGTAAAATATCTTTCCCAAGGGGAATAGAGGTCTTTGCTGGATGAATGCTTTGTGAATATTTTAAGGCGATTACATGTCTTAAAAGGAAAGCGGAGTCACCTTGGCGCGGGCTTATTACGAAGTTTTATACATGAGGTAAAAATTTCATAAAGATATATACTGTTAACACACTGATGGGCTGTGATATAGCCTTGTTTTTAAGGCGAGGCAAGGGAAAATTACCATTTGGGGGAAAATATATTTTGATTATAATGATAAGTATTTTTTGACGATTGTTCTTTTAAAAACAAAATGCGCTGCATTGCTGCAGCGCATTTGAATGTTGCTATTTGTATATTCTAAGATACTAGAATAATTCTGGGTTCATTTGAATGAGCAGTGTAGCAATAATACCTACAACTACGCCGTAGAATACAAAGGGCCAGAATGTCTTTTTAAGTACAAGACCTTCACGACCGGCAAGACCTACCACAGCACACACAG
>CAYJND010000177.1:0-3004 GCA_964371565.1 uncultured Desulfovibrionaceae bacterium
CTACCCACTAGAGCATTCATGCCTACTCATTTTATACCGAATGAACAACGCTTCACATAAAAATCATGTAGGGCTACAACAGTAAAAAACAATTGGCATCGATGCAATTGATGCCAGTTTTTTATGTTGTAATGCAATTATAGCGCTTTATTAGCGGTAAACTTGTAAGTAAAAAGAAAGTAAAATCACAGCTAATTATTATTACACGAATGAACTTTGAGGTACCTTGAATAGCAATTGCCCTATAACAATAAAAAACAATTGGTATCGGTGAAACTGACACCAGTTTTTTATGTTATAGGGCAATTGTAACGCTTTATTTATTATATGTTATATTACAACAAAGGCGAAGCCTCAAGCAATTCACCAAGCGTTATTTCATACACAGCATCCCCATCAAAAATACTACAACTCACAGCTAAATCTGCTTCACTGCCTTGCTGTAAAGTGCGCAAAATGGGAAACACTTCAAAGCTAGGCACCTGCCCCTTAGGAAATTGCCCCAGCGCCCACACAGCCAGAGCTCTACACACGGCATCTTCTTCTGCGCCAGAAATATTTTTTATAAGCCAAGGAATAATTTTTTCACACAGCTCTGGCCTTGCCCCTGCAAGACGCCCCACCGCCCAATAACAAGAACGGCGCAAAAGTGCATGATCACAATAATTATCGTCACGACCTGTGTCTATGATGTAGGACAATAAAATACTGTGAAACTCTTTAGCCATCTTTTCCGATTGTACTAAAATTTCAGCAAAAGCCTCAGGAATACCCCATCCAATATTGCCCGATTCTTCATTCATATGCCACATGAGGCGACGCATAATATTGCGTGCATCTTCTGGCTTAGCCTCAGCCATTTTGGCAATACATAGCCCCAAAGCATAGGCCGCACGATGCGTCATATCTTCGCCCAAAAGCAAAAAGGATAGTAATGGCCCTGTGGCTTCCTTTGGATCCATGGCCTCAATATGGGGCATAGATTCTTTCCATGTGTCTGCCTGTAAATATTCTTTCAAAATTTTTTTATGATTGCGTAAGCGTGCCATCTTAATTCCCTTATATATTTATCATGATTTAACAATTTCAACACAATTTTGCATTCGTTCTTTGTGCGTTTCACCCCAGTAGTGCATGGCATATAAAACCTCTTTAAGACTTTGACCATATTCGCTAAGGCGATACTCCACGCGCGGCGGCATTTCAGCATAAGCTGTACGAATAACAATGCCATCATTTTCTAATTCTTTTAACTGAGATGTAAGCATGCGCTGCGTTACCGCAGGAATTCTTTTTTTTAATTCACCAAATCTTTGCACACCTTGTTTCATGAGTATAAAGAGTACTATGGGCTTCCAGCGCCCACCTATAACCGAAAGAGTTGCGCTTACGGGGCAATGCAATGGGTGATATTTATTTGTAGCTTCCTGCATAATTCTTTCCTATTGGTTACTTTTTTGTGCCTAAGTATTATAATTGTGGGCACTTGCCATAAACTCATAAAAAGTTTAGCAACAAAGCGCATCATTGGCAAATATTACTAATAAGCCAAGTTAGCTAAATCAAATTAAAGGAAATTATATATGTTAAGCAGAAGATCTTTTCTTAAAAACGTCACAGTAGCCAGCGCTCTGAGTGCCTTAGGTACCGCAGGTGCCGTATCCCTAGCCCCATCCTTAGCCTCCACAAGCAAAGCTAATGCTGCCATGACAGGCATGCAAACTATTATGACACGCCGTAGCATACGTGAATATACCGATGAAGCCATCAGCGCTAGCCACATTGAAACCCTTTTAAAAGCAGCCATGCAAGCCCCCAGCGCCGGCAACGAACAACCTTGGGAATTTTTGGTGGTAACAGATAAAGTTAAGTTAGAGGCTATCACCACCATGAAAAAAGGTGTAAAGATGGCTAAAGGCGCACCCCTTGCCATTTTAACATGTTATAATACAGAGCTTATTTCTGAAGCACAAAAAGCTTTTGCCGTACAAAGTATAGCTTGTGCTACACAAAATATACTCTTGGCAGCCCATGCCTTAGGTCTAGGCGCTGTGTGGACCAGCGCTTACCCCAATGAAAAATTTGTGAAAATATACCGAGAACTTTTCAGTCTTCCGTCCCATATTGTGCCTGTGGCCTTTGTGGTTGTAGGGCATCCAAAAAATCCCGTTGAACCTAAAAATGACTATAAACCAGAACGCGTTCATACCAATGTATGGTAGAGAGGTAATACTATGAACTTATCTAGAAGAAATTTTGTAACGCTTAGCGGCCTTGCTGCTGCAACTTTTGCCATGAGCCCCGCACTGGCGGTAGCACAAGAAACATCCACCATGAACGTCATTGACGCACTTATGACACGACGCTCTGTACGCGCTTATACCGACGCGCCAGTTACCGATGCTCAAGTGGATACCATTTTAAAAGCTGCCATGCAGGCTCCCAGCGCTTATAATGAACAGCCATGGGAATTCATTGTGGTGCGCAATAAAGAAACTCTCGGAAAAATTGCAGATATAAATAAATATGCTCTAGCTGCCAGAACAGCACCCATGGGTATCTTAACTTGTATTAATGCAGACTTAATTAAGCATCCTGACCAAAAAGAATATGCTATTATGGATGTTTCCAATGCCACCATGAGCATCCTACTCGCTGCCCATGGCCTAGGTCTAAGCACTGTATGGACGGGTATTTACCCCAATGCAGAACTAGTACCGCCCATGAAAAAATTGTTTAACCTTCCAGAAAATATTACCCCTATGGCTTTTGTGGTCATAGGTCATGCCAAACACGCACCTAAACATAAAGACCATTATAAACCTGAGCGTATTCGCCAAGAAACTTGGTAAGCTTAGTTTTAAAATCATGTTTTTTGTGAGGGAGGGAAAAACCTTTTTGAAAAAAGGTTCTTTCCCTCCC
Source organism: uncultured Desulfovibrionaceae bacterium (assembly GCA_964371565.1). Lineage (GTDB taxonomy): Bacteria > Desulfobacterota > Desulfovibrionia > Desulfovibrionales > Desulfovibrionaceae > CAYJAD01. The sequence goes on from CAYJND010000177.1 coordinate 2,923, forward strand.
CCACACCCCCGCCCTTTTCCAAAAACTTTTTTTGGGCACGTTATTTATACTTTTAACGAAAATAATGCGGCAACAAGATACA
>CAYJND010000178.1:0-2868 GCA_964371565.1 uncultured Desulfovibrionaceae bacterium
GTGAATTGCGCCTACTCTTGATTTTTGGGTCGTGCTGACTTTGTCAGCACTCTTAGGGAGCCGTAGCGCTCCCTTTTTTTTGGCACGGACTTTGCTATATATAAATTACAACTACGAAAGTAGCATAGAGCAGAATCGTAACCGTAAGGTTACTTCACATATCGGGCATTTTTTCTTCATTCCTAAGCGAGGGGGGTGATTTCTAAATGCCCTTTTTTTATTGTTTGTGCTACACACAGAGAAACAACATATAAGCATTTAAAATTATTTATTATAACGTTTCTTTGCATAAAAAAAACGCCTTAGTATAAGCATAAACTAAAGCATATTTTTATTTAAAGCACGTATATATTTTCACCGCGAGCAAATAGTGTTCATCAGAAAGGTAAAATTAAAAGACCTAAAAATACACATATTGCTTTAGAGAAAACAACCACATGCCCAAAATATTGCGCCCATAAAATGGGCAGTGACAAAATAATTGGCAGTATTTTTATACTTAGCTTCCTAAAAATAGACAGTGCATTTTGCATTAATGTGTGAAACACTAAATTTACATTTTTAGTTATGTCATTTGAAAGAGGAGATGTCTATGCGTACCTGTCTTTTTACCTTGTGTGTGTGGTGCTTACTATCTGCCTCTGCTGTGTGGGCGCAAAGCTCGCCTCTCTTGCTTTCCAATGAGTTTTGGCAAAAAGCCAGCCTTGCCAAGGTGCAAGAAGCGGTGCAAAAAGGCGAAAATGTTAATGCTGAAGATAGCATAGAAAATACGCCACTTATATTTGCTGGACGCTATGCCACAGACCCAGCCATCATTTATTATCTGGTAGAGCAAGGTGCACATTTACAAAAAACGCAATACGGCGCCTCAGCGCTCATGCTCAGCGCCAATACCAATAGCAATCCAGACATCATAAAAGCTTTTATTACCTTAGGGGCTCCTGTCAACACTGTTGATAGCATGGGACTTTCAGCGCTTATGTATGCCAGCGCAGCCAACACCAATGAGGCAGTGGTACTAAGCCTTATGGAAGCAGGCGCACAAGTGCACAGGCGCGATGCCAATGAGTGGACAGCGCTGTTATGGGCCAGCTATGGCAATGAAAACCCTGCAGTAATTGAGGTTTTGCTACAAGCCGGTTGCGATATCAATGCCCAAAAGTATGATGGATGGTCATCTCTCATGCTGGCCGCAAAGCTTAATAAAAACCCTGCCATAATACAAAAATTGCTTGATAATGGCGCTGAGGTCAATGCGCGTAGCACATCAAAAATGACGGCGCTTATGGCTGCAACATCTGCCACAGAGCGCGAGGCTGTGCTAGCCTTACTCTTACAATACGGTGCTGATATTGAAGCTCAAGATATCTTGGGCGATACAGCTCTTATAAAGGCGGCAAGTTATGCCAATTACGCCATGGTAAAAATGCTGCTTCAAGCAGGGGCTAAGGTAAACACAGGCAACCTTGAGGGGGAAACTGCCCTTATTCGCGCCGCAAGGCTCAACCAAGATCCAGATATTATACAATTACTTGTGGATGCTGGGGCAAATATCAATGCGCAAGACGCTTTGGGCAATACAGCGCTTATATTAGCCACGTCTTTTAATCCTCAAGCTAAAGTGATGGAAAAGCTTAGGCAGCTAGGTGCCAATGCCAGTATAAAAAACAAAGATGGCAAGGGCGTAGCTGACTATATGCAAGACAGAACTATGCTCACCGGAGAGCAGCAAAGCTCCTTTGAAGCCGACCTATAAATTTTTATATTTTTTTTGATAATTTTTTCTTATAGCATTGTTTAATAATCAAACTATCTACGATTTTGTCCCTTTTTTCTCATGTAGATAGGGCTAATTTTTTGTGCAAGAATGTTTGACCATACATTCAATATACAGTATCTTTGAAGCGGTTTTATTCGCTTTTGCCCTTTATAAATTATTTTAAGAGCATAGCTGGGTTAGGGTAAAGCGCTATGCCCAGTGTGCACAAACCGAAGGAGCGTATATGGACGGGACTGTTTCTGTGGGTTCTTTGTCAAAGACCACTTTGTCCGGCCGTATGGATTTTGCCCAAGCCGCCAGTGGTGTAATATTGGCACTCTTTACCCTCATGCACCTTGTTTTTGTAAGCACGGTTCTTTTAAGCCCTAACATCATGAATGGGCTTGGCTGGATTCTAGAAGAGCTTTACCTTGCACAAATTGGTGGCCCCATCATCCTCTTGCTTATGGTAGCGCACTTTATTTTAGCGGCGCGCAAAATGCCCTTTCAAGTAGGCACATTACCGGTATTTTTCCGCCATGCTAAGACCATGAAGCATTGTGACACATGGCTTTGGCTTGTACAGGTGGTTACTGCTGTTGTAGTACTTGTAATGGTAAGTATTCATATTTATGTAATACTAGCCAGCCTGCCCATTACCGCCGAAACCTCGGCCCTTCGTGAGCAAACTGGTTGGACGCCATTTTACTTTGTGTTGCTTATTTGCGTAGGCATTCACTTAGGCATTGGCCTTTTTCGTGTGGGCGTAAAATACGGCCTCATCACCGATGCCAATCGCTGTGTGTGGACCAAGCGCACTTGGTACCTTATTGGTGCTTATGTGGCTCTTGGTTGTTTAACCATGATTCGCTTTCATTTTATTAGCGTAGCATAGCGAGGAGAGCACATGCGTACTTTTACTACTGATTTATTGTGCATGGGTGCTGGCCTTGCAGGCGAGCGCGTAGCTGTAGAAGCTGCCCAAAATGGTTTTGATGTAATCTGTCTTTCTGTAGTACCCCCCAAACGCTCGCACTCTTCTGCAGCCATGGGCGGCATGCAAGCAGCTCTTGCCAACTCTGCCATGAGCCAAGGGGATTCCCCCGATG
>CAYJND010000179.1:0-2859 GCA_964371565.1 uncultured Desulfovibrionaceae bacterium
CTTAGAATCCAGCGCCTGACGGTGTAAGAGTTCAAATCTCTTTTCTCGCACCACCATAAAAATACAGTAGATTTTTATATAAAAAAACCATCTAAGCATTTTATTCTTAGATGGTTTTTTTGTTTTCTTTGTATTGCTTATTTTCTACATGGCGACGCTACTAATTCATCTTTTGGCGTAAAAAGGGAATAATAGTAATCAATGACACGCTTACAATGGTAAGCGTAATGCCCCCAAGCACACCAGAACCAGCAGGTTCACTAAAAAGAGCAATACCAATACCCACAGCAATAACTGGCTCAAGAGTTCCTAATATAGAACTTAACGTAGACCCTATTTTGGCAATGGCCATAATGAGTAAAAAATTACTCAAAAAAGCTGTACAAAGAGCCAGTGCCCATAAAGAAGCAACTTCTGCACCACTTCGCGGCAGCATAAAGCTATCTTTATATAAGGCATAAATCAGCAGTGCTAAGCTTGAGATAAAAAAGAGATAGAAAGAGAGCACATCACTGCCAATATTTTGTTTTTTAGCTTGCGAAATGCCAATAATATACGTCGCATAGCCCACAGAGGCCAGCATAATATACGCAAAACCTTCTAAGGTAAGATGCATTTGTGCACTAAAAAAGCCAGACATGACTGCTATGCCCAAACACGTTATAAGACTTAAAATAATTTTGAAAAATTCTACTTTTTCTTTGTAAAACAAAAACATAAAAAGCATTACAAAGAGAGGGTTTGTAAAAAGTAAAGTGGCGGCAATTCCGCTTGGCATAAGCGTTAATGATGTAAAAAAGCCTATAGTCACTGCTGTGTACGAAAGCAACACGCCCATAAGACTAAGCAATTGAGCCCTACTGATACGAAGACTATGTTTACGCCATAAAACTACTACCAGCGCCAAAATAGCCGCAAAAAACAGGCGATAAAAAGCACCGGCCTCGGAGCTCATGCCGGCGCGATGCAGGGGAATGAAGAAAAAGGGAATTAAAGCAAAAAGAAAAGCCGATACAAGCGCCTCTCCAATACCACGTAAGTTTGTATTCATGGGATTCTCAAAATAGTTAAGGGGTCATCATTGGCGCCATGTCTACAAAAAAACACAGGCGGCATTTTCTACTTTCAAGTAAAAAGCCACTTAGCAAATTCCTCTTATTAGAGCAACACTTTTACAAACATAAAAAGGTGTGATTTTGTACTCAACATACAAAACCACACCTTTTTAAAGACATTTTTTTAGACTATTAACGCGCTGCAAGGCTTCTTTGTTGCTTGATTAAATGGGCTTTATATACAAGCACAAAAACCGCCAAGGAACAAACAAGGCCTATAACAAAGGGCGGAGTATGCGCCAAGGTGCTCGGCAACATAGCCGCGTGAGATTTAAATAAAGAAGTAGATGGAGAGGCCACTAAATACCAGCCAACGCAAGATACAAAACCAGCAAGACTACCAAGCCATGCAGATTTACTGTGGCTAATGCCAAATTTCACGGCTGCCACATAAGGAATCATGGCTGTGGCGCCAATGACGCTCCAAGCTGTGGTGCAAAGCAATGCAATAATTTGTCCCTTTAAGTTAGCGGCAAAGGCACTTACCACTACGCAAAGAGCAATACCTATCATCCAAGCAAGACGTGTAGATTTTTTGCCTGTAAGGTCTTCGGTGAAAGACGAGGCAGCAATATGATATAAAGCTGTGGTAGTAGATAAAGAAGCAGAAATAACTGCCAATGTGAAAATTTGCTGCCCCACATGCGGCAACAAGTTTTGTGTAAGCATGGTTACCACTTGGTCAGGATGCGAAGCTTCGGGTAAGAAAACACGCGACAAAGCCGCAATAAAGAACATACCTGCCACCAAGGTGAAGATGATAACAGTGGCAATGATAGCGGTTTTATGCACATCTTTTTTGCTTTGCAAGGCAAAGTGGCGTTGAATCATTTGAGGCTGTGCCCAAGTAGCTACAGACATAACCAAGACCAAACCAAAAACAAACATACCTTGACCACCAGAAGAAAGACTGGTGAAGCCGTTATTAGCTCGTTCGGTGGGGGCTAATTGCGACAAAGCATGCCAACCATCAATGGGGCCGCCTACTTTTTGCAATACAGCGTACATGAGCAATAAAATACCAATAAGCATCACGCCGCCTTGCATGGCTTCGGTATAAAGCACGCCGCGCAGGCCGCCCCACCATACTAAAAAGCCCACAAAGATAGCCAGACCCCAAATGAGACTTTCTACGCTTAAAGGAACAATGGTAGCCAGCATCACCGCGGCGCCTTTAAGCACAGCAGAGGCGTATACAGAAAGGAATATAGCAAAAATCAAACCGAGGAACATGCGAAGTTTTGGGCAGTTATGGCTTAGGCTCAAAAGGTGCGCTGGGGTTCTGGCTTGCAATTTTGTTTGTAATTCTTTGGTATCCCAAGCAAAAACAACATAGGCAAAGTAGGTACCAAGCAAAGCTACACCTACGCCCACCAAAGAAATTTGCACCCCATATAAATAGGCAAGACCTGCAAAACCAATAAGCGCCACAGCGGACACATAGGTAGCCACATAAGCAAAAGCTTGCACCACAAAACCTACAGCGCCGGTGGTGGTAACGTCATAGCCGCTACCTTTACGAGCAAGCCACACAAAAAGCCCAATATAGCCTACCCAAATTGCAATGTCTAAAAGCATGTCCTCATCCTCCCCAATTCTCGTTAAAGTAAAATAAAAAAAGCCGTCTCCCTGCGGAAACGGCTTTTTGGTGTCATTCTTTGCATTTTTTAAAGAATACGACAAAACTCCTTCCCGCAACGTACAGGCTGGCTAAAAAAGCTAAAGAAGCTAAAAAAGAAGTTTT
>CAYJND010000180.1:0-2754 GCA_964371565.1 uncultured Desulfovibrionaceae bacterium
ACCAGAGGCGCGCATATTGGTGAGCTTCTTTTCTTTGCAGGGGTTTACATCAATATCATTTTCGCGGTTATGTTCACCGATGATCATACCTTCATATACGGGTACACCAGCGGGGGTGAATAAAATACCGCGCGGCTCTAAGTTAAAGAGCGCATAAGGCACAGAAGAACCAGCTCTGTCACATACAATGGAACCACTGAAACGTGTGGGGAAATCACCACGCCATTCTTCATAGCCGGCTAAAAGAGAGTTCATAATGCCTGTGCCGCGAGTATCGGTGAGAAATTCATCGCGATAACCAATGAGGCCGCGTGAAGGTACGGTAAATTCCATACGCACACGTCCAGTGCCGCCGCTTTTGTCGTTCATGCAGTTAAGCATACGGCCTTTGCGCTGAGCTAGTTTTTCGGTAACAACGCCCATAAAGGTTTCGTCGCAGTCTACATAAAGATGCTCGATGGGCTCAAGCACTTTGCCCTCGGGGGATTTTTTCAAAATAACTTCGGGGCGACCTACAGAAAGCTCAAAACCTTCGCGGCGCATTTGCTCAATAAGAATTGCCATTTGGAATTCGCCGCGTCCCTTTACCAAAAAGGCATCTCTATCGCCGGTTTCTTCCACACGAATGGCAACGTTACGCAAGGCTTCTTTTACTAAGCGATCCCAAATAACGCGGGTTTGCACAAACTTACCTTCGCGACCAGCCAAGGGGGAAGTGTTAATGCCAAAACGCATGGCCACGGTGGGCTCATCAACACGAATGCGGGGCAAGGTACGGGGATTTTCTTTAGTACAAATGGTATCGCCAATGGTAACATCTTCAATACCGGCTAAAACCACAATATCACCAGGTTCAGCGCTTTCTACTTCAGCTAGGCGCAAACCTTGATACACTTGTAATTTGCTTACGCGAAGGGGCTGCACAGTATCGTCTGGGCCCATGCAAAGCAAGGCGTCTTTAGCATTGATTTTGCCATGAATAATACGACCCACAGCAAGGCGGCCTAAATAATCAGAATAATCAAGGTCAGCCACAAGCATTTGGAAAGGCTCTGTTTCATCATATGCAGGGCCGGGAATATGCTTAACAATGGTATCAAAAAGCGGCGCTAAGCTTACGCGCTCATCTTCAAGACCATGCATGGCTACGCCCTCACGCCCAATGGCGTACAGCACAGGAAACTCTAATTGCTGTTCATTGGCATCTAGGTCGATGAACAGGTCATACACTTCATTGAGTACTTCTTGGGGGCGAGCGTCTTTGCGGTCAATTTTATTAACAACAACCACTACAGGCAGGCCGGCTTCTAAAGTTTTGCGCAGTACAAAACGTGTTTGTGGCAAAGGACCTTCGGAAGCATCTACCAATAAGATGGCGCCGCTAGCCATGGAAAGAGCGCGCTCTACCTCACCGCCAAAGTCGGCGTGGCCAGGGGTGTCAATGATGTTAATTTTTACATCATTCCAAGAAACGGCGCAGTTTTTGGCAGCAATGGTAATACCGCGTTCACGCTCAAGATCCATGCTATCCATAATACGGTCATCCACTTGTTGATCTGCGCGGAAAACGCCGCTTTGACGAAAAAGTGCATCCACAAGGGTAGTCTTGCCATGGTCAACGTGGGCAATGATGGCCACATTTCGTAAAAATTGATTGTTTTGCATAAGAGTTTTTTGGTTAAAAGGTTGTATTTTTATGTTTTTTTCGCATTCATGCCGCGGCACCGCTTATATACAGTACATAAAAAAGCAAGGCTTTATGCATAATGCACACGCCTTATAGCCTGCGTTGACATAAGTCACAAGATTTTTTATGCCCCATACCTTGATAAATTTTATTTTTTGCCGATAGGAATAGTAGGCGAGATGTAAAAAAATGGACAAAAGCCCTCGTGTAAGAGTCATACTGCCATCTTTTGCGTCATATACAAGCATGCTTGAGATTTAAGACTTTCCCTTGCCTTGGCTTTGACATTTACAGTAAAACTGTCTAGGATGTGGCAAACAATTTCTGCTTTTGTTTTTTTTGGTGCTGGCCTCTTATGACCTTGTAAAAAATAAAAAGCGCACAGATAAGGACTATACTTATGGATATAGCAACCCTAGGTGGCATGCTCGGTGGCCTTGGCCTTGTTCTTGGCTCCATTTTCATTGGCCCAGAACCCGGCAACTTTATTGATATTCCCAGTATCATGATTGTTGTGGGGGGTACAATGTCGTCCATTATGGTGTGTTTCCCGGCCAGTGAGGTGAAACAAGCCTTAGGGGCTGGTATTAAGGCTTTTACAGCCAAAGACTCTTCGGCCAGCGATGTGGTGGCCACCATGGTAAAAATTGCCGAAATTAGCCGCCGCCAAGGTATTATTGCCCTTGAAAAAGTACAGACGGATAATCCCATCTTAAAGAAAGCTACTCAGCTTATTGCTGACAGTGCTGACCCATCGCTTATTCATGCTACTGTAGCCATTGAAATTATGTCCATGAAAAAGCGCCATAATATTGGTATTAGCGTATTTACACGTCTGGCATCGTTAGCCCCTGCCATGGGTATGGTGGGCACGCTTATTGGTCTTGTGCAAATGCTTGCAAACCTTGCAGACCCCGCCGCCATTGGCCCCGCCATGGCTGTTGCTATTTTGACAACCTTTTACGGCGCACTCATTGCAAACCTTATCTTCATCCCCCTTGCTGGTAAGATGAAGGCCAGAAGTATGCAAGAAGAATTGCTTTTGCTTATTATTTTTGAAGGTGCCA
>CAYJND010000181.1:0-2729 GCA_964371565.1 uncultured Desulfovibrionaceae bacterium
CCAACATGCAAGAAAAATATGCGCGCTTTGAGCAAAATAAAAATCCGGAAAGCTTTACGGCTCTCCGGATTTCGTTGTTTATATATATGGTCTACGCTTTACCAAAGCCTCGTGAGGTGAGAATTTGTTTACCGTTCACAATGAGGCATTCACGCTCTGGTAGGCTCTCTATAAGCTGCACAGCGGCCTTTGCAGGCATGGCAGATAAGGCCGTAGCTAGGGCGTCGGCCTCTAAAGTGGTGGGAGCTGTTACCGTCACAGACACGCTATATTGCGCGCTTTGAGCCTGTTTAGGATCTATGAGATGATGATGCTTTTTGTCTGCATCGTAGAACATTTCATAATTGCCCGAGGTAGCAATGGCGCCGCGTAAGTTTAAGCTAGTCAGCACTTGACCGTTGCGAGCTGGATTTTCCACAGCCACGCGCCAAGCCCCCTGCTCGCTCTTTTGCCCGCTTACACGAATATCACCGCCAGCATTAACCAAATGATGATGCACGCCGGCCTTGCTCAGCACCTCTGATGCCATATCAGCAATATAGCCTTTAGCAATGCCGTCCAAAGTTAAAGCCATACCTGCACGCCCTAGGCGTACGTGATCTGCGCTCACATACACTTCTTGCGCCTGCATAAGCTCTCTGGCAGCACGTACTTCGCCTGCGTCTAATTGCATGCTTCCTTGGGGATTTTGTGCCTTACGATACACATCAAGCAAGGGAGCCACAGTCATATCAAAGGCGCCACTTGTCATGGAGTGTATACGCTGAGCACGCTCTACCACATGCACAAGGCTTTGAGGGGCAGAAAACAGCTTTCCTTGTCTATTCAGCTCTTGCAAAGCAGAGCTGCTATGCCTGCTAAGCTCAGCTTCAAGGCTTGCCATGCGTTCAAAAGCTTTGCCTAAGGCTTCTTCAGCAAGGCTTTGGCTTTCATGCATTGCAGAGATAGTCACAAAGGTGCCCATCATAAGACGTGTTTGTGTGTGCACTGTGGCTGGCTTTAAACTAGCAAGTGCAGATACAGGCTGTATCAATAAGGCCGCACCAGCAAGCACACTACCCTGCAAAAAACCACGACGACTTATATTTTTTACTATGTCTTGTGTCATATATACTCCTGCTATGCCTGCGTATTTGCTTGGGCACTTTCTTCTTGCGGTGCCGTGTTCAGCTCTTCTAAAACTTGCGTTTTTAAAGAAGTGTCTAAGGTAGCGCAAAAAGGACGTAAGATATTACGCGGACACACGCCAATGCAAGCTTCTTCGCATTCAGCGCCATAGCTTAGGCATTTTTGCTGATCAATTTCAATGCGGCTATCTGCTTGCGAAATGGCCTTGGCTGGGCAAGCTTTAATGCATTTACCACAGTTAATGCAGCCTACTTCACACACATCCATAACAGCACGTAATTTATCCTTGGTGGCGCAAGTTACTGCCACGCGAGCACGCACAGGAATAAGGTCTAAAGAGTTACGCGGGCAAGCTTTAATACACATGCCACAGCCTGTGCACTTTGCTGCACTAATAATTACCAGACCATCTTTAATTTCCATGGCGTCAAAAGGGCATACTACCACACAGTCGCCAAAGCCAAGGCAAGACCAGTTACATAGGTCTGAACCATTCATAAGCAAGGTCACCCCTGCGCAAGAAGAAAGCCCGTGATAGGTATAGCGAGCCTTCACATTACCGGTAATCTTATCGCAACGGCGAAAAGACACCATGGGATCAGCGGCGCCCACAGATTTACCCGTAAGCTCGCCCACGGTAATCGTCGTATCGGCAGAGCCAGCCACACAAAGAGCCGCAGAGACAGATGGGTCATTAACTACAGCAATGGCATACCCCTCACACCCAGCATAACCACAACCGCCGCAGTTGGCGCCCGGTAAGGCGTCCATGACCGCTTCTACGCGTGGATCTTCTTCCACGTAAAATACGCGCGAAGCCGCAGCAAGTACAATGGCTGCCACTAATCCAAGCCCAAACAGGGTAAGAACAGATGATAAAACCATGTGAAAGCCTCCTAGCTGGTCATGCCTTTAAAGGCAACAAATGCAAGGGACATAAGCCCCGCCATAATCAAAGCAATGGGCGTACCCATCATGGCTTTAGGTACACGGCATGTATCCAAACGCTCACGAATGCCTGCCATGAGTACCAAAGCTAGCATAAAACCGGCGCTGGAAGCCACAGCATAGAGCATGGAGGTCATGAAGTCATATTCTTCGCGCTGTACCAAGATAGCCACACCCATAACGGCGCAGTTGGTAGTAATGAGCGGCAAGAAAATACCCAAAGATGCGTATAAAGGCGGTATCATTTTTTTGAGGAACATTTCCACAAATTGCACCAATGACGCAATAACCAAAATAAAGACAATTGTTTGTAAATAAGAAAGACCATATGGCAAAAGAATATACTTTTGCATAAACCAAGTACACGCTGTGGCCATGATGGTTACGAAAACCACCGCGCCACCCATACCTAAGGCTACGCCGTTTTCTTTGGAACATCCCAAATACGGGCAGTTACCAAGGTACTGTGCCAAAACAATGTTATTTACAAATATGGCTGATATAAAAAGCTGAAAAATATCCATTATTCACCCCACTTACTTTCGTGAACAGGCACCGCAAGCGGAGCAACCGTGTGTAGGATTAGCAGGCTCTTCAAGACCCTGACGCTTAGCTTGCCACTTGGTAAAGGCATTCATGGCGCATAAAATAAC
>CAYJND010000182.1:0-2685 GCA_964371565.1 uncultured Desulfovibrionaceae bacterium
GGTGTGCGTCACGAAACGCAAATGATTGGCGCTGTGGGATCTTGTGGCATGGTGTGTTGTTGCAGACGCTATTTGCGCAAATTTGCCCCTGTGACCATACGCATGGCTAAAGAACAAAGTCTCTTTTTAAATTCTGCGAAAATTTCTGGTATTTGCGGCAGGCTTTTATGCTGCCTTAGCTTTGAGCAAGAAAATTATGACAATTTCCATAATCAATGCCCCAAGCTTGGCAAAAAATACCAAACCACGCGCGGCCCCATGAAGGTGTTGCGTTCTAATCTTTTCCGTCATGCTGTTATTGTGCTTAATGAAAACAATGAAGAAGTGGAAATGACCTTAGAAGATTGGCAAGCCATTAATCCGCAAAGGCCAGAGCTGCCTGGCGGGCAAAAGCCTGGCAAAGGGCAGCAACAAAAAAATCCTGCCCAAGGGGATGGCTTATTGGTTATTACCATGGATGACCCCGACGGTGATGCTTTTGCCTATACTGAGGACCCTTATGACCCCAGCAAAAAAACTTTGCAAAATTTAGCGCCAAGCCCTGAGCACGACGAAGACGATGACGCTACACCAGAGCAAAGCGGCGGTGGCATTTTTGGTCTTGCCCCTCAAACGCAAGATACAGACAAGGCTCAGAAAGATGAGCAACAGTCAAAAACACATCATAAAAAGAAAAAACGTAAATAAAATATAGAGGATTTCACTGTGTCATCATTTTATATCACCACCCCCATTTACTATGTTAATGCCAAGCCGCACCTTGGTCACGCCTATACCACCATTGTGGCCGATACCTTGGCACGTTTCCACCAATGTATTGGGCAAAAAACGCTTTTTTTAACCGGTACCGATGAGCATGGTGATAAAATTGTGCAAGCGGCTGAAAAGGCCGGTGTAGATCCGCAAGCCTTTGTGGACGGCGTCAGCGGGCAGTTCCAAAAATTATGGACAGATTTGCGTATTGCCAATGATAAATTCATTCGTACCACCGATGCCAAGCATAAAGTAGCCGTGCAAAAGTTTTTGCAAAAAGTTTATGATGCCGGTGATATTTATTTTGGTGAATTTGGTGGGCACTATTGCTATGGCTGCGAACGTTTTTATACGGAAAAAGAGCTAGAAGACGGTCTTTGTCCTCAGCATCAAAATAAGCCAGAATTTATTAGCGAAAAAAATTATTTTTTCAAAATGTCTAAGTATTTACCTTGGCTTAAAGAGCATATTGAACAAAACCCTGACTTTATTCGCCCTGAGCGCTATAAAAATGAAGTGCTTGCCATGCTCGAAAGCGGCGCTTTGGAAGATTTATGCATTTCGCGCCCCAAATCGCGCCTTACTTGGGGCATAGAGCTTCCCTTTGATACGGACTATGTCTGTTATGTGTGGTTTGATGCGCTGATTAACTATATTAGCGCCATAGATTGGCCTGAAAGTGAAGAATATACTGAATTTTGGCCTGCAGAGCACCTTATTGCCAAAGATATTTTAAAGCCTCATGCGGTATTTTGGCCTACCATGCTCAAGGCGGCAGGACTCCCCATTTATAAACATCTTAATGTGCATGGCTATTGGTTGGTGCGCGATACCAAGATGTCAAAATCCCTCGGTAACGTTATTGAACCGCTAGAAATGGCTAACCGCTTTGGTTTAGATGCTTTCCGCTATTTCCTTTTGCGTGAAATGAATTTTGGTTCTGACGCTTCTATCACCGAAGAAAGCATGATTACACGCATTAATGCCGATCTTGCCAATGACCTTGGTAATCTCTTTAGCCGTGTACTTTCCATGAATGCCAAGTACTTTAACAGCGTGGTGCCTAAGCCGCTCTTTAGCACCGAAGACGATGCCGTGGTACAAAAGCATGCCGATGAAGCTTTGCAAAATTACATACAGCTTTTTGGCAATGTGCGCTTTGCTCAAGGTCTAGATGCTTTGTGGGACTTTGTGCGCTCCTTAAATAAATACGTGGATACACAAGCCCCGTGGGCTTTAGCCAAACAAGGCAATATGGAACGCCTCACAGCGGTTATATATACCTTGCTTGAATCTTTGCGCAAGATTGCCCTTGCCGTGTGGCCCATTATGCCAGAGGCTGCCACTGCCATGCTGAAACAATTGGGTCAAAGCATGGAAGATGCTAAAAAAGTAGATATTAAAGCTGAAATTGGCACTTGGGGCACCTTAGCCGTGGGTACCACTTTGGCAGAAGCTTCTAACCTCTTCCCGCGTATGGAAATGCCCAAGGTGGAAAAAGCAGAAAAGCCCAAAAAAGAGAAAAAGAATAAAGAAGAAAAGCCTGCCACTACCCCTGCACCAGCGCAAGCTGAAGCAGCAGAAGGCGCCTTGCCAGATATCAGCTTTGACGATTTCAAAAAAGTTGAAATGCGCGTAGGTACTATTTTAGTGGCAGAAAAACATCCTAATGCTGATAAGCTTTTGCGCTTTGAAATATCTTTGGGTGAGGAGCAGCCACGTCAAATTTTGTCGGGCTTGGCAGAATTCTTTGCACCGGAAGCTTTAGTGGGCAAGCAAGTGTGCGTGGTGACCAATTTGGCGCCGCGTAAGATTCGCGGGCTTGTGTCGCATGGCATGGTGCTTACGGCGGAAAAAGACGGTAAGCTGGAGCTCGTGAGCGTTATGGCGCCAGTGGCGGATGGTAGTGTACTAGCGTAACAGTTCGCTGAA
>CAYJND010000183.1:0-2593 GCA_964371565.1 uncultured Desulfovibrionaceae bacterium
AGTCAGCACGACCCAAAAATCAAGAGTAGGCGCAATTCACTTGCGCCGTTAAACGGTTGATTTTTGTGTCTTTCCGCTTGGCAGCTTTGCTGACAATAGCGGCGCAAACGCCACATAGTGGGGTTTGTCATTAGTCTTGGGGGAGCAATCTCCCCCTTTTTTTATAATGCCAAAAGCTGCATGGCGGCTAAATGATCTAATTCTTCTGCTAAAGCTAAGGCTTCAATGGCGGTGCTTCCTATGCAGGTAAGGCCGTGACGTGACATCCAAACGGCATCATAACGTACCCCGCACAGACCCACTGCTTCTGCCAGTGCTTGCGTGCCCGGTGAAAAATCTGCCACAAAGCCCATGCGCGAGCGCAATAAATCTGCTTCAAAAATAGGCATATGCAAAAAAGCTGTGCGCTCAGATCCGCCAAGCTTCATCTCTAGCGCCAGTAGGTGTCTAGGGTGGCAATGCACAATCACTTGCGCATCTGCTCTTTGGGCATATACTTGCACATGCATAAAGCCCTCAGAAGAGGCGCGCACATCCTCATCTGCCATGGCCACCATTTGCCCTGTGGCATCCAATAGGCATACATCTCTTTCTTGCAAATAGCCCTTGGCGGCGCCGCTACGCGTAATGGCAATATGTTCGCCTGCGCGCATGGAGACATTGCCGTTAAAACCAGAAAGTAACTGTCTTTGCCAGGCATGGTGACAAAGGTCACGCATTTGTGTGTATGTATCAAAATCTACATGCATAAGGCCTCTCATTAAATAAAAATAGCTTATTATACACTACGAGAATACTTCAATTTGTCAATGTGAATTTTGCCGCTTGCGTATATTTAAAAAAGCAGATATACATATCAAGCTTTCTTGATAAACCCATGAGGAATGTATGTCTCAAGCCCTAAATTATTTTAAAGCCCTTGCTGATGAAACACGTTTGCGCCTTTTGCATGTGCTGGCGCATTATGAGCTTTCTGTTAATGAGCTGGTGAGCATTTTGCAAATGGGGCAATCGCGTATTTCGCGCCATTTAAAAATCCTCACTGAAGCGCAGCTTTTGCAGTGGCGCCGTGATGGCTTGTGGGTTTTTTATTCTGTAACCAAAGAAGGAGCGGCGCACGATTTTATTAAAAGTATGTTGCCCTTTGTGGATGCCACGGCTTTAATGCAAAATGACGTACATTTGGGCGCTCGCTGCATAGAAGAAAGAGCCCTGCGCACCAGACAATTTTTTAATGCCATTGCCGAAGATTGGGATATGCTCAATGAAGAAATTTTGGGATCCTTTGATCTGGCTGGCGCTGTATGCGATGCCATGCCAAGCTCTTGCGCTTTGGCGGTAGACCTTGGGTGTGGCACAGGTTCGGTGCTGGAAAAGCTTTTACCCAAAGCCGAAAGTGTTGTGGGCGTAGATGGTAGCCCGCGTATGTTAGAGCTAGCAAGGCGTCGTTTTGCGTCGGAAAATAGCCCAGCGGGTTCATCACAGCAAGATCGTGTCTCTTTGCGTATTGGTGAGCTTGACCATTTGCCTCTGCGCGATGGCGAGGCTGATTTTGCTTGTATTAATCTTGTATTACACCATCTTTCAAGCCCTGTGCATACTTTAAAAGAGGTACAGCGTATTTTACGCCCTGGGGGCTCGGTATTCATTGCCGACTTCGATAAGCATACCAATGAAAAAATGCGCGAAAGCTTTGGCGATCGTTGGCTTGGTTTTGATCAAGACACTTTGCAAAGTTTTGTGCAAGAAGCTGGCCTTACGCTGGCACATATACAACGTAATTCTGTACAAAAAAACCTCGACCTGCTCTTGGTCGTAGCAACAAAAGCACTTTAAAGGAGTTTACCCATGTCTCAAGCTCAAGCCCTTGATTTAAGCCTTAACTATAAGGTAGCTGACATTAGCCTTGCCGATTTTGGTAAAAAAGAAATGCAACTTTCTGAGCGCGAAATGCCAGGCCTTATGCAATGCATTGCCAAGTACGGCGCTTCTAAGCCCCTCAAGGGTTTAAAAGTTACTGGTTCTTTGCATATGACCATTCAAACTGCGTTGCTTATTCAAACTCTTTATGAGCTGGGCGCTGATATTCGTTGGGCCTCTTGTAATATTTTTTCCACTCAAGACCATGCCGCCGCTGCCATTGCAGAGCTTGGCTATGCCAAAGTTTTTGCATGGAAAGGTGAAACCTTAGAAGAATACTGGTGGTGCACAGAGATGGCTATGACCTGGCCTGACGGCTCTGGCCCTGACCTTATTGTGGACGATGGCGGCGACGTAACCCTTATGTTGCATAAGGGCGTAGAAGTAGAAAAAAATCCTGCTCTTTTAGAACAAAAATACGATAATAAAGAATTCCAAATTATCATGCATCGTTTGGCTCTTTCTTATGCCAATGATAAGACTCGTTTCCAACGCGTTACCGAAAGCATCAAGGGCGTTTCTGAAGAGACCACCACTGGTGTGCACCGTCTTTATCAATTGGCTGAAGAAGGCAAGTTGCTCTTCCCTGCGTTTAACGTAAACGATTCTGTAACCAAATCTAAATTCGACAACCTTTATGGTTGCCGTGAGTCTTTAGCTGACGGTATCAAAC
>CAYJND010000184.1:0-580 GCA_964371565.1 uncultured Desulfovibrionaceae bacterium
CAAGAAGCAGCACATGGGCAGTGGGCCATGGGGGGGGCAAGGGGCGGATTATCTCGCCAATACCTTGCACCCTAGCCGGAACATTTTGCAAAAAAAAGGGCACATCGGCGCCAACACTAAGTGCAGCCTTGTGCAAAGCGTCAGGTTTTAAAGGCTCTTTTGCCTTTTCATTGCACCACAAAAGCAGGGTGGCGGCGTCACTGCTGCCCCCGCCAAGGCCTGCGCCATGGGGAATGCCCTTGTGCAAATGCACCTGCACTGTGCCCATTTCTTGGGGTAATTGCCCGCCCTCGCGTAAAAAGGCCTCATGAGCCTTGGTGAGGGTATTATTTTGCAGGTCAATATCTTGCAAGTTGCAACTTAGGCGCAAAGCCCCTTCTGCGCCCTTTTCTGCGTCAGTATTTTGGCTTGCATCACTACCTGCGCCATAACTAAAAGTTAGGGTATCGTGCGGCGTATCTATGGGCCAGAAGATGGAATCAAGCAAATGATAGCCATCATCACGCAGACCCGTTAAGCGCAAGGTGAGATTGATTTTGCACCCTGCGCGGCGCACGTCTTGTTGCTGCGGCATTACAGG
>CAYJND010000184.1:590-2565 GCA_964371565.1 uncultured Desulfovibrionaceae bacterium
GCAAATTTCTGCGGCAATGGCCATGGAGTGGCGCACTACATCTTCTGCGCTTAGATCTTGCTTAGTATGACGCATAAGAGCTCTGGCTGCCGACAGGGCATAGGCACCCCCGCTGCCAATGGCGGCAACGCCATCGTCAGGCTCAATGACATCGCCATTGCCAGAAAGCAATAAAATATGGTCAGCATCTGCCAAAAGTAACATGGCCTCGAGGCGGCGCAAATATTTATCTTTGCGCCATTCTTTGGTCATTTCTACAGCGGCGCGAATTAGATTGCCGCGCGATTCTTCTAATTTTGCTTCAAATAATTCAAAAAGGGTAAAGGCATCGGCAGTGGCGCCGGCAAAACCTGCAAGAATTTTGCCCTTATATAGACGGCGAATTTTGCACGCACCGTGCTTCATAACAATGCTTTGACCTAGGGTTACTTGACCGTCGCCGGCAATGGCTACTTTACCATTGTGGCGCACCGCAATAATGGTAGTGGCGTGAGCTTGCTGCATATTAAAATCCTTCTTCCCAAATTTCCTTGCGTTCTTCATATATTTTTGTAAAGCGGGCTAGATCTTGTTTATCCAGCGCCGATGTAGCAAGGGCCTTTGCTTTTTCGCTATATTGTTTTGTTTTTCTTTTATCATTTTGATACATGGCGCCATACGCCAAATGTATGTATGCTAAAAATTCTTTGCCGCCGGTACCCAGAGAGCGCCCATAGGCCGTATGCACCTCGCTGTCATAGGGCAAAACCCGTAAGACTTCTTTATAATGGGAGGCTGCTTGTCCTTGCTGATTAGCGGCATCTAAAAGGCGCGCGTAGAAAAAACGCGCCATATAATCGCGCGGGTCTAAACGCAAAGCTTCGCCCAAAAGACTTTTTGCCTTTTGAATGTCACCTTTTTTATAATGAAAGGTTCCGGCTTCGCGCAAGATAAGCGGATCTTTAGGAGCGGCCGCTAGGGCCTTATCAAAGGTGCGAGACGCCTCTTGTACCTCATTTTTTCGTGCGTGCACCATGGCTGTTGCCATAAGGGATAGACCGTCTTTTTTGCCGGCAAATCGCGCCATGGCGGCTTGCTCGTTGCCATAGCGCGCCCAAAGCAGGGTTTGCACGCGCTTAAAGCGGCTATTATCTACACGTCTATTCACAAGAGCCTGAGAGCCCGTTTGGGTTTTGGCTATAACATTGGTTATGCGCGCGCCAATATCTGGGTGGGTAGAAAGATAGGTGGGCACATTGCCCCCGCCTACAAGAATGCTTTTATCACGAATTTTTTTAAAGCCGCCAACCATGCCCGTGGGCGGATACCCCGCCGCCACAAGGTATTGATAGCCTATATCGTCGGCGTCATTTTCGTCCATGCGGCTATAATTGAGCATGGCAGCTTGCCCTGCCCCCAAAGCTCCCGTAGCCAGCACCGCGCCCCCTTCACCGCCGCCAGCTACTATGCCGGCAATGGCTAAGAGCAGCGAGGCAATGCCCACCACTTGCCCGCGTTCCATGCGCGAGGCCATATGTCTTTGGGTAATATGCGCCATTTCGTGGGCAAGAATGCCAGCTAGCTCGTCTTCTGAATCTAGCTGCATCATAAGGCCAGTAAATACAAAGATATGCCCGCCAGGCACAGCAAAGGCATTGAGCGAATTGTGTAAAATAATGCCCGAGGTAAAATCAAAGGGCTGAGGCGGTATGACAGCGTCTAATCTATCTACAAGACTCTTTACATAAAGGGAAACCTCAGGGTCCTCTACCAGAGGCAATTTAGAGCGAATGAGTACCTCAAACTTGCGCCCCAATTCCTTTTCGTCGGCAATGCCAAACTCGCCCAAAGCCAAAAAGGCCTGGGCAGGAACTACAAAAACTTGTGCAAAAAACACAAAGCATAATACAATAGAAGCTATAAATTTTTGCATGGTGAGGCTCTTTTTTGTGGGGGGAAGGAGACCCCTTTTGCTAGCGCCAAAAAGGGGTCTCCT
>CAYJND010000185.1:0-2540 GCA_964371565.1 uncultured Desulfovibrionaceae bacterium
AAAAATAAAATAATAAAATAAAAAAAGGCAAGCCGAAGCTTGCCTTTTTTATATACTATATATTTTTTAACTATTTGCAGCAAGAAGCGCTAGCGTTAAAAAATGCTGCTTTGCCAGCATTACATACTGGACACTTTTCACATTCGCCTTCGTGGGTGTAACCACAGACTTTACACAAGTAGTAGTCTACATCGGCGTAGTCAGCAGGGTTAGCAAGGGCTTTTTTGTACAAATTGGCATGTACTTCTTCTACAGCGTTTACATAGCCCAAATGCTTAGCAATGGCGGTGTTGCCTTCTGCTTCTGCATCAGCAATCATCTCAGGATACATTTTGGTGAATTCATAGCTTTCACCTTCAATGGCGGCCTTTAAGTTTTCTTCGGTGGTGCCCACATGACCGGCAAGACGGAAATGAGCCAAAGCGTGAATGGTTTCAGCAGCGGCGGCAGCACGGAAAAGCTTAGCAACAGCTGGTAAACCTTCTTTGTCTGCAGCTTCTGCAAAAGAAAGGTATTTACGGTTAGCTTGGGATTCACCAGCAAAAGCAGCCATTAAATTATCATGAGTTTTAGACATTGTATTCTCCTTGAGTGTGTTATTGAGATTTATTACTAATAAGAAAAAAGCTCTTTGTCAAGAAGAAATATTTTTTTCTTATACAAAGAGCCTTACTACCTTGAAATACTAACATTTTTAATTAAGCATCTGCAAGTTCATCGTATTCTGTTTGTAGTTCTGCTAACTGCGCTTCAAGAGCTTCAATCTTTGCATTGCTTTTACCTTCGCCGGCTTCTGCTTCGGCGGCAGCTATTTGCATTTCAATGGCGTCCATTTCAGCCTGAATGGAGGTTAGGGTATCGGTAGAGTCAGAAGAGTCTGAACTACTACCGCCGCCACCGCCACCGCCACCGCCGCCGCCTTTACCTTGCGATGCTGCGTCGCCTTGGCTCTTGGCGCCTTGACCTTCACCTACATTTTGGCCTTGTTCAGCCACGTATTGAGCATTTTCGTCTAAGCCTGCCTGAGTATCCAAGGCAGCGTTTTCTTCTGCCTCAGCACCGTTAGCGCTCATTTCAGCATACAAATTATGTGCTTCTTCTGAAATGCTAACCGAGTCGCCCGAGGCTAATTTTTGTTCTTCGCTCTTTTTAGCCGTTTGCATGGTGCCAAATGCATCCATACCTTGAATGCCAGAGCCTGCGCCCATATAACCGATTTCCATACTATCCCCTCTAGGTAAAAAGTTCACCATCTTGTTTGTAAGCAAGAATTAGACCTATTTTTGTTACAATTTAGAGAACTTCCCTTAAAGCTTTAGAGTATAAACTAAAGAAAATTATGGTGAGACGCTAAAATTTTATCACTAGGTAAAAAGTGCTTATATAAGCACCAAGGGGCTTTGCCCTTGGCTACCAAGCTCTTGCACCTGCCCTACCACATGGGCCTCTTCGCCAAGGCTGTGCAAATGCTCTTGCACAGCTTGCACTTGTGCCTGTGGCACTGCCAAAAGCAAGCCGCCAGAGGTTTGCGTATCAAAGACCACACTCTCTAAAGAAGCTTCTATAGTACTAGCAATATGGGTGAAACTTTGCCAATATTTTCTATTTACGTGACTACCCGCAGGAATAAGGCCATTATTAGCATAGTCCAGCACATTATCCATAATAGGCAGCGCCTTACAGTCTAATACTATTTGCACACCAGAAGCACGTGCCATCTCAATACTATGCCCGCCAAGGCCAAAGCCGGTAATATCTGTAGCGGCTTTAAGCCCGAAAGTAGTAATGGCTGTGGCAGCGTTCTTATTTAAATGAGCGCACCACTTGGCTATGAGCGCCTCACTGCCCGTATAATCATCCCAGCGAGCTTTTACCCCTGTGGATAAAATACCCGTGCCCAGCGGCTTAGTAAGTATCAGCCTATCGCCCACACGCAAGCCGTCATTGGTGGCCTTTTTTTCAGGGTCTATAATGCCCGTCACCGACATGCCATATTTTATCTCGCTATCTTCCACCGTATGACCGCCCACATGCACAGCGCCTGCTTCTGCCAAAGCATCCAGCCCGCCCTGCAAAATTGCCGCCACGCTTTCTTCGCCGGTTTTGCCATGACAGGCCGTAGGAAAAAACAGCATATTCATGGCGCACCACGGTGTACCGCCCATGGCATACACATCTGACAAAGCATTGGCCGCCGCAATGCGACCAAAAGTATATGCGTCATTCACAATGGGGGCTAAAATATCCACCGTCTGCACTATGGCCTGCCCAGCAGGGACAGACACCAGCGCCGCATCTTCATTATGCGCACGCCCTGCAAGTACACGTGCCTCCACCTGCGGCGCCGCCACCGATGATGCACGTACTGAATGTAATATACGCTCCAGTACCTCTGGAGCAACCTTGGCTGCTCAGCCAGCCGCTGTGGCCATGTCTAATAAGTGCATGGTGCCTCCTTATGTGAGAGAAGAGGGTTTTTTTGTTTTTTTGTGGGGGAGGGGAAAAACCCTTTTGTAAAAGGGTTATTTCCCCTCCCCCAC
>CAYJND010000186.1:0-2518 GCA_964371565.1 uncultured Desulfovibrionaceae bacterium
CGTGATGAATCATACATACCTCTGTACCGTTTACTAGCGGCACTTATTTACTTTTTTTGGGTAATCTTTTTTCTAAAGCCGCAATGCGCTTTTGCACAACAGCTTTATTTCCATACATTTCTAAAGCAAGTCTAAAATAAACTAAAGCTTCAGAATATTTTCTTTGTTGCTCTAAAATATCACCATGTAAAAAATTTACCTGGCTCAATAAATACGCATCAATTTCTAAATCGTTTAATTGGTACAAAAGCTCATGTGCCGTTTCAAAAGAAGATTTACCTGCATATATTTCTGCTAACGTATATAAACAAAAAGCCATTTCAGCATCTTCCAGCGGTAAAGATAAGCAATTGTGCAATATATCTTCTGCGGCGCTGAAATTACCCATTTTTAAATACCATGACAATAATTTATTATATGCCTCAAAAGCTTCTGCGGTATTTAAATTGGGTAAATTGGTATAAGAAACCAAGGCATTAATGGCTTCTTGCTCGTTATTTTGTCTTTCTTTTATTTGAGCAATATGCAGTAAAATAAATTTTTTCTTTTCTGGATCATTACTATAATCAATAAGCATATCATCTAGATAACTTAATATTATAGTATCTTGCAAATTAGCTTTTTGACTCACATTAACCAGCAGCACCCACGCTTGCCAGCTTTTATGCATATCCATTTCTATGCGTAAATAGTCTACAAGTAATTTTTCTGCTTGTACCCATTCTTTTTTTTCCATGGATTTTTCTATTCGTGCCATACTATCTTCATTTTGCAAAATCTCAGAAATAAATTGAGGAAAAGCAAAATATAACACTGCACAAAGCAAAGAAAAAACAAGTAAACACAGAAAACGCAAATTTAGTCCTTTTTATAAAATCATACTATAAATATGCCATCTACCATGACTTTATAAACAAAAGTCGTGGTAGATATGGCATTACATTTTATTCTTCAGATGTATCTGTTTGTTCATTTGTGGATTGAGACAGATTTTGCGCTACATCAGCAGATGTTTCAGATATAATACCTGTTTCAGCTTCGTCTATAGCCGTGGTATCATCTATCTCAAAATCTTCATCTTCTTTGCGCACACCGCCTTCGTCAACACGGTCAAAACCTACCACAGTGGCGCCATTATCCATACGCACAAGCATAACACCCATGGTAGCGCGCCCCTTAGAGCGAACATCATCTACACCAATGCGTACAATTTTATTGGCAGAAGTTAATAATACCAAACCATCATCATCACGCACAGGCATAGCCCCTACCACTTGGCCAGTTTTGGAGGTAACCTTAAAGTTGATAATACCCTTACCGCCGCGTGATTGCGCACGGTATAAGTCCACACGGGTACGCTTACCATAACCATTACTAGAAATAGACATGATTTCTGTGGTTTGATCTTCTTGTTTTAAGATAACGCAAGCCACTACGGCATCATCTCGGCGTAAAGCTACACCCTTAACACCTGTGGCGCCGCGACCCATGGGTCTTACATCGCGGCAAGAGAAACGAATGGAAAAACCATTGGCCGTGGCCAGTACAATATGACTTTCTTCACGTACAGGACGAACCACTACAAGTTCATCATCGTCTTTTAAGCCTACAGCAATAAGGCCTGTCTTACGGCACTTAGCATAGAGCGAAGCTGATGAACGTTTCACCATGCCGCGGCGTGTTACAAAGAGGAAGTGTTTATCCTCTGCAAATTCACGTACCGAAAGTACAGTGGTTACCCATTCATTTTCTTCCATGGGTAAAAGGTTAGCTATATGCATGCCCTTAGCCGTGCGGCTACCTTCGGGTACTTGGTGTACCTTAATTTGGTGCATACGACCTTTATTGGTAAAGAGCAACAGATATTGGTGATTTGTAGTTGTTAAAAACTCTTGCACATAATCGTCATCAGAAGTGTGCAAAGCAGCAATACCCTTACCACCACGTTTTTGCTGCTGGTAATTATCAAGGGTGGTGCGCTTCATATAGCCACGACGAGAAAGTGTAAATACTACTTCTTCATCAGGGATAAGGTCTTCAATATCAATGCCGGTAAGTTCATCAATAAGAACTTCTGTACGGCGCTTGGTAGAAAAAGTATCGCGAATATGGGTTATTTCATCTCGTATAACAGATCGTAACACTTCTACATTGTTCAAAATAGATTTAAAATATTCAATTTTTTGCAATATATCTTTGTATTCTGCCATAAGCTCGTCGCGTTGCAATCCAGTAAGTCTTTGCAAACGCATTTCCAAAATAGCTTTGGCTTGAATTTCACTTAAAGAAAAACGCTCCATCAAGCGATGGCGTGCTTCTTCTGGTGTAGCAGAAGCACGAATGATAGCTACAATTTCATCAATATTATCTAAAGCAATGCGTAAGCCCTCTAAAATATGAGCTCTAGCTTCAGCTTTAGCTAAATCATAACGGGTTCTGCGAATAATAACATCGCGTCTATGCTCAAGGAAGCAACGCAATGCGGATTTTAAGTTAAGCAATTGCGGTCTATTGTCCA
>CAYJND010000187.1:0-2477 GCA_964371565.1 uncultured Desulfovibrionaceae bacterium
ACTTGGGTGAAAAAATTGCCAAATTTGCAGGTAAAAGGCGCATGATTTTCTTGTATTTGTGTAGTGTTTTGGTACAGTAATTCGCAAAGTCCTAGCATACCTAACGCCACAGGCACAGCCACTTGGCGTACAAAACGCGAACGTAAATTACGTTGGTCTTGTGAAATACCAATGGCATCGCGACCAAAAAGCTGCCCAATAACAGCACGGGGTTCAATAATTCCTGCCTTAGTAAAAGCTTCGCTTAAACAAGGAATAATATGCTGTGCCACCATATCTCGTAAAACTTCATCACCGGCAATATTAAAGCCATCGCGAAATTCCATATGTGGGCTAATGCGTGCTGTATCTCCCACACCGCTAGCCAATTCATAGGTAGCAATGGATAAATCCATGGTACCGCCGCCCGTATCTATGGAGGCAATGCGTACACAAGGCTTATTGCCATGGCTTTGGCGATTTTTACCCAAAAGTTCAAAAAGGTGATGTGCATCTCCGTGATATTTTACAGCAAGTTCATTATAAATATATACTATTTGCGAGCAAGAGGCTTCATCCCAGTCGCAGCGAACTTGAGGGCTTGTACGGTAGTCTTTGGCACCTTTAATAGCTTTATCTTTAGTGCCTACATACCATTCATTCCAGCCAAGTGCCTCCCAAGTAACACGCACCGCCCAGGATACCCAGCGCCTAAAAATACGCTTTTCTGCCACAGGCATAGCTGTGGGCACCGTAAATAAAATACGGCGCAATCTGCGGGGCATATTGGGTAATTCACGACGTGAGCGCGTAGCAGGGGAGTTCATGGTTACCAAAGCTTGCGTAATAATTTCACCCACCATAAAAAGCATTAAGGAAGAACGCGTAAATAAAGACTCAAAGGCTGGTTCTTTTTGTTGATTTTTTAGCTCACGAGAATTTTTACGCATGGGATCATCAAAGCAACATAGCGGTGTGCCTTCGCGATTGACCTGACGTGGAAATAATCCGCGCGTTACCATGGATTCTTTAGGGCCTGAGCTATTATAGCGCCATGTTTGCTGCCATGGGCGTTCATCCCAAAGATAACGTTTAGGGCTAGACATACCCGTACTGCCTTCGGCGCAAACGGCATGCGTAGCAAGACGTGCGGCCTCTGGCCCCACACGTACCGCAGAAGGCCAGGCAAAGGCTGGGGTACGCCTACCTGAGCGGCGGCTTAAAGCATCATCTCCAAAGTTAGCCTCAACAAATTCCACGCGGGTTTCAAAAGGCTCACTATATATTTTTTCAGGGTTGCTAATATCGCGCAATTCTAAAAGATAACTGTCATTTAAATTAGTAATACGCTGAGGTAAAGTTTCTACCAATATACCTGTGGTACGAGAGTTGCCTATATCAAGAATAAGGTCTACTTCTACCGGCTGATCACGCTCTGGGTTGATAACTTGCACTGTGGTTTCGCTTAAAGCTTCGCGTACCACTTCAAGCCAGGTAAGATAGGAAGCCAAATGCTTTAAGACATATCCTTCATCATTGCGCGGCGGACGACCCTTATTTTTTTTCAATTCAAAAGCTGTATAGGTATTAAGTAGCCATGCATCCACCCAAGGAGCATTTAAAAACCAAGCATTATCTCGTACATGATGTGCCAAAGCAAAAGCGCCATGGGCTGCTACGTCACGGGGTGAAAGGGCATAATAATGTTCACCTGAGTGCGCATCATTTGCATCTGCACTTTCTTGCTTTACACCTTGAGCGGGAAGTTCTTCCACATTGGTATCAAAAATTAATGTAAGGCTTAATGTATCAGCATCTTTAAGGCTCATTCGAGCGCGCACCCAATTGGAGGGGCCATATTCAAAGCGCTCGCCGCCATCGGGCCATTTTTGACCACGAATACGTAAAAAGGGCAGAGGAATCCAAGCATCTAACCACGTATCTAAAATACGCTTAGTATCAAAAGAGTAATCTCTATCACATGGCTCATAATTTAACTGATCTATATCTTGACCATCTTCTTCCACAAGACAACGTAAATAGTGCTCATATCGGCTTTCTGTGGCGCCAGAATGCACTTTTTTTTCTTCTTTAAAGTGGCGTGTCACACGAGGCAGGCCAGAAAGACGTAATTCAAAGTCTAAAAATTGCGGACATCCGCCGGGAATAAGGCTTATGGTATTATGTTTATTTTCTATCATATTTTACTTCCTACGAAAATCTGCGTCCCAAGTGACTTTTCTGCCCATACCAAGCTCTTGACCACGACATGCGGTGCTATTTTCTGCCCCTGTGCAATCTACTTTTTGCGGCGCATATTTATTGCCACCTGGACAAAAGGCATCGCTTGTTTCCATAACTAAAGCACCGTTGGCAGTAAATTGAGCTTGTACATTGCCTGTGCATATGGTGCCATTTTTCTCACGCACCAAACGTCTACCTTTACCATTTTTATCAAAACAATATTCTGCTACAACAGGTTCACGGGTGCGCATATT
>CAYJND010000188.1:0-2422 GCA_964371565.1 uncultured Desulfovibrionaceae bacterium
CCAAATAATGCCAAGGGCAAGGTTTGGGTCAAATTCGGTAGGAATATCATAAGGCGCATCGGTGGGCACGTGGGTTAACATGGTTAACCAATCATGGTCGCGCCAGCCATAGCTATCGATGGTACCCACCCAAGGGGAGAATTTATTGTCAGGATCTTCGGCAATAAGGCGATACTCAATGCCCACGCCCTCAAAAGAAATATCTTCTTGAGAATAGCCAAGCGGGTCACCAAGGCCTATGCGAATTTGTTCGGCAATAAGGTCAACCTCGCCAAGAGCCAAGCGATTCTTCACGCTAGAAATACGTGCTGATACGCCATTTTCTACCTGAATACGAGTGTTTACTTCCATAAGGAAAGGCTCACCATCGCGGGTTACAATCCACTCCCAAGTGCCCACGTTGTCATAGCCTACGCTACGCGCCATGGTGAGAGAGTATTGAATAATATCACGCAACACCTGCGCCGCATCAAAGGTGTATTTGATGTTTTGCGGGTCAAAACCAGGGGCAATTTCAATACGCTTTTGCAAACCGGTAGACTGAATAGAACAGTTACGGGTGCCAAAGTGCACGGGATTTTTGCCACTACGGTCAGAGACAATTTGCACTTCTAAGTGGTTAAAATCCATGATGCGTTGCTCAATAAGCACACCTTCGTCTTTAAATTGACGCAAAGCATAGTTACGAATACGACGGTACACTGAGCGGAAGTTGTCAATGTCATACACTTCTTCAATGCCCATGCCGCCGCCGCCTGCAGAGGCTTTTACCAAAACAAGTGGCTGCTTAATGCCGCGCTGTAATTGGAATTCAAAAACAGAGCGAGCTACCTTTTCTGCTTCCATCTCATCATAGATAGGACGGTCAGAACCAGGTACCGTAGGCACACCAAGGCTACGGGCAAGGCGCTTGGTATTAATTTTATCGCCAAGCTCGCGGATGATTTTCCAGGATGGTCCAATGAAAGTAAGCTTGCGATCGCGCTTGGTAACGCGGCGGGCAAAGCGAAAGTCTTCGGCAAAAAAACCATAGCCTGGGTGAATGGCTGTACACTCAGCATCATCGGCTACAGCTACGATTTCGTTGGCATCGTGATAAGAGGCTACTTGATAAAGACTTTTTTCGCCGCCAAGTTCTCTGGCAAGGCGCACATGCCCAGAAGCGTGATCTTCTGCTGTGTAAATACAGGTAAATGGCACGCCAAGTTTATGGCAGGCTTTTGTAATGCGCATGGCAATTTCACCGCGGTTTGCCACCAACACTTTTTCTTTGTTTAAATCCATTCTATTCCCTTTGGGTCTATTCTTATGCTTTACGTTAAACGCAAAAATACAAGGCAGCTACATAGAGCACCTACCCCGTATATTTGGTTTTACACTTTATTTGCTTCAATAAGACGCTTTTGAATTTCTAAAACCAATTTATCCAGCGCATATTCTTGGCGCTCATTCATATTCACAAAACTACACGCCACCACACCACTTGGGGTTACGCGAATAATTTTAGCTCGCAAAGCTGTTAAAATGGCACGTCCGCGCACTTCTAATTGCACATTAAAAGAGGCGCCCTCAGCCAAGTTGATGGAAGCTGGTAATTGAATAGCACAGCCAGAAACACTAATATCCACCACTTCATAGGTTGATTTAGCATTATTAATGCGGGCTTCAATACCTTGTACCATGGCACGATAGGCATTGCGCGCCCCCTGTGCGTCCTCTTCCAAAGAAAAATCATACTTTGATTCTAACATTACGGACTCTTTGTTACATCACGTTGTAAGACAAATTCCACACGACGATTACGTGCCCTATTTTCTTCTGTAGTATTGGGCATGAGTGGGTTGAGCGAGCCATATCCCGTAGCCGTGAGCCTGTCTGCCTCAATACCTTGCGTTAACAAATAGCGCAAGACTGTTACTGCGCGTAAAGCAGACAAATCCCAACTATCTTTAAAGCGCGGATTATCCACCACCGGCGAGTCATCTGAATAGCCGCGAATATCCACACGTTGTTCACGTCTTTTTACAAAAATATCTTTTAAGACGTCTAAAATTTTTAAACTTTCTGGTGTCAGCTCTGTACTATTAGGAGCAAAAAGCACCTTGCCTGGCAGACGCAAGGTAATGGTACCTTCATCAAGCACAGCGCCCACTTGCCCCTCCATGCCATTTTGCACCAAGAAGCTTCGTATATCGTTAAAGGTTTGCTTTTGCGCTTCAATAAGTTCTTTACGTCTTTTTACTTCTTCATGCAATGATCCCGCCGTTTGGGTGGGGTCGTTGTGTGCAAGAGAGCTAGCATCACCGCCAAGAGCACCTTTAATGGAACCTATGGTGGCTAAAAACTTGCTTTGCTCCACCGTAGAGAGTGAAAAGAGCAAGATAAAGAACACCAGCAAAAGCATGGAGATGTCGGCAAAGGT
>CAYJND010000189.1:0-2301 GCA_964371565.1 uncultured Desulfovibrionaceae bacterium
CTTTAGTGGCTGTGTGGTAGAGGATGCTTGACGCGTATCTTTACCCTTACGGCGAGACTTATGACGGCTACCCATGCGCTTGGCGTTTTCATCATCCTGACCAAAGCGGCTAAAGTCGCCATTGCCACCGGCGGGGAAGTCCACGGTACGACGGCCTTTATTGCGTTTTTTCTTGCTTTGTTCATTGCCAACACCGGGGGCACCAAAATTCATGCCACCATCAGTGCGCGGAGCACCGCCAGCGCCGCCACCGGGACGTGGAGGACGCGGGCTACGTGGGGCGTCTTTATCGCCTTCTTTACCGCCAGCATGCCCACCGGGACCGCCTTGGCCAGGACGCGGACGGAAATTGCCTCTATTGTCGCCTTGACCTGGGTGACCGCCACCGGGACGAGGCCCACGGTTGCCACCTGGATGACCACCCTGACCAGCATGACCGCCATGCCCTGTGCGGGCTCCGCCCTCAGGACGACGTCTGCTAGCTTCGGCAGCAGCCTCAGGACTTGGGCGAGAAATAACACGCACGGGAGTATGTGTTTGCTCTGGCTCAGGACGCTTTTTAGGGGCGCGATCTTTTTTCTTTCTGTCAGCGCCAGCATCAGCTTGTTTGTCTGTTGATTTTTTATCTGTAGGCGCAGAGGAACCTTCTGGATTAGCAGAAGCTTGTGGCGCAGCGGCGCGTGGTTCACTCTTAGGCTCAGCAGCAGCTTTAGGTTCAGCAACAACTTGTGCAGCGGGGGCTTCGCTGGCAGGGGCAGGTGCTTTTTCTTCTGCCTTAACACTTTCTGGAGCTTTTTCTGTGGTGGGAGAGCTGATAATGCGCGCTTCTTTAGGTTCAGCTTTAGCTTGGCTTGCAGGCTGTTCCTGAGGTGCTTTTGCAGCTTCTGCCTCTTTGGGGGCTTTTGCCTTTGGCGTTACTTCAGCACTTTCCTTAACTTCAGCTGAAGTAGGGGCTTGCTCTGCTTTTGGTGCAGCCTTACTTGTGGCTTTAGCCTCTTGCTTAGGTGCAGGGGCTTGCTCTTGGTCGCTATTTTTGCGACGGCGCACAATAACAGAGCTCTTTTTTTGCTCGCTCATATGGCTACGCACGCGTTCCACTTGATCCATAGCTACAGGACTGGAAGCATTTTTTGTTTCGATGCCAAGACCTTGCAATGTTTGTTGCAATTCTTTTGGCGTCGTATTCAGCTCTGTGGCTAAATCTTTTACTGTCATTTTATCTTTTGTCACTTTGTACCCCTTTGCGCCTTTTCATTCCCGTTTTGTAGTGAAAAAACTTTTCCTTACAGCTTTGGCTTTGGCACACATAATACCCTCTGCCGGGTTGTGTGGCCTTTTCGTCCAAAAGCCATGTGTTCTCGGTGGTGATAATATGGCGCATCAACTCCACCTTAGCAAATCTTTGCCTACAGACCACACACATGCGTATGGCTATATGCGGCATTTATTCTGCTGCCTCATCTTGCGCCTGGCTTTCTTCAATCGCACTGTCTTCCTCTACAGGAGCACTAGGTGATAAGAAAGCAATGGCAGAGCGCAAATCAGCAATGCGTGCAGCACTCATGGTCAATTTTTCGGTTAATTCTTCATCGCTAGCTTGGCGCAAAGATTCAATATTTGAATATCCTGCAGCCACAAGAGCGTCCATGGAAACTTCTGCCACCGAAGCTAATTGTTCAAGGCCATGACCGATGGCATTGGCTTCGTTGTAGCGGGTTTCGGTGAAAATATCTATTTTCCAGCCGAGTAGCTTGGCGGCAAGCTTAACGTTTTGACCTTTGCGTCCGATGGCATTGGTAAGTTGGTCATCTGGCACAATGATTTCAAGTAAGTTACTTTCATCATCTACCACAATACGCGATACCAAGGCAGGGGCCAAAGCATTGCGGGCATAGGTGGCAATGTCAGCACTCCAGATAACAATATCAATACGTTCGCCGCGCAGTTCTTGCACAATATTTTGAATGCGCGAGCCACGCACACCTACGCAAGCGCCCACAGCGTCCACATCGCGCTCACGAGAAAGCACCGCTACCTTGGCGCGAGAGCCAGGATCGCGTGAAACTCCCATGATTTGTACGGTGTTGTCGTCCACTTCAGGTACTTCACGGCGGAAAAGAGCCGCCATATAGTCGCGGTGCGCGCGGGAAATAATAACTTGTGGGCCACGACCTTCACGGCGTACATCAGAAATAATAGCTTGCACGCGGTCGCCACGTTTGAAATGTTCGCGAGGAATTTGCTCATCGCGTGGCAACATAGCTTCGGTGCGACCAAGGTTAATAATCCAGCCACCCATAT
>CAYJND010000190.1:0-2280 GCA_964371565.1 uncultured Desulfovibrionaceae bacterium
TAAGGAGTTCATTTTAAAAAATTAAGGTTTAATTCGTAAAAATAAAAATCAAATTTTTACCCTAGGTTTTGTCATTAGTCTGAAAACACCTGCTTCGGCAGGTGTTTTTTTGTTATGGCTACAGGCAGTTAGACATGTTTTTTTCTTTTCTTGGACTTATTTTACATGTGTGGTATAAAGCCTGCAGAAAATTACATTTTCATAAAGCCTTTGGGGCTGGATTATTTTGATTTAGAGATGGAAAAGCTAAATCTTTTCCCTAAATATTTTATATGAGGAAATAGTATGTCTTTTGCAGCTTCTTTTAAAGCCTATGATGTGCGCGGCACATATCCAGAGTCACTTAACCCTGCACTGGCTAAAGCCATCGGCTTAGCCTATGCTGATCTTTTTACAGCAAAAAAAGTGGTCATAGGGCGAGATTGTCGTCTTTCTGGCCCTGCGCTACGTGACGGCCTTGTGGCAGGGCTTCGCGCTGCCGGTGTGGATGTAACAGATATTGGCCTTTGCGGCACCGAAGAAATTTATTACGCCACCTTTGCGCAAGGTTTTGATGGCGGTATTATGATTACCGGTAGCCATAACCCGCGCGATGATAATGGAATGAAATTTGTGCGCAAAGATGCTGTGCCCATTAGCGGTGACACGGGGCTTTTTGACCTGCGCGATGCTGCTCTTAAACTTTTGCCTCAAGTAGAAGTAGAGGCTATCGCCCCTGTGACTACCGGCTCGTATACAGAGCAATCTTTCCGTAAAGAATATATTGATTTCTTGCTTGATTATGTAAAAATCGACCCCAATGCCAGTTTAAAAATTCATGCCGATGCCGGTAATGGTTGCGCTGGGCTGGTTATGCAAGAAATTATGGAAAAATTGCCTTTTACCTTTACCACTGCCCATATGCAGCCAGATGGTAATTTCCCCAATGGTATTCCTAACCCGCTCTTACCAGAGCGACGCGAAGCTACAGCCAAGGCCGTGCGCGAGCAAGGCGCTGATATGGGCATAGCTTGGGATGGCGACTTTGACCGTTGCTTTTTTTACGATGCAGAGGGCAATTTCATCGAAGGCTATTATTTAGTGGGGCTTTTGGCGCAAAGCTTGTTGCAGCAATTCCCCGGTGCTAAAATTATACATGATCCACGTTTGCTGTGGAATACGCAAGATGTTACAGCAAAGGCTGGCGGCATTTGTCTGCAATCTAAATCTGGGCATGCTTTTATTAAAGAGAAAATGCGCCAAGAAGACGGCCTTTATGGGGGCGAAATGAGTGCGCATCACTACTTCCGTGATTTTTCCTATTGCGACTCTGGTATGATTCCGTGGTTACTGGTGGCGCAATTGGTGACGCAAAGCAAAAAATCTTTGGCTGAGCTTGTGCAAGAGTGTATGCAAAATTACCCTTGCAGCGGTGAAATAAACCGCAAAGTTACCGATGCTAAAGAAATTACCCAGAGAATTTACGATCAATACGCTAAAGACGCTTTGTCTGAAGATCGTTTAGACGGTCTTTCTTTAGAATTTGACACGTGGCGCTTTAATGTGCGCTCTTCCAATACAGAGCCTTTATTGCGCCTTAATGTAGAGTCGCGCGGCGACACGGCACTTATGCAAGAAAAAACACAAGAACTTTTAGCCATAATAGATGCTAAATAAGGAGAATACCATGAAAGAAGTTATTAAAACAGATACAGCCCCTTGCGCTGTGGGC
This sequence comes from uncultured Desulfovibrionaceae bacterium, assembly GCA_964371565.1. GTDB lineage: Bacteria > Desulfobacterota > Desulfovibrionia > Desulfovibrionales > Desulfovibrionaceae > CAYJAD01. Next base: position 1,712 of record CAYJND010000190.1, read on the forward strand.
CCTTATAGTCAAGCTGTGCGCGTGGGCAATACTTTATATGCCTCTGGTCAAATTGCTATAGATCCTGCCACCAGTAAAGTGGTAGAGGGCGATGTGAGCGTGCAAGCTGCCCAGTGCCTTAAAAATGTGCAAGCTGTGCTTGCCGCCGCAGGTTTTGCCATTACCGATGTGGCAAAAGTTACTGTATTTATCACTAATATGGCAGACTTTCCTTTAGTGAATGAAGAGTACAAAAAAGTATTTCAAGAGCCTTATCCTGCGCGTTCTTGCGTGGGCGTAGCTTCTTTGCCTCTGGGTGTAAATGTAGAAATTGAAGTTATTGCCGTTAAGGGCGAATAGTTTTAAATTTGTTTTTTGCCTTTGCGCATGAATAAAACGGCTTGAAAGCTGCTTTATTCATGCGTTTTTTTTATTTACGCACAAGTTAACTCGCTAAGGTGTGCAACTTTTCATTTATGATGAGCTAAGACTATAGCAATACATGAAATATCACAGCAGATTATTTTTACACCCAACTAGTCGATGCTTTAAAACGTGTTTCTACACTTTTTTAAGAAAGGCACGCTCAC
>CAYJND010000191.1:0-2248 GCA_964371565.1 uncultured Desulfovibrionaceae bacterium
TGTCGACGCCGTGAAAGGGCGTTGTCCTGGGCCAGCTAGACGAAGGGGACGCATTTCCCAGACATGCGCTTACGCTCATGTCGTGAAGAGGGTTCTACGCAAAAGAGGCCTCTTCGTCAACACTTTTTTTAAGTTTTTTGACATTTTTTTTGTTAGCATCACAATCCTATTACATTTTTATAATATTTATAAGCAGATAGAAAACAAACATATATTTTTTGTTATGTCTTTGTATCTACCAACATGCAGCAACGCAGTGCAGCAAAAATATTCAAACTAGGATATTTGCTTTTTTTCACGCTCATTGCTATGCTCAAAACTCGTCCAACACCCCTAGCCAATGGAATTTGTATGCCTGACAGTGAGCAGAAAAACACACTTCATGTCCACCAAGCCGAAAGCGGGCAAAAGCTTTTACAATTTCTCATGCGCCGCTTAAATCTCCCCCAAGCCCTATTACACCGCTGGATTCGTACAGGACAGGTGCGTATAAATGGCGGGCGCATAAAGCCTTTTGCTCATGTTCAAGCAGGCGATATGGTGCGGATTCCCCCCTTTGCCCTAGGCATGAATCAATCTGCCAGTTTTGAAAAAAACATTGAACAGTGCCACAGCCCTGATCAGCATAGCTCCCTAAAAACCTCCCCTCAGCATTTAGCTAAAACAGAAGCTACGCATCTAGCCCTGCCCCCCTTGGTATATGGTGATGAGCACATATCTATTTATAATAAACCCAGTGGCTTACCCGTGCATGGTGGCACAGGCCATGAAGATTCGCTAGCCGCACGCCTAGAAGCACACTTTGCCCATGCCCCTTTTAAACCCACACCAGCTCACCGGCTTGATAAAGATACATCTGGCCTTATCTGTGTGGCACAAAGCTATGCGGCCTTGCGTCTTTTACAACAAGCTTTTGCCACGCACAGCATGCATAAAGAATATTTGGCGGTGGTGCACGGTTCTTGGCCCCACGAGCACACGCAAAAATTACGTCACAATTTAGCCAAAAAAACGCACACCAAACAAGAAAAAGTACATGCACTGCAAGACGATGAAGGCAAGGAAGCCATCAGCCTTGTGCGCTGTATAGCAAGATCTACAAAGCATAGCCTTATGCATATTCGCCTTGTAACCGGGCGCACACATCAAATTCGCGTGCAAATGGCACAGCAAGGCCACCCCATTGTAGGCGATGGCAAATACGGTAAATGGCAAGGGCCTTTTTCTAAGCTCAAAGCCCTCAAAGGCACAAAATTATATTTACATTCCTTGCGCCTCACCATGCCTAAAAGCTTTGAAAGCCAAGACCCCATTTTGCGCGATTTACTTTCACAGCAGGTGAATTTGCATGGTTTAGCCGACAAAACTTTTACCATTTTACCCCCATGGGAAAAAGATTTTGCTGTAGATAGATTGCCTCCCCCCTTAGAGGGCATATAATACGCCACGAAAACTTCGAATCGTAAACACACGTTATTAAAGCATAAACGCGCACACCTCCCCACACCTTGACACCCCCTACATTATCAAGGTATAGAGAGCTTTATTTCACAACAAATCTTACTTTTTATTCAGGAAAATCCATGTCTAACCTTGTGCCGCAAATCGTCTTGGTGGGGCGCCCCAATGTGGGCAAATCCACCCTCTTTAATCGTCTTATTCACAGCAAGCGCGCCATTACGCACGACCGCCCAGGCGTGACCCGTGACCGTATGGAAGGCATTGTGCGCCTGCATGGTGAAGCCCTTTTCGGCATTGTAGATACGGGCGGTATCACCCTTGATGCCCATGCAGAAGTTACCGAAGGCCCCGAAGGTATTCGAGGTTTTGAGGCAGATATTTTGCGTCAAGCAGAAGAAGCTTTAAGCACTGCCGTAGCAGTGGCCTTTGTTGTAGATGGGCGCGATGGGCTATTACCTCTAGATGAATATCTTATGGCTCATGTACGCCGTATGGGCAAGCCCACCCTGCTTATTGTCAATAAAGTGGACGGCGCCGAGCAAGAAAATCAGATTTTGGCAGAATTCCATGGCCTTGGCTTCCCCGTCATTGGCGTTTCGGCAGAACACGGGCACAATTTACGTCAATTACGCGAGGAATTACAAGATCTCATCCCTGATCATTGGGAAGATATCCTTGTGGCGGACACCAGCTTAAAGCTAGCCATGCTCGGCAAACCTAATGCAGGAAAATCATCTCTTATCAATGCCTTACACGGCTCTGAACGCATGATTGTTTCTGATGTGGC
>CAYJND010000192.1:0-2220 GCA_964371565.1 uncultured Desulfovibrionaceae bacterium
GCCTTTTGCTTGTGCTTGAGCTGCGCTTTGGGAATCTGTGATGCCTCCTGCCGCTTTGGTGGTACCATCTGTACCTTCAGAATCTATGGATAAATGACATACACCGGGAATTTTTGCCGCCGTGAGGGCAAAGCTTAAGGTTTGTTCTTGCGAAGGGCCTCCGTGTCCTGAAATGATGCTGTTATCTGTAATAGTTGTGAATACTTCTCCTGCTGCAATGAGAACACAGGGAGCTTGTATAGGATTGCCGTAATTTTGAATTTCGCGTGCTATGGATGCTAAAAAGGTTCCTGCATGGCGACTTTCGCCGTCAAGAAAGGAGGTTAGAATAAGCGATGGGATTCCCATGGCTTCTGCTTCTTCTTTAGCGTAGCGACATGCGTCCGGTAGGGTGTTTATAAGAAAATAGGTGTTTTGCTCAAAAGATTTGGGTGTTTCCCCTTCAGGGCCCACATTCATAAGGTAATCCACCACATTTTTGGGTAAACGATGCGCCACATTGTAATCATGGATAACCTGTCTTGCATAATCAAGCGTGGTTTGATCTGGCCCAAAAGGGGTGCCGCGATACTGCGCATACGGAATGCTAATATCTGCGGTGGGCGGTGAGGCTATGGCATCGCTAATACCAATGCCGATAAGTTCAGCTCCGCGCTCGGCAATACGCTTTGCCAGCATGCCACCATTAAATTGTGAAATATGTCTGCGAATGGCATTGATTTCAAAGATATTAGCGCCGGACTTTAACATGACATCGGTGACGCAAATTTCATCGTCTAAAGAAATGCCTTCTATGGGGCAACTCATAAGCGCAGAACTGCCCCCGCTCACAAGCCCGATGAAAAGATCATCGGGCTTGGCTGCATCCACAAGAGATAATATTTCTTGGCAGGCCTTCAAGCCTTCGGCATTGGGAAGAGGGTGACCACCCACAAAAACTTCCGTTTTGTGGAAAATGTCTTGTTCTTCAAAATTTTTTACAATTATGATGCCGCGGGTTAGGAAGGGACCTAAAATTTCGTCTACAGCTCTTGCCATATGATTGCAGGCTTTGCCTGCGCCCAAGAGGTAAATGTGGCGTTTTTGCGACAAATCCCATTGACGTTGCCCAATATGTAAGATGTGTTCCTCACGTCGCATGAGGCTTTTTATTCTTGTATACGCATCTAGGCGTTGCAAGGTTTTCTCTGTAATATCAAGGACAATTTGTCTTGACTCTCGATCGCCATGAGACAAAATACTTGCGCGGTTTTGTATCTTTTCGCCCATAAGAATCCCCCTTTGTATATTCTTTCATAAAAAATATATTATTTATTAAAAAAAGTGTCAATTGGGATTGGTGAATAAATAATACTTAAAAAAATACTTCAGAATAGTAGAAATATAATTCTTTCATAAAAGATTAAAAAAATATCTTGACCGTTAAAAAATATTAGTGATAGGTTTTGTGTACAAAAGTGTATACGATTGCACCTATGGTGAGTGCTCAGCGGGGATACGCTATTTTTTACGATGTCTTATGAAAAATTCATCGACAATGTGTTTGGGCGGATGCCCGTTTTTCCTTAGGTGAAGTTACAATTCATTGTACTAAGCTATTTATTTTTTTTAAAAATGAGGAGGGAGTAACCTTGATTAATGTTGGGATTGCGCAAATTGATATAAAAATTGGCGATAGAAAGGCAAACCAAGCCCGTGTTCAGCAGTGGATGGAAACGTATTGCCAAAATACTCCTTCTACCATGCCAACGGTCATTGTTTTGCCTGAAATATGGGACGTGGGCTATGCTCTTGATGCAAAAGACCAGCTTGCAGACGAAAACGGGGCACAAAGTTTAGAATTTCTGGGCAAACTTGCGCAAGAATACGGAGTATGGTTTGTGGGGGGGTCTGTTCTTGCTAAAACTTCAGATGGCGTTGCCAATAGAGCACAAATTATTAGCCCAGATGCAAAGCTTGTAAATACCTACGATAAGGTACACCTTTTCCCACTTATGGACGAGCCAGATTATTTGGTTGCGGGCACATCGCGCTGCCTTTTCGATATTGACGATATTCACATGGGTAGTGTGATTTGTTATGACCTGCGTTTTTGCGAATTTTTACGCCGCTATGCTTTGGATGGTGCAAAAGTCCTCTTTATTTCAGCTCAGTGGCCTTTATTACGCGTAGACCATTGGGTCACCTTGTTACAGGCGCGCGCCATTGAAAACATGATGT
>CAYJND010000193.1:0-2220 GCA_964371565.1 uncultured Desulfovibrionaceae bacterium
CAAGAGCTTGGCTTATCCTGACAGTATGGTGGGTGCAGACTCGCATACGGGCACCTTGGGCGGCATTGGTGTGGTGGCCTATGGTATTGGCGGCATTGAAATTGAAACGGTTATGCTGGGCGAACCGAGCATTATGCCTGTGCCACAAGTGGTGGGCGTGCGTTTAACGGGTGCGTTAAATGCCCATGTAACGGCTACGGATTTGGCGCTGACGGTTACCAATATGCTGCGCAAAGAGGGCGTGGTAGAATGCTTTGTGGAATATTTTGGCCCCGGCGTGCAGGCTTTGTCTATTCCTGCTCGTTGTACCGTGGCTAATATGGCACCGGAATACGGCGCTACCTTGGGCTTTTTTCCTGTGGATGCTAAGGTTCTGGAATATTTACGTACCACAGGCCGTGAAGAGCAAGCAGCTTATGTGGAAGCGGCGGCAAGAGCGGGGCAATATTTTGCAGAGGGCAGCGTAGAGCCAAGCTTTGCGCGTGTGCTGGAATTGGATTTATCTAGCATTAAGCCTTGTATTTCTGGCCCAGCGCGTCCTAATCAATATATTGCTTTGGATGAAAGCGCCGCCCATGTGGCAGGTCTTTTGAAAGATGAAAAAGTTGTGGAAGTGCCTGTGACCATGGAAAATGGATCAGAAGTTACCTTGAAGCAGGGGCATATTGCGCTAGCTTCGTTAACATCGTGTACCAATACCATTAATCCCGAGCTTATGCTGGCGGCGGGCTTACTGGCACGCAATGCAGTGGCTAAGGGCTTAAAGGTGCCTGCTTATATTAAAACGGTACTTGCGCCGGGTTCTACCACCGTGACACGCTATCTTAAAGATGCAGATTTATTAGCCCCTTTAGAGCAATTGGGCTTTTATACCGTGGGCTATAGTTGCCTTACCTGTATTGGTAATAGCGGCCCCTTGCCTGCCCCTGTGGCGGCAGCTATTAAGGAGCATAATTTAAATATGTGCGCAGTGTTATCTGCTAATCGTAACTTTAGCGGTCGCGTGCATGGGCAGATTAAGTCTAATTTCTTGGCCTCCCCCATGTTGGTGCTAGCCTTTGCTTTGTCTGGTTCTATGCTTACAGATATGGAAAAGGACGCTCTAGGCGTGGACGCTGATGGGCAAGCTGTGTACCTGAAAGATATTATGCCAAGCGATGCAGAGGTGGCGGCCTTGTATGCTAAGGTAATTACTCCCAGTGTCTTTAAAGAAGAATACGCCAGTTTAAATGATGGTGGATCTTTCTGGCAGGGCATTACTGCTCCGCAAAGTGCCACCTATGCCTGGGATGAAAAATCTACATATATTAAGCGTCCGCCGTATTTTGACGGTTTAGGTCTTGAGGTGCAGCCTTTAGAAGATATTACTGGTGCCCGTGCTTTGGCTAAATTTGGTGATTCGGTAACCACCGACCATATTTCCCCTGGGGGCAGCATTGCGGCGGAATATCCCGCGGCAAAGTACTTGCAAGAACATGGCTTAAGCCCTAAAGATTTCAATACTTATGGCAATAGACGCGGTAATCATGAAGTCATGATGCGCGGCACTTTTGGTAATATTCGTTTGCAAAACCATTTGGCTAGCAAAGATGGTTCTTTTACGGTGAAATTCCCCCAAAAAGAAGAAATGTTTATTTTTGATGCCGCCGAAGCCTATGCCAAGGAAAAGACCCCGCTAGTCATTGTGGCAGGTAAGGAGTATGGCACTGGTTCTTCCCGTGACTGGGCGGCTAAGGGATCGTATTTTCTGGGTGTGAAAATGGTACTGGCGCAATCTTTTGAGCGTATTCACCGTGCGAACCTTGTGGGCATGGGTATTTTGCCTTTGCAATTTCTTGAGGGTGAGTCGGCGCAAAGTCATGGCCTAAAGGGCGATGAAGTGTTTAGCTTGTGCGGGCTTAATGATATTGCTGTGGGCGCCAAGGTGGCGGTGCAGGTGCAGGGTGCTGATGGGGTGAGCAAGTTCATAAGCATGCTGGCGCGCCTTGATACGCCGTCGGAGCTTACTTGCTTTAAGCATGGCGGTATTTTGCCCTTTATCATGCGTAAGCTTGTGGCTGGGTAGTTTTTAGGGATTAATAGTGTAAAGCCTCGTGGGAAACCGCGGGGCTTTTTTTTGGGGCTTGGTGTGTCAGGGGTGGGTGTTGTGTGCTGACTTTTGCGCCCTGTATGCAAAATTTATCTTTTAGGCGCTGGCGGCATCATCGGTCTTTTTCCGAA
>CAYJND010000194.1:0-2098 GCA_964371565.1 uncultured Desulfovibrionaceae bacterium
AGAATTGGTGGTGACCGCATGGGTGTGCTTAACGTAGAATACATCTGGAACTTCCATGATGAATTGGGTCTTGCCATTGTGCCCTTTGTGGACTCTGGTTTTAACATTGACTCTAGCTATATGGATATTCATGACCATATCGTTGCTACCGCTGGTTTAGAGCTTCGTTGGCGCTCTCCCATGGGTGATTTACGTATTGCCTATGGTATCCCCCTTACCGAAGACTATGATAACAAAAGACGTCCTGGTCGCTTTGAATTTACCATGGGACATCAATTCTAATCTTAGAATTAAAGTTTGAAAAAAAGGCCGGTGCGAAAGCACCGGCCTTTTTTGTATTTGTATTGATTTTTATTTTTTTGATGAATGGGAAGAGGCTCTTGCCATACTCTAACACCTCTTTTTTCTAATCAAGTTTCTCTAAGCTTCCTCTAATATCTTCTTATCCCGTATAGCGCTTTACTAGGTTAATAAAAAAAGCCCTCTGGGCGAGGCTCAGAGGGCTTTTTATAATTTAGGTGGGAAGATATCTTCTTTAGGGTTGTAAAGGCGCTCGTGAGGCGTTTAAACGCATTTTATCCCTATCTACTTATCTAGTCTAGCCCCATAACCTTAGCTGCTTTTTTGGTGGCTTTTTTAAGCTTATTTATAACCCCTTCTTCTGGGGTATGTTTTTCAAACTCTCGTAAAAGCTCTTCTTGTTTTTCGCTAATGCGTGTGGGGGTGACAATAATAACCTCTACTAAAAGGTCACCGCGTGTATTGCGCCCCAGCACAGGCATGCCTTCTTCTTTAATACGCAGCACGGTGCCGCTTTGAATACCCTTGGGTATTTCTAGCGTCACTGGTTCTTTTAAAGAGGGCACTTCTAATTTATGACCCAAAATAGCTTGGACAAAAGTAATTTCTTGTCTAAAGACAAGGTCATTGCCTTGACGCTGGAAAGTTTTATCTTTTTCAACGCTTACAACAACGTATAAATCACCAGCAGGCCCACCATTGTGTCCCATTTCGCCCTCGCCGCGCACGCGCAGACGAGTACCTGAATCAACACCGGCAGGAATACGAACAGAAAGCTCTCTCGTTTCTTCTACAATGCCTTGGCCTTTACAGCGCGCGCAAGGTTTAGTGATAATATGCCCTTCGCCGCGGCATACAGGGCAAGGAGTAGAAATTTGGAAAAAGCCCTGAGAACGACGCACTTGACCTGCACCACCGCATTGCTTACAGATTTCTGGCTGGGTGCCAGGGGCTGCGCCGGAGCCTTCGCAATCTTGGCAAAGAACTCTCTTAGGCAATTGCAATAAAATTTCATCGCCATTGGCAGCTTGAGCAAAGGTGATTTTTAAATTGTAACGCAAGTCAGAGCCGCGCATGGCGCGAGAGGCCCCTCCCGCTGAGCTAAAGCCAAATAAATCACCAAAAATATCACTAAAGTGCGAGAACACATCTTCTGTGCTGCCAAAACCAGAGCCTGCATTGCCATTGACACCTGCATGTCCAAAACGGTCATAACGTGCGCGGCGATCTGGGTCGCGCAGCACATCATAAGCTTCAGCGGCTTCTTTAAATTTTTGCTCAGCTTCAGGATTATCCGGATTGTGATCGGGATGATATTTCATAGCCAATTTGCGATAGGAGGATTTAATCTCACTTTCTGAGGCTTCACGCGACACTTCTAAAACTTCGTAATAATCTCTTTGACTCATAACTTTTCACAAAAAAGGTTTTCAGCTAGTAACCATGCCTAACTGTGCCATAGAAAAAGGCCGGAATACCGGCCTCAAATACAGTAAAATTTGGCAATTAGGCAATCTCAGTGCTTTGTTGCTGTTCGGTTTCTGTTTCTTGGGCCTTATAGTACGAAGTGTCTTCGGGAAGCACTTTACCTGCGGCGATTTCGCGCAAAGCTGTAACTACTTCTTTATTGCGACTTTCTACGAGGCATTCATAGCCTTCGCGGTATTGATGAATACGTTTAATTGCCATTTGCACAAGCAAAAAACGATTGTCTACTCTTTCCTGACAGTCTTCTACAGTAATACGTGCCATGAAGTTCTCCGTTCGGGTTAAATATAATGCCTTTTTGTTCCTTGTC
>CAYJND010000195.1:0-2080 GCA_964371565.1 uncultured Desulfovibrionaceae bacterium
TTTGAAAAAAAGGTTCTTCCCCCAGACCCCCTTTCCAAAAAACTTTCATTGCGGCGGCATAATGTCTTTGACAATACATCTTTGCCGCGCGGAGCATTGTAAGATACATGCCTCATAAAGTTTTTTGAAAAGTCTTATATTTTATCTATTTAATTTTAAAGCAGTTTTTGTATATGCCAGCCTTCTTCCTCAGCTGTTTTTTGCGCTAAGGCTCCGCCTAGTACGCAAATTCTTCCTTCCTGACTTACTTTTTGCATCATATGCGCAAAATCGTGGAAATGCTGCTTGGTGGTGGAAAGAATTTCATCACGCATTTGCTGTCTGGCTTCGTTGGTATCGCCGCACAGGTGGCGAGCAAGGGCAGCAGCGCCTTTGGCATCTGGCAATAAATAGGTGTCCACATCGCCTATGGCACCTACTATGGCACCAGAAAGGGTGCGTGCGTCGGGCTCAAAGGCGCGTAAATAGGCATCGGTGGCATCATAGGTAGCCAAGGTGCCTTTCACAGCTGGGTCGCGGTATGAGGCTTGCACTAAGGAACCGCTGAGGCGATCAAGCAAGCAAAAAGCCCCGTAGGCGCCGCCTTGAACGCGCACTTTTTCCCATAAATAGCCCATGCGCAAGTGGCGTAAAATAACCTGAGCAGAACCATGATAGGTATAGCCTAAATCATAAAGATTAGCTCCTTTACCTACATAGTTAATTTGTGCTGGGGCAATGAAAGCTTCTGCCTTAGCTAGGGCAGGGCTTTGCCAAGGGGCGGCATCTGGGCATTGGCGCTGGGGCAAGGCTTGCATAAGGGCATGGGCTTTTGCTTCCACGCGGCTTAAAGTTTCGCCATCGGCGGTGCTGTCCATAAGGCAAGCATTGCCACGCACAATAAGGCCGTAGAGTTCTTGCAAGTCAGCAAGCACGCTTGGCCAATCTTGTTCGGCTTGCTGGCTTAAAGCGCGTACCTTTTCTAAAAAGCTAATACCGGTGGTGAGTTCTTCAAGCCAGCCAGTGGTGCTTAAACTTGCACGAATGCGCGAAGCCACAGCGCTGTGCCCAGCAGCTACAAGGCCATGCTCAAGGCGGGCTTTAGCTTCGAGTAGCATTTGGCAAAAGCGCTCTTGTTGGTCAAAATTAGGCTCTAAAAGAATTTCTTCTAATATGGCAAAAAGGTCGTCAATTTTATCGCGCACAGCTTTGCCGCCTATGGAAAGATAGGTTATGGGCGCGCCGTCGGTATGGGTAGAAAGATAGGCAGATGCCCCCACGCCGCCGGTTTTAGCCGCCATACGCATCCCCATGCTGACAAAGTCGTGCTTTTGCGTGCCCATTTCTATGAGGGCGCGACCAAGTAGGGGAAGCAGTGGCATAAGGCGCTCTGGAACAGCGTTTAGCGGCAAGAGCAAATTCACATAGGCTACGCCAGAGGTATCAAGCTCATGAGCGATAAAGCGATGCTTGTCAGTGCCTTTTACTTCAATGGGTAAAATGGTGTTTTTGAGTGGTAAGTCTTCTACACCTACGCAAGGAATCGTAGCCAAGGCTTCTGGGCTGTCGGCTTCAGCTTGCAGGGCGCGCAGGCGTAAGGTTTCTTGCACCACTTCTTCTTTTTCTTCTGGGGTGCAGGCGGCTTGAATACGCGCCAATTTGGCTTCTTCTTCGCTAGCGCGGCGCTGCTCCAGGTTTGGATCTGGCAAAAGAATCACAGTGCTGCGGTGCTCATTGTGCATAAACCATTCTTTAAGGCAGTTTTCAAAAACTTTTTCGCCCTTGGCTAAACGCTCTTTAATGGTAGCTAGGGGTTTTTCCCATGCTAGTGAGGCCAAAGCGTCGCCATCATACAGCCATGTGGAGAGGCTTTGCACCATGGCGGATAAGCCGCGGGGGAAACGACCAGAATTATTTTCGCGCAGGCTAAATTCAACACTGTTTACCGCGGCTTCTATGGCTTGTGGTGCAATGCCATCTTCAGCAAGGTCGGCTAGAGTTTCGTGAATAAGCATTTCTGCTTCATGTAAATCGCGCGGGTGCACCCCTTTAAGACCCACAGAATAATACATTTGACGCAAATCGCTTTCAAGGCCAATGC
>CAYJND010000196.1:0-2074 GCA_964371565.1 uncultured Desulfovibrionaceae bacterium
ATTTGGAGCAGACGTGCCTTTCTTAAAAACGAGTGGAAACACGTTTTTAAGCATTAACTATAATAGTTAAATTTTTTAAAAAAATAAGCCAACTCTCCCCAGTTGAATTCAGGGGAAAAGTTGGCTTTTAAAAACTTCTTTATTCTGCCCATTTGACACGGCAGAGAATAGAGGATTTTTTTTACATATATCTTATAATTTTCGTCTACGTAGTGTGCGCCAAATCCAAAGTACCACTAAGGCTGCATAAATAAATATGAGTGTATGCAAATTGCCAAGGGCACCCACACTATCACCCCATGACCAGAAGTAAGGCTGCTCCTTGCCTAAAAGGTAGGCTGGCAATAAACAGCCGCCCATAACTAACCATGTGGGGGCTAACCAGCTCATGGGGAAGGGATTTTCCCAGAAAAAGGATTTGCGATAAAAGCGCTTTCGCCCTGCAAAGACAGAAAAGAGCAGTAAGCAGAGCATAATGGCTGCATACAGATGAATACCTTTTAATATGGCACAAATGATGCCAAGGCTGGTAAAAAATGCTGTATAGCGCCATGCCTTAGCTTGACGAATTTCTAAGCCATAGGCCAAAAAAAGCAACATGGTGCCAGACAGGGCACATAAAGCGTGTAGCAAAACTGCCATGGGGTGTGACCAATTTAACGAGAGGAAAAGGCTACCCCTGTGCCATACAGGAAGCGCTGTGAAGAGTAAAAATAAAGAGCCAACCCCAAAGGTAATGCGCGCGTTGATGCTGTGTGAAAGTACCGAAAGCCAGCGACTTGCATCACGCAAAATGCCTTTATTTTGACGTATTTCATAAATGGCTAAGATAACTGCTGCCATAAGTAGGGGTAGAATAAAGTAGATAATACGAAAGCAGAGTACTACAGCTACGACCATTTGCTCGTTAGGTGTATTAGTGAGGTGTAAAATAACAAGCTCAAAAATGCCCACGCCGCCGGGAATGTGCGTAAGCACCACGGCCACCTGTGCCATAAGGTAGCTTGGTAAGAATTGCCCAAAGCTTATGCCAAGCTCTGGTGAAAAGAGCACATACATACAGCCTGCAGCAACAATAAGGTCAATGCCCGCCACAAAGGCTTGCATAAGTGCGACTTTAAGAGGGGGGAAGGCAAATTCTTTGCCAAAAATAGTTATGGTTTTACGGACAAAATGACAAGCAATAAAGTATAAAATGGCAATGCCAAAGAGCAACACGCCCATAAGGCGTATATCTTTTATGGGAAAGGCATGTAAAAATTCTTCGGGAATAATGGGCGGAGAAATCATAAACACGAGCCCGCACAGGCCAAGGGCGCCTACCCAAAAGGTCACAGCGAGCATAAGCACAAGACGCACAATATCTGCCACAGAAAAACCCCATGTGGCATAAAATCTGTACCGCACGGTGGTGCCCCCTAGCAAGGCGCCAAAATTGTAGCTTACTGTTTGCCCTATAAAAGAAACGAGAGAAACTCGCTTTAGAGAAAGGGGTTTATGAATGGCAAGCAATGCGAGCCAGTCGTAACCAATTAGTATTATGTAGTTTAGTAACATTAACGCCACTGAAGCAAAAAGGCGCCAATGGGGGATTTGGTTTAAAGCCTCACGCACTTGCTCTAAGCTATATGCTTGAAGTTTTTGATATAATAGGTACATGGCACCGACAAAAATACAAGAAATAAGCAAAGGACCAAGATAGCGTAAGTATTTTTTCATAAAAATGAATATCCAGCCTAAAAAAGTGTAAAATTATGTGTGAAAGAGAAGAGTAAACCGTATTACTTCATGGCATATCATGTATCTTTTACGCATATTGTGGGTATATTGCAATGACAAATTTTTCTTGACGTGCACCTACTTTATACATAAAGTCAAACATCCACATAGATGGTGCGTACGCTTTTTGTGCTGACAAGAGGCGTACTTTTTTTCATAAAAGGAAGGAAAAGCATGAATATCCCTATTTCCAAAGAGGGCTATGCTCAGCTGGAAGCAGAGCTTGAGCGTTTAAAGAGTGAAAGACCTCAGATTATTCAGGCCATTAAAGAAGCCCGCGAAGAGGGCGATTTAA
>CAYJND010000197.1:0-2047 GCA_964371565.1 uncultured Desulfovibrionaceae bacterium
AGGCGAAGCTATAACACATACCTCTCTCTTTAAAGGGTTTTTCACAATCGGCACGGATGACATTTGCAATTTCGTCTAAAGTCATAACCCCAAGGTTTTCTCCAGAGCGCAAACGTACATTCACACTTTGTGCTTCTACTTCCTTATCACCCACAACAAGGATATATTGCACTTTTGCCAGTTGGGCCTCACGCACCTTGAAGCCCAGCTTCTCATTGCGTATATCGGCAGAGACCCGCATACCGCCTTGCTTGAGAGTTTTCTCTACTTGCAAGGCAAAATCATTTTGTGCATCGGTTACGGTGAGCACGCGAACTTGCTCTGGCGCAAGCCATGTGGGCAAAGCTCCAGCAAAGTGCTCAATTAATATACCTACAAAGCGTTCCATAGAACCCATAATGGCGCGGTGCACCATAACAGGTCTGTGTCTTTCGCCGTCTGCGCCCACATATTCCAGCTCAAAGCGCTCTGGCAATGTGAAGTCACATTGAATGGTGGAACACTGCCATTCGCGGCCAATGGAGTCCAGCAATTTTACGTCAATTTTTGGCCCGTAAAAAGCGCCGTCTCCCTCATTAATATAATATTCTATGCCTTCGCGCTCTGCAGCTTTAATAAGGGCATTAGTAGCTAAGTCCCAAGCTTCGTCTGTGCCTATGCTTTTTTCGGGGCGGGTAGAAATAGCCACCTTATAATCAAAGCCAAACAGACCCATCAAATCGCGAATAAGGGCAATAATTTTGATAATTTCGTCTTCTAATTGCTCTGGCATGCAGATAATATGCGCATCATCTTGGGTAAATTGGCGCACACGCATAAGGCCGTGCAAAGCGCCAGACTTTTCATGTCTGTGCACAAGGCCTAATTCAAAATAGCGTTGTGGCAATTCACGGTACGAGCGCAAAGAATTTTTGAAAATCAGCATATGCGAAATGCAGTTCATGGGCTTAACGCCGTATTGATCTTCTTCAATGCTGGTGAAATACATATTTTCGCGGTAGTTATCGTAGTGACCAGACTTTTGCCATGTTTCCACGCGCAAAAGTTGCGGCCCTTGCACTATGTCATACTCGCGCTTTAAATGCTCTTTACGCCAAAAATCTTCTAAGATAGTGCGAAGCAGCATTCCCTTGGGTAACCAAAATACCATGCCAGGTGCCACTTCTTCATGAAAAGTAAACAGCTCAAGCTCGCGCCCCAGTTTACGGTGGTCGCGTTTTTTGGCTTCTTCAAGGCGATGTAAATATTCTTTAAGAGCTTTTTCATCAGCAAAGGCAGTGCCATAAATGCGAGAAAGCATTTTATTTTTTTCATCACCGCGCCAATAAGCGCCGGCAACAGATAAAAGCTTCACAGCCTTGACCATACCCGTATGGGGTAAATGGGGGCCGCGGCACATATCTAAAAAGTCGCCGCATTGATAAAAAGACAGCTCGTCAGCTTCAATATCGCTGATAATTTCTACTTTGTAATTTTCGCCAATGTTTGTGAAATGCTCTATGGCCTGACCTTTTTGCATAACAGTGCGTGTAAAAGGCAAGGAAGCTTTAATCATGCTTTGCATTTCTGCTTCAATGGCGGCAAGATCTTCGGGAGTAAAGGGGCGCTCTACGTCAAAATCGTAATAAAAGCCTGTATCGATGGCAGGCCCAATGGTAACCTTTGTGGCAGGAAAAAGCTTTTGCACAGCAGCTGCCATGATATGCGCTGCAGAGTGACGGATAATTTCCAGCCCCTCGGCAGAGTCCGTAAGGACAGGCTCAAGCTCGCTGCAGCCTGCAGGCACAGCACTTGATAGGTCTAAAATTTCTTCGCCGGCCTTGCAAGCCACAACGCTTTTCATTTTTTTGCCGCTCAATACGGACTTGAGCACGTCAAAAAGCGAAGCATTGCTTGCTTCTGCGGGTACTTCTAAAACTGATCCATCCATGCGCACTATCACACACAACTCCTATATACAAAGAAAGGGGAGGTAAAACCTCCCCTCTGTGCAAGTAATATTGGTAGGAACGAGCAGACTTGAACTGCTGACCCCTTCCATGTCAAG
>CAYJND010000198.1:0-2017 GCA_964371565.1 uncultured Desulfovibrionaceae bacterium
CCCCCCACCCCCCCCCCCCCCCCCCCCCCCCCCCCAAAAAAACAAAACAAAAACTAAAACCCAAAAAAATAAAAATAAAATCCAAAAAATCTAAAACTACTTCATGGCGGCGTGATTTAGCGGGCCGTGTCCAATACCTGGCGCATAGCTTTTGCGCAAACCTAAGTTTACATACTCTTGCGCCTTGGTGATGGCTACGCGCAGGGGCATTTCTAAACCTAAATAGGTGGCAATGGCGGCGGAGAGGGTGCACCCTGTGCCGTGATTGTTTTGTGTGTTTACATGGGCTTGGTGCAGGGCTTGCGGCGCAGCATCTGACAGACAAAGCCAATCGGTAAGCATGATGGATGCATCAAAATGCCCACCTTTAATGAGCACAGCCTTGGCGCCCATGGCTAGTAAGGCTTCACCGGCGGCCGCAATGCTTTGTTCGCCGTCAATTTTTATACCGGTGAGGAATTCTGCCTCGGGTCTATTGGGGGTGAGCAAAGTAGCCAGCGGAATGATAGCTTCCTTAAGAGTGCTTACGGCATCTTCTTGCAAAAGGGTATGCCCGCTTTGACTTACACATACAGGGTCTACCACCAAGGGGAAATCTACCTTTTCGAGCTCTGGGGCTAGGGCCTGCATAATGGGCGCAGAAAAGAGCATGCCTGTTTTGGCAGAGGCTACTTTAAAACCTTGCAGTATAGAGTGTAATTGCGCCACGGCAAATTCTGGCTCTGGTGCGTGAATACCCTGCACACCGGCGCCATTTTGCGCTGTAAGGGCAGTGATGACGCTCATACCATAGCCGCCTAGCGCCATGATGGTTTTTATATCTGCTTGAATACCGGCACCGCCGCCGCTGTCTGAGCCGGCAATGGTGAGAATATTGGGTGGCTGTAACATGCTCTAACCTCGTTATTGAATTTCTTTCCACCAAGGGGCAAAGCTTTGCCCTTCGATGTCAAGATTGACTTTATCGCCAATGATGGGCGTGAGCAAGGTATAATCTTTATCTTTAGAAGCCTCGGTAATCATATCTAATGGGGCTTTCCAATCATGCAGTGCTATGGAAAATTTCCCATTGTGCATGGGGATGAGGCGCTTTGCTCCAAGTTCTGTGGCTGACCTTGCCACATCTTCGGGCAGCATATGAATATGCGGCCAGCCTTTGCCGTTAAATTGTCCGCAATCTATAATGGCTGTATCAAAGGGGCCCACCTTAGAAGCAATTTCGAGGATATGATCGCCATAGCCGGTATCGCCGCTAAAAAATATTTTTTCGCTGGGGCTAGATATGGCAAAGGCAGCCCAAAGGGTTTTGTTTTTGCTAAAAAGACGGCTAGAATAATGACGCGCAGGTAAAATTTGTACCTTTAGAGCATTTTTCAAATTAAAACTTTCATACCAATAGCCCTCTAATAATTGCTCGGGTTTATAGCCCCACAATTCTAAATGCGCCCCTACGCCCAAGGGGCAAATAATTTTATTTTTGAGCAAAGGCTGCAAAGCTTTCATGGCGTCATAGTCTAGATGGTCGTAATGGTCATGAGAAAGAAGAATATAATCCAGCGGCGGCATGTCGGCTACGGTGTAGACATTGGTGCCCTCGAAAGACTCATTCAAAAATGAAAAAGGCGCCGCATAGGGGGTAAAAACAGGATCTATAAGTATGCGCACGCCATGTAATTGTAAGTAAAAGGAAGAATGCCCCAAGGGAATGAGTATGTTGTGCTTAAGGTCTAAAGCTTTAAGGTTTGTTTTGATAAAAGGGACAGGCTCAGAGGGCACACGCGTACCTTCTTCTTTATCAAAATGGATATTATACATGAGTTTTAGAAAAGAATCTTTTTCTAAATTGGTGGGCTCTGGCATGGTGTTATGAAAGGCGCCATCTTTGTAATTGGGCATACTTTCTATGCGGGCAAGACGCTCACCGCTAGGGTCGGCACCAAAGCGTGGGTGTGTAAGGTTTTCATAAAGATATGCCCCTAGGAGCATGATAATGGCTATAATCCAAAAACGTTTTTTA
>CAYJND010000199.1:0-1990 GCA_964371565.1 uncultured Desulfovibrionaceae bacterium
GCGAGCGTATTTACAATATTGAACGTATGTTTAACCAAGAAGCCGGCATGAAGCCAGAAGATGACAATTTGCCAAAACGCTTGTTAGAAACCCCCATCCCTGACGGCCCATCCAAAGGCATGGTTTCTAAATTAGAGGTAACTCTTCCAGAATATTACAAAGAACGTGGCTGGGTAAATGCCTTCCCCACAGAAGAAACCAAGGCAAGACTTGGCTTAAACTAGTAATTTCTTATAGCTATAGATCTAATGGGGTATGTTGCGCATGCCCCATTTTTTTTATAGTATGTAATGTAAGAGGAAATAATATGATAGAAGTACGCCTTTTTGCCACTTTACGGGATGGCCGCGAAAAAATTCTATTCTTAGACCCCACACAGCACCATGATGTGGCAAGTCTTTTACAAGAAATTGGCATTACAGAAAAAGATGTGGCCATTTGCTTGGTCAATGGCTTTCATGCCAAAGTAGACGCCGCCGTGAAAGATGCAGATATTATTTCCCTCTTTCCGCCGGTGGGAGGGGGCTAATGTCCACAGCACACCCCGCATCTGCACCCTACCATGCACGACAAATACCATTGCCAGAAATTGGCTTAGCAGGCCAAGAACGTCTTGCTAAAGCCCGCGTAGCCATTATAGGCGCTGGCGGGCTTGGTGTGCCTGTGCTTACCTATTTAGCCGCAGCCGGGGTGGGTCGCCTTTATATTTGGGATTATGACACTGTTCATGAAAGTAATCTCAATCGCCAGTTTTTATTCTCGCCTCACGATGTGGGACAAAGCAAAGCCTCTCTCGTACAAAAACGCCTACAAACACTTTATCCCCTTGTGCATTGCCACGCCATGGCAGAAAAAGTAAGCTCGCAAGCTTTATCTGCCCAACCTATAGACATTATCGTTAGCTGTGTAGATAATTTTGCCACCCGCCGCATGCTCAATACTTACGCCCTAGACCATGGTTTATGGCTTATAGACGGCGGTGTAGATGGCTTTTATGGATATATGCAAGCTGTGGATGGAAAAAGTGTGCAAAAAAAACTTTCTGAAGATGCCTGTCTTGCGTGCGGACAAAGGCTGTGCGCTGAAGCCCAAAGCCCTGTAGCTGCCATAGGGGCTGTTTGCGGTGTTATTGCCTCATTACAAGCAACAGTATGCTTACAGTTACTCTTAGGTATTACAGACGATTATAAGAATATTTTATGGCAATATGATGCTAAACGATGTGAGCTAGAAAAAATCCTCCTACAAAAAAATCCCCTTTGCACAGAACACATATAAAAAGGAGCTGATATGCCGGTAACTATTTTAGACCACCCCTTGGTGCAGCATAAATTAGGGCAATTACGTGCACGCCCCAGCAATCCTCTTTTTCGCCTCTACACACAAGATTTATGCCGTTTTTTAACGTATGAAGCATCGCGAAGCTTTGCCCTTGAGCCAAGCATGGTGCAGGGCTTTGCCGGTGAGGTGCAGGTGCAACAATTGCATGGTAAAGCACCCACAGTGGTGCCCATTTTACGAGCTGGCCTTGGCATGCTCCCTGGCTTTTTAGATATTTTCCCTGATGCGCCTGTAAGCATGGCAGGTTTGCGCCGCGATGAAGAAAGCCTTGAAGCCATTACCTATTATGCGAATTTTGTTCACGATGTGGCAGAACGTACGGTCTTTGTTTTAGATCCCATGCTCGCCACAGGAGGCTCTTTTATAGCTACCCTTGACCTACTCAAGCAAGCCGGCTGCACGCATATTATAGGTCTGTTTTTAGTAGCTTCAGCACAAGGTTTAGAAAAAGTACAAGCCACCCATGCTGATGTCTCATTATTTGCATGCTCAAAAGATCCTATTTTAAATGACAAGGGCTATATTGTACCCGGTCTTGGTGATGCAGGCGATTTAATTTTTGGAACCTTGTAAAAAATAAGGGCGGGCAGGTCTTTTTCAAGCAACTACTAGATAACGCTTGGTCGCATGCGTTGCTCTCGATTTGTGT
>CAYJND010000200.1:0-1962 GCA_964371565.1 uncultured Desulfovibrionaceae bacterium
AAGAAGTAGTGGATGCACGCCCAGGCTTTGACCAAATGAACAATGCCTATGTTTCGCTGAACTTTAATAATCGCGGCGCCGCTGTTTTTGAACGCATTACCGGCGAAAATGTGGGTCGTCGTATGGCCATTGTGCTAGATGGCAAAATTTATTCTGCCCCCAATATCAATGAGCGCATTGCTGGTGGTCGCGCCAGTATTTCTGGCTCTTTCAGCACCTCTGAGGCGCAAGATTTAGCCTTGGTATTACGCGCAGGCTCTTTGCCAGCCCCCGTGGTTGTGCTTGAAGAGCGTACCGTAGGCCCCTCTTTAGGGCAAGAATCCATTGACAGCGGCATGTTAGCCGCAGCCGTTGGCGCCATTGCCGTGGTTATTTTCATGGCAATCTACTATGGCATGAGCGGTGTTATTGCCGACGTAATGCTCATATTTACCCTGACCATGCTTTTTGCTGGTCTTGCTGCCTTTGGTGCTACCTTAACCTTGCCAGGTATTGCCGGTGTGGTTTTAACCATTGGTATGGCTGTAGATGCTAACGTTTTGATATTTGAGCGCATTCGTGAAGAAATGCGCCGCGGTTTAACGCCCCTTGCGGCGGTACAAGCTGGCTTTGAGCGCGCATCGCTGTCTATTATAGACTCTAACCTAACCACCATCATTGCCACCATTGTTTTATACCAATTTGGTACCGGCCCTGTGCGTGGTTTTGCTGTGACATTGTCCCTTGGTATTATAGCCTCTATGTTCTCCGCCGTTTTTGTATCGCGCGGTATCTTTGAAGTATGGGCAAAAAAAGCTGGCTCTAAGGGCCTGAGCATATAAAGGAGCAGCATATGGGTTTTGCATTTATTAAAGAAAACACCAATATAGATTTTGTTGGCAAACGCAACATTGCTTATATTCTTTCTTGTATTCTTATTCTTATTGGCCTTGGGCATATGATTTTTGCCGGCGGGCCTAAGCTTGGCATTGACTTTGCCGGCGGGGTGGTGGTGCAAGTGAAATTTGCCACCGCCGTGGATGATAATGATTTAAAGAAAAGTCTTGATATTCCGGAACTACCTGGCATTTCTACCCAGCGTTTTAGTCAAGATGGCACCGAATATTTGTTGCGCTTTTCTGCCGCCGATACCGATGCTGTATTGTTACGTGAAAATGTAGAAAAAGCCTTGGCTAAGGCCTTTCCCGAGACCCCTGCCAGCATTGAACGCCTTGAGCAAGTGGGGCCAAAAGTAGGGGCAGACTTAACCAATAAGGCCCTTGAAGCCATGTATTATGCTGTATTGCTCATTGCCGTATACATTTCTGGTCGCTTTGAACAGCGCTGGATGGTAGCAGCCTTTATGGCGGCGGCTTTATGGGGTAGCATGTACGGTATGGGCTTTACAGGGCTTGGCATGGGCTATTTGGTGCTCGTGGCTTTGGGGCTTACCGTGGCTATTTGCTGGAAACTACGGCTTAACTTTGCCCTAGGCGCCATTGTGGGGCTTTTGCACGACGTCTTTATTACTGTCGCTATACTCTCGCTCTTAGATGCAGAGTTAGACTTAAATATTGTGGCGGCCTTACTCACCCTTATTGGTTACTCCCTTAATGATACCATCATTGTTTATGACCGTGTGCGTGAAAATATTTTAAAGATGCGCACCTTTAGTCTGGCAGAAATTATTAATAAAAGTGTGAACCAAACCCTTTCTCGTACCATCTTAACCTCTGGTACTACCATGGTGTCAGCCCTTGCTTTGGCTGTGCTTGGTGGCGGCATTATTTATGATTTTGCCTTAACTGTACTTATTGGTGTGGTGGTAGGTACTTTCTCATCCGTATATGTGTCGTCTGCCATTCTTATGGCACTGGGCACCACAGAAGATTATATTCGTGAAGAGAAAGAAGAGGAGTTTGAGAAACCTGGTGAGCACGGCGTAGTTTAGCTTTTTTCTTGGGGAGGGGAGCTTTTTTTAGG
>CAYJND010000201.1:0-1953 GCA_964371565.1 uncultured Desulfovibrionaceae bacterium
CTGACATCATGGTTATCGGTTCGCCGGTGTCTTTATCGTTGAGCATAAGGGTAAGCACCGAGCGTGGCAAACCTTTGGTGGTATTGGCTGCGTTGGAGCCGTACCATTTATTACCACATATATCAAAGCGTCCCCCAAGATATGCCGGCATGGCTGCAAAACGCCTATCAGGGCCAGCTATGGGCATGTTGGGAAAGGGCGACTCTTTGGGAAAAACTAAATATAAGCCATGATTATTGTTGTTACTTCCGCCCATGAGGTAATCCCCTTCACTTAAGAGGACAAAAACCTCTTCACATACATCCACACAACGCGCTGCATGCAAGACTCCTGCATCTATGGTGTCTTGCTCAGACAAATATAAAAAATCCGTACGTTTTTTCATGCAATTTCTCCTTTAATTGTCGTATGCTTGAGTAAGTTGTTGTAAGGGCAACTCACACAGCGTTATAAAGATGTAGAAAACTTCGCGAGGGGGGTGATATCTGCTAACTGACAGCCTTTATTAAGATCGCAAGCACGCATGAGAAAGTTAAGCTTTTCAATGCGCTCGCCTGATCGCGGAGCGCCATTTTTAATGAAGCCCACTCCAAGGCCTACCGCCAAATCCATAATAATATCATCAATAACACCGCCTGAACGCCCCGAGGGAATCGACAGCATATTATGCTGGCGTGCAAAAGTATGGGTGTCTAAAGCTTCTGAAAGTGTGCCTACTTGATTGGGTTTTAAAATAAAACCTTCCATGGCTTTACTAGCATGAGCTTTTTTAATGCGCTCAAGGTTGCTTACAATAATATCATCGCCTATGATAAGAGTGTTTTGTAGAGCGGCCGTGGCTTTGGGATAGTTTTCCCAGTCATTTTCATCTAGTAAATCCTCAATGAAAAAGAGTGGGAATTGAGCCGTTAAAGATTTTGTATAGGTTATAAGTTCTGTAGCGCTCACTCTTTCGCCCTTGAGTTCATAACTTTGCGTTGCCGCATCGTACATTTCACTGGAAGCGCAATCTAAGGCAAAAGCAACTTTATGCTCATAGCCACATGCTTTTACAGCTTCAGCCATGAGCTCTAAAACTACAGCAGGGTCGTTGCTGGGGGCAATCCATCCAAAAGATTTTCCTATAATCGGAGCTGCGCCGCAAAATTTGTGCAAAATACTTTCAAGTTTTTGAAAGCATGTTATGGCTATTTCTACGGCTTCATAAATGCTTTCTGCCTTATACGGCATAAGCAAAAACTCGTTAAAAGCTTGCACAATAGCACCATTTTTACCCCCATTTATCACATTAAAAGAAGGTACAGGAACGCTTTGCGGGGCTTGTTCACCAAGATAATGGTATACAGGAACATTGCGCACGGCAGCTGCAGCTCGCATGCAAGCTATAGATGTGCTGTAAAGTGCATTTCCTCCGATATTTTCTTTAAATTCAGTGCCGTCTAGTTCAATCATACGCCTGTCAATGGCTTTCAATTCGCAAAGAGTGTCTATGGGCATACCCAACAAGGCAGGTTTTAAAATAGTATTCACATTTTCTACAGCCTTGTGCACACTTAATCCATTATAAGTATGGGGATTATTATCCCGTAAAACAAAGGCTTCATATTTGCCCACCGATGTTCCTGTGGGGGCACTGCCGCGCCCCACAATGCCTGAATTTGTAAGCACGTCCACCTCCACCATGGGGCGGCACTTGCAATCTACAATTTGGCGAGCACGAATGTCTTTAATGGTGACCATGTATTCTCCTTTTCACGTTATTTTTGTGATAGTGCGGGAACATAAATAATATTAAAGTCACATAAGTTAGTGCCTGTATTGCCTGTAAACACCACATCTTCCATGCGTACAAGGGCTTCATGGCTAGCGTGTTCGCGCAAAGCTTTATGTATGTCAACGCCTTTTGCTTGTGCTTGAGCTGCGCTTTGGGAATCTGTGATGCCTCCTGCCGCT
>CAYJND010000202.1:0-1814 GCA_964371565.1 uncultured Desulfovibrionaceae bacterium
TGCCATCCCAAAAAGGGCCTGCGGCATTTAAGATAACGCGCTTTTCGTGCTCGGTTTTACCCAAGAAAGGCAAAAGCGTGCCAAGGCCTAAGTCAAAGCCATCTAAGATAAAGTACACAGCCCATAAAAGACCCCAGAGGACAAACCATGTTGTTTCTAGCATAATCTTTTCTCCTTACGCTTTCGCAGGTTTGGGGCCTTTACAGGCGTATTTACGAAGCAAGTAAATATCAATAAGGCCTAGCATGGAATATACCACAATGAATGCCACTAGAGAAATGGCCACATTGCTGCCAGGGATAGGAGACACAGCGTCTGAAGTGCGCATAAGCCCGTAAACAATCCAAGGTTGGCGACCTACTTCTGCCACTGCCCAGCCAAGCATAATGGCAATATAGGGTAGAGGAATACACCATACTAAGGCGCGCATAAGCAAGGGATTCATGTTAATGCTTTTATTACGCTGAATCATAGCCCAAGCTGCCAAGATAATGAATAAACCACCCAGGGCAACCATGGTTCTAAAGCTTAAGAACGTAACTAGCAGGGGCGGGCGATCTTCTTTAGGGAAGGCGCTTAAACCTTGCACATCAGCCTTGGTATCGCCGTAAGATAACCAAGAAGTAAGGCCGGGAATGCTGAAAAATTCTACCACATTCTTTTCTTGCTCTTCGCTGGGCCATGCAAAAACGTGCATGGGAGCTTCAGGGCCACTTTCCCACAAGGCTTCCATGGCGGCTAATTTGGCAGGTTGATACTTACCAACCATTTGACCTTGATGGTGACCGGCAAGACCCACTAACAGCGCCATAACAAGGGTGAAAGGGGCTACCATACGGAAAGAACGACTGAAAAATTCCACATTGCTTTTGCGCAGCAAATGCCAAGCCGATACGCCAAGTACAAAGAAACCGCCGAGCATCCATGTGGATGTAATGGTATGGAAATATTGACCTATAGCATAAGGGTTGCTGATGACGGTAAAGAAGTTGTCAAGCTCTGCGCGCCCGTTACGTAATACATAGCCCACGGGGTTTTGCATCCAGCCATTGGCGATGATAATCCAAAAAGCTGAAATGTTACCAGCAAGTGCTACCATGTAAATGGAAAATAAGTGTACTTTTTTGCTTACTTTTTTCCAACCAAAAACCCACACGGCTAAGAAGCTGGACTCTAAGAAAAAGGCCACGGTAGCTTCTACAGCCAGTAAAGAACCAAAAATATCGCCTACATACTCAGAATAGCGCGACCAGTTGGTGCCAAATTGAAACTCTAAAGTAATGCCGGTAACTACCCCAAGGGTGAAGTTAATAACAAAAAGCTTGCCCCAAAATTGGGTTTGTCTTTTCCAAAATTCATCACCGGTGCGCACATAGCGCGTTTCCATCCATGCTAAAAGAACGGAAAGCCCTAAGGTAAGTGGCACAAAGACGAAGTGAAAAAAAACGGCTACCGCAAATTGTAACCGTGATAACAAGACTACATCCATGCTTCCTCCCAGATAAGATATAGATTGTGTTTATGAAGCTAGGCTTGTTAAGAGCCATTCCTAATTGGTACGCTTTTTATAAAAAATAGACAAGCTTTTTATTGACTCGAAAGCCTTCTCCTACTAGTTTGCGAAAGCATTTTTTTTGTGCATTGGCTATGGCGAGCCTAAATATATAAGGCTTGATATTTTTTTGTTTCCTAATCTTACCTAAGAAATAAGGAAAAAAACTTTTTAATGAGGAACTTTTCGTGTCTACAGCAGTGAATTCACTTTCTAATCCGGCGCCCATTGGCCTTGCAGCCTTTGGCATGACCACCATTTT
>CAYJND010000203.1:0-1784 GCA_964371565.1 uncultured Desulfovibrionaceae bacterium
GTTTAATATTTTCATATATTTTTCATTGAGAAGAATACGCGTTACAAATACCTTGCCCCCTCTAAAACACTACGCTGGGCAAGTTGAGGATTATGAATGTAGCTAGCCACTTGCTTATACTGCTTCATACCTGCATCAAACTCTCTCTGCTCTTGAGCGCTCATATTCTCATAAGGTATGGTTTGTTCTTGCGCCAAAGAAGATGCAGCAAAAGCATTTTGCAAAAAAACACCATGCATAGGCACATGGTCTAACTTTGCCACTTTTGTTATGGGCTCATCTTGGGTCTTTTGCACAGCCGAAGCGCTTTGAGAGAAAGTTGCAGTAGAACCAAGGGTAACGTAAGCCACAGAACTTTTTGCCTCACCCTTAGCAAGTGCTTTCATCTGCTTTTGTGCAGTCTCTGCCGCCTGCATAAAGGAAGCTTGATTTTGCGCAGATTTATCTACATGGTACTGTGCCAAATACGAGGTATTACGCACACTGGCGGCTATACTTGAAATAGTCATACGCTACAATCCTTTACCTGCAATTTCTCAACAATGTTCTTATTTTTTATGAAGGAATATTTTTCCTTATCACAAAACTATAGGGTATTTAGCAAAAAGCATTCCATAATTTTAACGCCATATAAAAATAAAAATATGCTATAAATACAAGATATTGCAAAGGCAAAAGTTATTATTACCTGTTTAGCTATGCAAAGCCTTACTAGGCATACATAGCAAAACATATCTTAAGGGCTTTGACATAAATGCCCATCTATGCCATGAGAAAAGTAGTTTAGATACACGATCTTACTATGCCAATTTCTATACATTTTCCATCCTCTCAACCATAAAAGGAGGCCTCATGCCAACCATTACCGACACCCTGCTCAGCGCTTGGAATTTTCGTCACGCTTGCAAATCTTTTGATCCTGATGCTAAAATCAGTGAAGAAGATTTTAACACCATTTTAGAATCCGGTCGTCTTTCACCCTCCTCATTTGGCTTTGAGCCTTGGCAATTTTTAATTCTACAAAACATGGCTTTACGCGAAGAATTAAAGCCCCTATGCTGGGGAGCACAGGGACAGTTGCCCACCGCTAGTCATTTTATCATTATGCTAGCGCGCAAAGGCTGCGCCATGGCGCCCACCTGCGATTATATCAAAAACACCATTATGCGTGACACCCAACACCTACCCGACGATGTAGCGCAAATGCGCATGAATGTTTTTGGGCCTTTCATTGAAAGTGATCTTGGTTATGCCGGTAATGAAAGAGCAAAATTTGAATGGGCCGCCAGACAGTGCTATATTCCCCTAGGCAATATGATGACCACAGCAGCCTTGCTAGGCTATGACTCCTGCCCCATAGAAGGTTTTAGTAAAGAAAAAGTAGAAGACCTCTTGGCTGAGAAAAACCTGCTCGACCTTGAAAGCTATGGCGTTGCCGTTATGGTGGCCTTTGGCAAACGCGTAAAAGAACCGCACCCAAAAACCAGACGCAGTCAAGAACAAGTGGTGCAGTGGATTAAATAACATAGCTATTACATTAATTTAACACAATAAAAAGACAGCTATTTTGTTGATAGCTCATCTCTAACGCACATAAAAGAATAAGCTCTGGGATTGTAGTAAAATGCCATTGGTGTCGATGAAATTGACGCCAGCATTTCTACACAACCTCAGAGCTTACAACTAATTGTAATACAAAAGAATTTTAGTTGAGCTAAGGCAACAATCATATTTAGTCGACACTGAAAAACAACTTAACTATCAGTAAAAATAGAACTTATAAA
>CAYJND010000204.1:0-1780 GCA_964371565.1 uncultured Desulfovibrionaceae bacterium
GAGTAAAGGGGGGATGTTAAATCCCCCTTTTTTTATAACACTATCCCCTACAGAGGCCTTTGTGGACGTTCATGTTTTTAGGCGTTTTTGCGATGCCTTGGTACCCTTGCTCAGTGGCGCTCGCCTTGAGAAAATTCAATCTCCCCTTGAAAATGTTTTTGTTTTCACCTTTTATGCCAAGCAAAAAAAGCAGCATCTTGTGTTAAAAGTGGGGCGTAGTGATGCTTTTTGCTATTTAGCTAAAGAGCGCCCAGTCACCGATGCGCCGCCGCCGGCCATGGTCATGCGTTGGCGTAAATATTGCGCTGGGCGACGTATTGTTTCCTGTTCTGCAGACTGGATAGGGCGCCGTCTTTTTCTCTTATTTCATACGCATAACCCCGATATAATCGCCGAAAAAGCGCCGGAAACATGGCTTGTGCTTGATTTGCGCGAGGGGCCGCAGCTTATTTTAGGCAAAAGTCCAGACCTTAGCTTTATCGAAGAAGATATTTCTTGGCCGGGGGTAGAGCGCCTTGCCGATGCCTGTGATAATTGGCGTCAATGGCCTGTATTGAGCCCAGCTTTGCGCCGTCTTGTGCCCACTTTAGATACTTTGGATGCGCAGGCACTCTTATTAGATTTAGAAGCCGGCGGGGGGGATCTTTTTGTCTATGAAACTTTGCCCGAAGAGTTAGACCAAGAGGGTGCCACAGCAGGTAAATCGCGCATCAGTGCGTGGCCTTTGCCCTTAGGTGCGCATAGTCAATGGCATGAGCGGGTTTTTGAAGACCCCTTAGAAGCCACATCGCTGGTGGGGGATGCGTTAGTGCTTGGCGCCGGTGCAGAAAAATTGCGTCATAAGGCAGCTTTGCCCCATCAAAGAGAGGCGGCGCGCATTGAGCGGCTTATGGTTAAGCTTGATGAAGATGAAAAGCGCTTGCAAAGCATGGCGCAGGCGCAAGAGGCGGGGCTTTGGCTGCAACAAGAGTTGTGGAAGTATGGAGCGCAAGAAAAATTACCCAGCATTTCTACAGATCATCCTGATTTTCCTTGTCTTATGCTCGATGCTAAGCTTACCGTGCGCGAAAACATGCAGGCTTTTTTTCATAAGGCTGGGCGTGGGCGGCGCGGGCTTGAATATTTGCATAAGCGCCGTGCAGAGTTGGATGCACAGTTGGCGGCGGCGCAGAGCAGAGCGGCGGTTATGGAGGCAGGTGCGGCAGATTTGCGTCAGCCAAAAGTAAGCAAAGGGAAAAAAGGCGTTGCTGCGGGTAAAAATGCGCCGCAGGGGGGGGTGCCTACCTTGCCCAAGGGGGTACAGGCTTTTCGTTCTTCTGAGGGCTTTATCATTTTACGTGGTAAGGATGCCAAAGGCAATGGTGCGGCTTTGCGCGCGGCGGCGGCGAGAGATATTTGGTTGCACGTAGAGGGTGGCCCCGGTTCGCACTGTATTATACGCAGGCATTTTTCGGGGCAAGAGATTCCGGAAACTACTTTACGCGAGGCGGCCAGTTTGGCGGCAGTGAAGAGTTGGCAAAAAGATAATCCCACGGCGCAGATTTTGTGTGCAGAGGTGCGTTATGTAAAGCCCATGCGGGGCGCGGCTTTGGGTACGGTGCGTATTGATAAGGTGCTACAGTCTTTTAGGGTAGATATTGAGGCTGATATTGAGACCCGTTTGATGGTTTGATAGGTGTTTGGATAGTTTTTTGTTTTTTTGTGATTTTTTTGTTTGTTGCGTGCTGACTTTTGCGCCCTGTATCCAAAATTTACCTTTTACGCGCGCACTGCGTCAAAC
>CAYJND010000205.1:0-993 GCA_964371565.1 uncultured Desulfovibrionaceae bacterium
AGTCATCTTGTAGCACAGGGCCACGAAGTAGCTCGCGGTTACGACGGGGAAGAACAATATAGGTGTAGACAAGACCTGCCACTATATATACCAAGGCCACGGCAAAAGCTAAAAGCTTGGGTTGCGAGGCCAAAAGAGCAAAAAGCAAGATCACCGTTACCATGGAGCTAAAGGGATGCGCGCGCAAAAAGGCATATTCTTTAAAAGAATAATAGCGCACGCGGCTTACCATAAGCATACCCAAAAGCAAGGTAAATCCAAGACAAAATGCCGGTATGGCATTTTGCATAAAATCTGGAAAAAATTTGGCAAAGAGAACTAAACTTGCCGCGGTGCAGCCCGCCGCAGGCGAAGGTAAGCCTATGAAAAATTTCTTATTGGTTACAGCGGTAGACACATTAAAACGTGCCAAACGTAAAGCCGCGCAGGCGGTAAAGATAAAGCATATGGCAATGCCAAAGCGCCCAAAAGCGTGCAGGTGCCAATGCCACATAAGCAGGGAAGGTGACACACCAAAGGCCACTAAATCTGCCAAAGAGTCGTATTGTATACCAAATTCACTGGCAGTATTGGTAAGTCTGGCCACTTTTCCATCCAAGCCATCCATAAGGGCGGAGAAAAAAATGGCCATGGCAGCCTCTTGATACCTACCGGAAGAAGCCCAAATAATAGCCAAAAAGCCAGAAAAAAGACTGGCTGTAGTAATCATATTAGGCAGTAAATAAATGGCCTTTCGGCTGGGCTTTCTCACTTCCATTTCTAACTCACTTTTAGTCTTTGCGTGCCACAATGCTTTGACCGGCAAAGACTTGCTCACCAATGGATACCGCAGGAGAATATTCTTCGGGAATATACACATCTACTCGCGAGCCAAAACGGATCATGCCAAAGCGCTCGCCCCTTTGTAAGGTATCGCCAATGTCGGTACGGCACACAATACGGCGCGCAATAAGACCGGCAATTTGCACCATGGCCCAATCGTTACCTTCGGTA
>CAYJND010000205.1:1003-1709 GCA_964371565.1 uncultured Desulfovibrionaceae bacterium
TCACGCATGGCATAAGCGCAGCGCTCATTATCGGTGGCGGCTTTATCCCATGCGGCATTAAAAAACTTGCCCGCATGGTAAGCAATATCTGTTACCTCACCGCTCACAGGGGCGCGGTTAACGTGCACGCTAAACACATTCATAAAAATGCAAATGCACATGGTCTCTTCGCCCGTAAAAGGGTGAGGACGTCTATCAATACGAATAATTTTACCATCAGCCGGGCTTATGGCAAGGCCAGCTGCTTGGGGCACCACACGCTCTGGATCACGAAAAAAGTGTGCGGAAAACCATGTTAAAATGACAAAAACCACAGCCATAGGCCAGCAGAAAAAAGCAAAAACAAGCGCCGTGAAAGCGCAGAGAAAAATACAAGGCCAGCCTTCGGGAGTAATACCCATAGATGCTTTACGCATAAAATACCTCAAGTATGTAATTTACTTATTACGAGAATGCCATCTTATACTAGAGAGCTTGGATAAAGGTCAAGGGATTGAGGAGGGAATTTTACTTTTTTGTTTTTTGGGAGGGGGATTTGGAGGGGATTTAGGGGGAATGGGGGGGGAATGGGCTTGGAATCGGGCGTAGGTTTGTTTTTGGGGGTTTATTGTAGCCTAGAGATTCGTCACCGTGGAGGCAAAAGACTCTTTTAGGGTTTAGGTGGCTTAGAGATTCGTCACCGTGGAGGCAAAAGAGTTTTACGCTT
>CAYJND010000206.1:0-986 GCA_964371565.1 uncultured Desulfovibrionaceae bacterium
TGGATGAGCGCACGGCAAATTGATACGGTGAGCAACCAAGGAAGCTTGCCACAGGGCCTGCAAAGGAGTTAGTATCATACAGCACCATATACAAGCCACCATTATCAATATAACGACGCACAGCCACGGTACATCTTGGCATTTGAATAACACCATGTGTACCCTCTTGAATACGAATGCCGGCAGTACCGTGCACATAAGCAATAAAGGGGTAACGCTTTTTCATGGCAAGCTCGCAAGCTTCCACAAATTTTTGCCCCTCAGCTGCGCCTACAGAACCGCCGCGGAAAGTGCCCATAAGCATGGCTACAATTACTTTAACACCGTCAATGCACGCTTCAAAGGTCATGCAACCACTTTTGGCGCCAGTTTTTTGCTGCGCGTCTTGGATACGCTTGTCAAAGTCTTTAAAGCCTAAAGGGTTACCGGCTTCAATGGCTTTGTTAAATTCAAACACAGAGCCGGCATCAAAGACGTTGCGCACATACCATTCTGGCTCCATGGGGAAGTGATGCCCGCAATAGCTACATACGCCGGCAAATTCACCAAAAAGATCAGGTCCCCACAAGTCAAGGCAACCATCTTTGGCTGCATTGGGGCAGGTGAGGGTGCGGTCATTTTTAAAGCGCGGAGAAATATAATTCCAACGGCTCACGCGCCCTTCATCTTTCCAAGTAGAGAGCTTGGTCAAGGCTTCGGTATCTACAGGGGCGCTGGTGCTACCGCCAAGGCGCTGAAAAGGTGCTTTAGCGCGTTTTTTAAGCATGGCAAATTCATTTTGCACTTCTTCCCAGAAGAAAGAGAGCTTACGCTGATGGTTACGATAAAAATCGTATTTAATTTTATTCCAGCGCATAAGGGCTGCGCCAGTAACTTTACGCCAGCTTTTCACATACCAAGGACGACGGTCACGAGCTGCATAGCGTGAAAGGCGCAAGAATTTTTCTTGGCGCAAGCGCACCAAACGATCTTTGTTAGAAGAAGAC
>CAYJND010000206.1:996-1702 GCA_964371565.1 uncultured Desulfovibrionaceae bacterium
AAGAAGACAAAGCCCAGCGCATATAGCGCTCTTCTAAATTGATTTCAGGATTACGACGGCGAGAGATAGCTATACCGCGTAGCCCTGGCATTTTGCGACTGCTAATGACCACTTCGTCGGTGGAGCGAATGATTTCTTGACGCAAGGTGCGGTAAAAATCAAAGTGCGTAGGACGAGCGCCTAGGGGTGGCTCTTGAATAACTTGATCAATATAGCCAGCATTTAAGTTGTCATGGGCGGTAATATGCAATGCCTCTGCGCAATATTCAATAAGCTCAGGGGTGGCGCGTTGACCGGCCTTAATGCGACCTTCAATGGCAGCGGCGCCTTCTGGCGAAATTACCGAATAATAGCCGTGCGAAAGCATAAGGCGCTTATCGGCAAGGCCAATGGCTTCAGCACCGCCAGAGCCACCTTCAGAAATAACAGCCACCACAGGCACGCGCAATTTTGCCATGCCGTAAATATTGCGCGCAATTTGCTGTGCAGCGCCGGGGTAATCTTCTACAGGATAAGAACCAGGCGTAAAGATAAAGGTATGAATTGGTATACCTTCGGCTTCGGCAACGCGCATATATTGCAGGGCTTTTGCATTACCCCAAGGTTTTACCGAGCCACCATTACGAAACTCTGCCCCGTGACCTTTTTCTTGCCCAATAACCATAACCGATTGGTTATAGGTTTTTTTGCCGCGACGCCGGGTGAT
>CAYJND010000207.1:0-1613 GCA_964371565.1 uncultured Desulfovibrionaceae bacterium
ATCGCCATTGTTTTTTTGAGGGGTTTGGGGGATCTTTTTTTGACCACTAAAGAAAACAAAAATCAGTCATTAAACGGCACAAATAAATTGCGCCTATTCTTAATTTTTGGTCGCATTGACATATGTCAATGCTCCAAAGCCTTTACACAATTCATTGTGTAAAGGCTTGAAAAGCTCCCCCCAAAATAAGCAAGGTAAAGAAAACACACACTATACAGCGTAAATAAGTATCACCGCCACATCCATCACATTGGTACGCGTAGGACCTGTGATAAAAATATTCTCTGACAAGCTTAAAGCCGTGTAGCTATCATTATTATCTAAATAAGCTTGCGCGCGCGCTCCAAGTTTTTGTATGCTCAGCCCATGGGCAAATCCACCGGCGGCATCGGTGGGTCCGTCGTTCCCATCGGTTCCTGCAAAAAGAGCGTAAATGCCATCTTTATTTTCTAAGGCTATACCCGCCGCCAAAGCCATTTCTTGATTACGTCCGCCTTTGCCCTTTCCTTTTATCTGTACCGTGGTTTCACCCCCAGCCAAAAGACATATAGGCGCATCACCAGCTTTCAATTCTTTTTGCATGGCGCACACCATACCAACCAAGGATTCAGCCATGTACTTTGCTTCGCCTTGCAAAGCTTCTTCAAGCACACATACCTCAAAACCTTGCTCCGAAGCATAAGAAGTCATGGCATCCAATGCGTCATCATTGGTGGCTACCAAGGTATTTCGCACCTGCACAAAAAAAGCATCTTCTGCTTTAGGCGTATCAGGTAATTCACCGCGCAAACCTGCTTGTAAATGACTAAATGCAGGTTGCGGAAGTTTTTGTTCTAAGTCATATTTTTGTATCACCCCAAAACAGGTGGAAAAAGTAGACGCATCAGGCACTGTGGGCCCCGAAGCTATCACATCCAAAGCATCACCAATAACATCAGAAATCATAAGACCCACCACCTGTGCAGGCTGTGCAGCTCTAGCTAGTTGTCCGCCGCTAAATATAGACAGATGCTTACGTACAGCATTTATCTCTTCAATGGCGGCTCCGCACGCGAGCAAAGCCGCGGTGGTTTCTTGCATATGGCAAAGATTCAAACCTTCGGCAGGTGCTGGCGTTAAAGCGCTGGCGCCTCCAGTAAATACACAAAGCACAATATGCTCAGCCGTGGCACTTTGCGCTAGCTTAAGCAATGCAGCCGTGGCTTTCACACCAGCATCATCAGGTACAGGGTGAGCTGCTTCCCTAAGCTCTACTCTACTAAGCTCTAGCCCATGATCATATTTAGCTATGACCATGCCACCTTCAATATACTCACCCAGCATACCTTCCAATGCTTTTGCCATGGGGGCTACGCCCTTACCTGCGCCCAAAAGAAGTATTTTCTTTCCTTTAAGAGCATAAGGCGTACCTTGAACCCAAAGCACATCGCCTGTAGCTTTTTTCTCTAAACGCAAAGCACGCATAACAGCGCCATCCGGTGCCACCGCCGCCAATCCTGCGGCGAAAATATTTTGTAAAATTTTCTTTTGTTTTTTTATCATAATTTTATTTTGAGATTTTTTGTTTAATCTTTTTGGGGAGGGGAGAGGGTAACGCCCAGGCGCACGATATC
>CAYJND010000208.1:0-1606 GCA_964371565.1 uncultured Desulfovibrionaceae bacterium
ATTGCATACATATTAAAAACCTCCAAAAGAGAAAGTGGTATTTGCCTTACTTTTCCCTCTTTGTCAAGGAATAATATGGGCAAAGAATAGTTAAATAAAACCATAAAAATATTTTTTCTTATATTTAGATGGTTTGTATATTTTTTGTTTTTGCGGGGAAAATACATACCCTTTTGCTCATAGCAAGAAGAGGGCTCCTTCCCACGGCGCTTTCATCCTCTATCAAAATGCCTTTTGTTTGTCTACGTATAAACGCACAGGTTTTTTGAGATGAGGGCATGGGGAGAGATTTCTCCCTCCCCGAATATTTTTTTACAAAGAAGCCTTTAAGCGTGCGAGGGCTTCATCGGTGTTGGCAGGTGTAGCAAAGGCGGTGAAGCGCACATAGCTTTCGCCGCTTGGGCCAAAGCCTGCACCAGGGGTGCAAACCACGTGAGCATTATCAAGCACATGTTGGAAAAAGTCCCACGAGGGCGTATAGCCACTGCCTTGCTTTGGCGTGCGTACCCATACATAAGGGGCGTGCTCGCCGCCATACACTTCCATACCCATGGCAAGCAGGGTTTGGCGTACCTTGGTGGCATTATCCATATAGCCTTTAATAATGGCGTCGCTTTCGGCTTGCCCTGCAGGGCTATGCACAGCGGCGGCGGCCTTTTGCACAATATAAGGGCAGCCATTATACTTGGTGCATTGGCGACGGTTCCACATGCCGTTAAGATCTACCTTTTGGCCATTAACTTGCAAGTCTTTGGGCACCACAGTGTAAGCGCAGCGAAGGCCTGTAAAGCCAGCAGTTTTAGAATAACTACGAAACTCCACAGCAACTTCGCGGGCGCCGTCAATTTCGTAAATACTATGCGGAATGTCATCACCGCTGATAAAAGACTTGTAGGCTGAGTCATATAAAATGATGGCGCCTTTATCTCGTGCATAATCTACCCAAGCTTTAAGAGCTTCGCGGTTAAGCACTGTTCCCGTGGGGTTATTGGGATAGCAAAGATAGATAACATCCGGTGTTTCCTTGGGGAAATCTGGCACAAAATTATTTTCTGCGGTGCAAGGCAAATAAATAAGCTTATCCCAATTATCATTAATATAAGAGCCGGTACGCCCGCTCATGGCATTGGAATCCACATATACAGGGTATACAGGGTCGGTAACGGCTATGCGTGTATCTGCGGCAAAAAGTTCTTGAAAGTTACCTACATCACACTTAGCACCATCGCTTACAAAAACTTCGTCAGCCTCAATATGCATGCCGCGGGTTTTATAATCGGTTTCCACAATGGCTTCACGCAAAAAAGCATAGCCTTGTTCTGGGCCATAACCCTTAAAAGCTGCGCCGTTGGCCATTTCGTCGGTGGCTTCGTGCAAAGCTTTGATAACAGCAGGGGATAATGGCACCGATACGTCACCAATGCCTAAAGAAATAACATTGATATCAGCATTAGCGGCTTGGAAAGCACGCACACGACGACCAATTTCTGCAAAAAGATAAGAGCCAGGTAATTTGGCATAATGGGGATTTACTTGAAACATATATTTCCTCTAATACGCTATTTTATTATGAGTTCTTTGTGGGGGGAAGGAGACCCCTTTTGCT
>CAYJND010000209.1:0-1569 GCA_964371565.1 uncultured Desulfovibrionaceae bacterium
CTGATGATTTACAAGATACCATCATGAAAGTACGTATGGTGCCTGTGGCCTCTGTCTTCTCACGCTTCCCGCGCCTTGTACGTGACCTTTCGCGCAAAAGTGGCAAAGAAGTAGACCTCATACTCGAAGGCGAAGAAACAGAGCTTGATAAGAGCGTTGTAGAAGTTATTGGCGATCCTTTAGTGCACCTTATTCGTAACTCTGTGGATCACGGCATTGAACCTCAAGAAGATCGCGTTGCCGCCGGCAAACCCGTTAAGGGGCGTGTGGTCTTACGCGCCTTCCACAAAGGTAACTCTGTGGCCATTGAAATTGAAGACGATGGTAAGGGGATTGACCCCGATAAGATGCGTGAAGTGGCTATTCGCAAGGGTATTATTACCCCCGAAGACGCCAAGCAATTGGACGACCGAGAAGCTATGGAACTTATCTTTGCCCCTGGTTTCTCCTCTGCGGAAACCATTACCGATATCTCTGGTCGCGGCGTGGGCATGGACGTGGTTCGTACCAATATTAAAAACCTGAAAGGTAGCGTAAATATTTCTTCGGAAATTGGCAAAGGCACACGTTTTACCCTGCTCTTGCCCTTAACCCTTGCTATTATTGACGCCCTTATGGTCAATGTGGCTGACGAAATGTTTGCTATACCGCTTGATGCCGTATCTGAAACCACCAAGATTGATGCTGAATTACTTACAGACATCAATGGACGTAAGGCTGTAACCTTACGCGGTGAAGTGCTTGGTATTATCGAGCTATCTGAAATACTCAACTTGCCTCCGCCTGATGTTGAGCCCGATGTACTCTCTGTGGTAGTTATTCACGACAATGGGCGCAGATTGGGTATTGTGGTTGATAGACTGTTAGAGCGCCAAGAAGTGGTTATTAAGCCTCTAGGCTCTTATCTCGGCGATTTAAAGGGTATCTCTGGCGCCACCATCATGGGTGACGGTTCTGTTATACTTATTTTAGATCCGCACGAAATATATACTGTTTCTACGTCAAAATCGCCTATCAATAACTAAAATACCTTGTTTATACTTTATGGGGGAGTGTATTTTTCACTCCCCTATTTTTTTCAATGCCCTAAAAAGCAAAAACGCCAGCAGTTCTACTTCTTTCTTAAAATTTTCTTTTCCGCGCATATTTCACCTATCGGATTATTGCCTTAACCCAGCTAAAAAAATATTGCAGTACACATATATTAGCCCAAGAGTTATGCAAAAATGCTGATGCCAATTGCATCGACACCAATTGCATTTTATCATAAGCCTTGGGCTAACTCGGCTAAGTGTACACAGACATAGCATAAAAATATTGGCATCAATTTCATAGATGCCAATGGTATTTTCATACTCTGTCTATAAAAGCGAAAATATCTATATAATATGTAATTTAAAGCAAATAAAAAGCCACCATATACAAATATGGCGGCGCAGATTGTTAACGAAACATGGAGTTAAGTATGTAATAAATTTTCGTTGCGACAAAACTAAACGTTCAAAGGTAAAACGTCGCTGCAATTAAAGTTTTTTGGAAAGGGGGTCTGGGGGAAGAACCTTTTGTTCA
>CAYJND010000210.1:0-1563 GCA_964371565.1 uncultured Desulfovibrionaceae bacterium
CATACATGAGCAGTTTGGATTGTTTAACTGACGCAGTAGATGGTGCTTTTTCAACAGCCTGCCCTATTCGGGGCAAGGCTCAGCGGTAGCCCCCCCACAAGCGCCTGCAACGCCAGTGTCTAAAAGATCTTCAATACCAACATCTTGTCCAGAACCTTGTCCAGAGCTTTGGTCAAAACCAGGCGCATCCACTCCAGCTCCCTCTCCAGAGCCCTCTTTACCCTCTTCACCTGTATAGGTAAATGCCCCATTACCTAAAAATATTTCTGGTTCTAAACCTGTGGGCACTTGCAAAGTCCCTGCGGGTATTTTTTCTACCGTGGCAGGTACTTTGGGCGCCGCTGTATGCGGTAAAACTTGTGTAAAGGCACTTTCTTTTTGCGCTAAAAAGGCTGGCAACCCCTTATATTCAATAACAGGTACCGTTTCTATGCCATTACGCAAAAGATAAGATTCATTAAAGAGCAAACGCAGATGTAATAAAGCTTTTGCAAAAACACCTTGCTTGGGTAGCTCGTCAGTGGCGCCTTGTGCATAAACTAAAGCTTCTTGAATATTTTTACCCTCAGCCAAAGCATCCGCCATATGCGCCACTAAAGCAAATTCACTATCTTTTTTCAGCACAGGATAAAAGGCCGCAGTAGGATTAGGCGCCATGGCAGAAAGAGCATCCATACAAGCAGGACATGTGGGTGAAAAATACACATTTACTGCGGGTTCATCAGAACCCACCATGGCCCATGGGGTCATATTTTCACGTAATACACCGCCAAGGTTAGCCACAAAAAGTAGCCACCAAAAGAGTATCAACCAAGAGCGCCCAATAGTATCATAGCCTTTGCCAGCATAACGAAAGGCAGTATAAGCTAGGGCAAAAAAGATAGCCACAATAAGGCAAGAAATGCACGAGGCCGTCATGAGCATAAGAATAAGTAAGGCAGCATCGCCCACCAAAAAAAGCCCAGACACAATGACACCCAAAAGCGGACGTCCACTAAAAGATAAAATAATAAGCGTTGCAAAGGCCGCACAGCCAAACCACCATAAAGAAATGCCGCCTATGGACATATCTTTGCTCATTTCACAGCCGGCAGAAAGACAGATTTGAAAAGCATTACCATAAGCAGACCAAGCACAAAAAACCAGTCCCAAAATGGCCGTAACTAAGGGCCAAGGCATAATGAGAGGAGCAGAAGAGCGTTGTTGCACGAAATTATCCTTTATACGAAGCGTAAAATGCTTCTTATGTAAAATATAAATAAAAAAGTTTTCGCAGTGTAAAATAGATTTGGTATAAAGTAAAAGCGAAATATGAGCCCTTATGCTGGGGCAAGTTTTACTGCGTTGTCGTTTTTACAGGCATATTCATAGTTTTTTAGTAAGCAAATATAAGGTCTATAGCCTATACTTTACTCACCCCATAGTGTATACAAAATAGCTCAGTCGTGTATAATTCCTTGCCAGCCAAAGCTTTTTGTAGTAATTGGCATGGGTCAAGTAAACATTATGCAAAGGCAAAAACAGTTTTTTTTGCCTTTTATTAATACATTCAGCATATTGCAA
>CAYJND010000211.1:0-1504 GCA_964371565.1 uncultured Desulfovibrionaceae bacterium
GGAATTTTTCAAAGGTAAAGCGGGGTATTTTGGTGACCACATAGTCAATGGAAGGTTCAAAGCTAGCGGCAGTTTCGCGGGTAATGTCGTTACGCAGCTCATCTAAAGTATAACCAATGGCTAGCTTTGCAGCAATTTTTGCAATGGGGAAACCGGTAGCCTTAGAAGCCAAAGCAGAAGAGCGAGACACACGGGGGTTCATTTCAATAACCACCAGCTCGCCATTGGCAGGATTTTGCGCAAATTGCACGTTGGATCCGCCGGTTTCTACGCCGATTTCGCGCATGATGTCGATGGAAACCTGACGCATGGTCTGGTATTCCACATCAGAAAGGGTCTGAATGGGGGCTACGGTGATGGAGTCGCCGGTGTGCACGCCCATGGGGTCGATATTTTCAATGCCGCATACAATAACGCAGTTGTCGTTTTTGTCGCGCATAACTTCCATTTCTAGCTCTTTCCAGCCTATGACCGATTGCTCAATCATAACTTCGGAAACAGGGCTAGCAGCAAGTCCGCCGCCGGCAATGTTTTCTAAGTCTTCCATATTATAAGCAATGCCGCCGCCTGTACCGCCAAGGGTAAAGGCAGGACGAATAATAAGTGGGAAAGGCAAGGTGGCGCCAAGGCGGCGCACATCATCCATATTATAAGCAATGCCCGAAGCTGGCATCTTTACACCAATATTATCCATAGCTTGGCGGAAAAGATCACGGCTTTCAGCTTTTTCGATAACATCGGCTTTTGCGCCAATAAGTTCTACGCCGCACTCTTCCAGCACGCCGCTTTTGGCAAGACCTAAGGCCGCGTTAAGGCCCGTTTGTCCGCCAAGGGTAGGCAAAATGGCGCAGGGGCGTTCTTTGCGTACAATGGCAGTCAGTGTGTCGTGTTCGATGGGCTCTACGTAGGTTTTGTCGGCAAGCCCTGGATCCGTCATAATGGTGGCTGGATTGGAGTTAACCAGTACAACTTCATAGCCTTCTTCTTTGAGGGCTTTCACGGCTTGTGAGCCGGAATAGTCAAACTCACAGGCCTGTCCGATGACAATGGGGCCGGCCCCTATGACCATAATCTTTTTTAAATCAGTGCGTTTTGGCATGGTTGATTTATCTCATTTGCTATTTAAGATGGTGACAATATGGCGTTACTGCCCTATACATGAATACTTTTTAGCATGATAGTTCAAAACGATTTATCTTAAGGAAGTGTGGCCTTGGCGTCAAGTGGGAAAAGTGGGGTAAAAAAAATATACTAGGTATAAGGGTTTTTTTTGTGGGGGGAAAGTGAATATTAAGAGGGTTTACAGATTAATAATAAACTCTTGGGTGAAAATTTTATTTTGATTTCTAAGATCTGAAGTTTAATTTTTTATATAAGTATCTTAAAAGTAAGTATAAATGAGACACTATTTTAAAATTACATTGCGCCTAAATCCTACTTTCAAAGATAAGGTGTTGCCGCAATTAAAGTTTTTTGGAAAGGGGGTCTGGGGGAAGAACCTTTT